>JAAZKR010000105.1 GCA_012799725.1 Oligosphaeraceae bacterium | reverse complement strand
TCTCCGGTCATTTTCAAGCGGAGATTATGAAAAACTGGCTTAGGTTTTAACTGTCACAGAGCGGTGCCAGCTATGCTGCCTTGTGAATTGTACATCGCACCTCCCTTTTCAACAGTTCCACAAGATCCCTCAAGGAAGGTCGGCTCGGCGTTTTTGACCGCCATCTGGGAAGGCGTGTGAACTGCTCCCCTCTTTTGTCGCCGAAAGCCTTCAAGGAGGCCATCAGCAGCATGGAGTAGCATGCTGACATGAAGCCTGGCACTTTCGTCACCGAGTTTTTGTTCCATACCTGAGCCTTGCCAATGCCAAGCCCGTTTTTCTGATCCCGGAAGCCCACTTCGATTTCCCATCGCAGCAGGTAGACCTCCAGGATTTCCTCAATGTCTGCGGTGTCGTAGCTTCCAGTTACGATCAAATACGCCGGCCTTGTGTGCTGGCGCTTCCCGCCCCTGTGGAAGTACTGCCCCTTGACCGTGAGGACACAGCAGGGCTGGTCTTTCAGCACCGTTGGCCACCTGACTTCATCCACCATTTTGTACTTTACCGTCGCCCTCTGGTGCTTGACCCCGGCCACAAGCTCCTTCTCCGGGATGGCTGCGTCCAGGTTGATTTGCCTGGGGGTGGGCACCTTGTCACCGTATTTCCGCTTGCCTATCTTCTTGTCCGGGGCGATTGGCTTTCTGAGGTTGAGGTCGTCGCGGCACCTGGCGACGATGGTCGTGTCATGCGGAGGCTTCTCAAGAAATGTCCGGTTGGCGAAGCTGCCGTCGGCCGCCACAACCAGGCGCCGGGCGTTGCCCCCGGGCATGGCGTCAAGGCGCTTGCGCACCCATTCGAGCATCTCCCTTCCGGCAATGCTCATATTGCTCTTCTTCTTAAGCTCCTTGAATTCCTTGCGCTCCTCATCGGTGGCGTTCTTCGGCAGGCGCACCGGCGGCTTCAGCATGAAAAAAATTGGGATGGAGCGATAGGGGACAGTTGGGGATGCCCTGATTAGCAGCGAAATGCAGATCATCCTCTGTCCCCATACCAGGTTTGTGTTGAACGGCGGGCTCAGCGGATCCCGTGCGTAGGCGGCGCCAGGGACCTTTTTGCCGGTCTTGCGCAGCAGCGTGTCATCGATGAGGACCTTGACCGGCTCGTCTTCCTTGCAGAAAGACATCCCGCAGGAAAAGACAATGCTGAAAAACTCCTCCAGCTCCCAGGATGACTGTGAGAAGAAGCGGTAGACGGCGCTCCAGTCGTCCTCGCCATTGTCCCGGTTGCCGCACTCGGCGTCGAAATTGAGGATGCTGGTGATTGTCTTGGGGCTGTCTCCGCAAAGCGTCCCGAGCACCAGCGAATTGAGCCGAGACCTGACGCGGGAGTCCCTGATCGCCGTCCCCACGGTGGCGATTAAATTCATAAGATGCGAGAGAAGGGCAGCGTCTTCCATGGCGGTCACCTCCCTTCGGTCTCAAGCAGGGCGAACACGTTGCGGCCAGTCCGGCGGAAAACCCTGCCTTCCAGAACTTTTTTGGTCAGTGCCGAGACGATGGATTCGCGACGAAGCTGCACGCCGAAGTCGGCTTCCGCGCGGGCGATGATGTCGTCGATATGGAGCGGCTCGCCGGCCACCCTGAGTATGTCTTCTACTAATTTAATGTTCGACTTTTTTCTTGGACTGCGGGGGCGCAGCGGTGCGGCACCGATGGCGCGCTTTGCGTCACGGACAGAGCGAAGTCCTGAGCTAAGCATTGATTCCAATACATTTAGAACAGTTTCCTGGTTGATTTTCTCTGACATCATGCACCTCCATATATGGATTACACCTCCGCATAATGCGGCTTGTGCATTAATATACTTAAGGTATGTCGAATGTCAAACATAAAAATCGACTTTTTGTTTTTTTAGAACACCCTGGAGTTTTGCCAAACTCCAGAGCGCCTGGAAGGCGCCACTTCATCAGGGTGAACAGCACAAATCTTGCAACTATCCGAAAATAAACTCATTAGGGCTAAACCTCAGCTTTGACTGCTTTTTTTAGGATAAAATGTCTAAGACAAATACAACAGATCAGGTCTCAACCATTCCCTTACGTTTAGGTATACTAGGCGGCCTTGGTCCCTTTGCTACTTTGGACTTGTTTGATAAAATATTGCGTTGTACGCCGGCTAAGAATGACCAAGAGCATCTGCACATTGTCATCGACAATAATCCGCGCATACCTGATCGTACTGCTGCCCTGTTGCATGGTGGTCCAAGCCCCTTGCCGGCCATGCTGGAGTCAGCTTTGCGTCTACAGCAGGCAGGCGTGCGGTTCATAGTGATTCCTTGCAATACGGCTCATGCTTTTGTGCCGGAGCTACAGGGGCATTTGCAGGTGCCTATATTGAATATGATTGAAGCTGTTAAGACAACTATACTGCGACGTCTGCCGAACATTAAACGTGTCGGTCTCTTGGCCACTAGTGGCACGATACTGAGCAGAGTCTATGCTGAAACTTTAGCTGCAAGCGGCATTCAAACCCTGAGTCCTGCAAGTAGCAGCCAGGAAGAGCTGGTTATGTCGGCTATCTACGGAGCGCAGGGTATCAAGGCCTTGGGCGCTAATGCACCCCTGGCCAGAAGACAGCTTTTGCAGGCGGCTCAGGAACTTATTGCGGCGGGTGCAGAAGCCCTTATCTTGGGCTGCACTGAAATACCGTTGGCCATAGGGCAACAGGACTTTGATCTGCCATGCTTTGATCCTGCCCAAATACTGGCTGAAGCTGCCGTAACTAAAGCCATGCGTAAAAGTATTAGCACAGGTCATAGCGATCCCTGATCCGCGTAATCTGCGTAATCTACACACAGCCGTCCCATAGATTACAGAGCGCGTTTCCCAAAAATAACTAACCCCGTTCCAAAGTTATTCAGGCAGCATTTCATCTGCGTAATCTGCGGATAAAATACCCCCGGAAGCTTTATTATTGCATAGCGGCGAATTTTCGGGCTTCAGCATCGGCCAATAAGATGTCTTCTAGGCTGTCAGCGCTGCATTTAGGAAACTCCTGCAAGGCCGCGGCCACGATTTGACTGATCTGTGCAAAGCTGATTTCTTGTCGGCAGAATCTTTCTACTGCCACTTCATTGGCGGCGTTAAGCACTGCTCCGGCTGCACCGCCATTGCGCAGTGCCTGCTTAGCCAGCTCCGGGGCAGGGAAGCGTTCCAGATCCGGCGGTTCGAACTCCAGTGTTATGATCTGGCTGAAATCCATGCTTTGCTGCAAGCTTGCTTGCCTTTGTGGGTATAGCAGGCAGTACTGTATAGGCAGTCTCATATCCGGTATCCCCAGCTGTGCCAAGATGCTATGATCCTTGAATTCGACCATGGAGTGCACGATGGACTGTGGATGCACCAGTACCTCGATTTGTTCGGCTTTGGCATTGAAGAGCCAAGCCGCCTCGATGATCTCCAGCGCCTTGTTCATCATGGTGGCCGAGTCCAGGCTGATCTTGCGCCCCATTTTCCAAGTAGGATGCCGTAAAGCTTGTGCAACGCTGACCTGGTTGAGGTCCAGCTCCGGGCGATTGTGAAACGGGCCGCCACTGGCGGTGAGCAAGAGGCGCTTGAATCCGGGTTCTGCTTGGCCTTGCAGGCATTGGAAGATGGCACAGTGTTCGCTGTCTACCGGCAAAAGCTTGCTGCCGCTTTTGGCAGCCTCGCGCATGATCAGCTCTCCGGCCATGACTAAGATTTCTTTGGAGGCCAGTGCGATATCTTTACCGCTGCGGATAGCATTGAGCACCGGCAAAAAACCGGCGGTGCCGACAATAGCGCAGAGCACTAAGTCTATATCCGCGCCAGACAACTGCTCGCAGAGTTCTGCTTCGCTATTGAGAATGCGGGTTCCCGGCAGTAGCTTGCCTTGTAGAGCAGGGTTATGTTGCGACATCACCCATTGTGGCTTGAACTCACGGGCTTGTTCTGCCAAAAGATCGGTTTGCTTGCCGGCAACCAAACCGATCAGCTCAATATCTGCGGCGAGATGACGAAGCACTTCCAGGGTTTGGCAGCCTACAGAGCCGGTACTGCCTAAAATCGCTAGACGTTTTTTAGATATTTTTTCCATGTGCGCTGAGATGAGAAGTATAATAGGAGTTGCGTCTAGGATAAAACCCAATCCAGGGCGCTGAAGTTAGCCTTGTCGCTCAAGCTCTTGTCTTGATCCAAGGCAAAAGTCAAGGGTGCATCGTGGTTTCCGTCGGGTAATTCAACATAAGTAAAATGCCGATGCTCGGCTAAAGCGCCGGCAAATAGCCGCGCTTGTGAGACCGGCATGAGCGCATCAGCACTGCCATGACAGAAAAAAATCGGTATGTCCAGCAATTTTTCTGCGTTAAACAGCGGAGAGTGCGCCTTATAGAGCGCCGGTTGCTCTTCCGGCTTGCCGCCATAATGCTCTTCTATACTGTCAGCAATTTCCTGCCGTATAGCAGCGGTCCGCTTGAGCTCGACGGCATCGTAAATCTGTGAGTGCCCGGCTTGCAGGCGGCAAAAGGCATGATAAGCGCTTAAATCACAAATTGCGCCACGCGCAATCACAGCGTTGACATTTTCTGGACGCAGGCTGGCATAGATCAGGTTACTTGTGGCGCCCATGGAGCCGGAACTAAAAATGAATTTTTCTGCTCCAAATTCTTGACGCAGATAATTCAGCAGGGCGTCCATATCCTCAACCGCAGCCGGACTCATCCAGGCATTACCACGCAATGTGGGTGTGAGTATGCCAAAGCCGCGGGCTTGCAATTCGGGCAGCCAAGTCCGCTGTATGTCTGCACGTACATAGAGTTGATTTCCTTTGGAGCCGTGACCATGAATAACCACGGCCCAGGTTTTGACGTTTGTCGGTGGCGGTAACAGCATAGCCCAATCCGGAAGCGAATCAAAGGCACTGTTGTAATCCAACCGGAGCAGGCCAGCCGGAAAACCGCGAAAATCTTGTTTTTGTAGCCGAATGCTTTGAGGATAAGACATGAATTTTACCGTGTGCGCATTGAAGTTTTACTTTTCTTGACTATAGTAGGGAGAGCAACGAATCTTAGTACTCGAGCGGGTGTAGCATAGTGGTAATGCTTCGGCCTTCCAAGCCGACGAGGTGGGTTCGATTCCCATCACCCGCTCCATTTTCATTTAAACCGGCGCTCAGACTTAATTTAACTGCTATATCGCAATACAAGGTCAAATGTGCCGGTTTTTTGAAAAAAGCGACGTGTGCACAGGGCGAGATGCGGCACAAAACTCGTTTTCGCCATGGAAAAAAGCTAGAGCCCACTGAAAGCGCGGAAATTTATAGAGCGGCAGCTTTGGTGGAGCGGTTTGCACGCAAAAATGCTGACTTGTTTTGTGCTGAAAAATAAGCTAACAGATTTGAATTTTTGTGTTCACAGCATATAGGATAGCTGTGACGTTTTTTTTCTCCAGGTCAAGAGTTAAGAGGATGCTTCATGTCTCGGGTTCCTGTCACTTATTTGTTTGATTATGAGCATTGCGACGATCTGACCCGACCCTATATCATGCAGGAGTTTGCTGATAACGGAGCAGAGAATCTGGTGTTGAGCGATACCCTTATCGCAGAGATACTGCAGAAGCCGTACTTTGCCGATACGTTGCGCAGAGACTTGGAAAGCACCGGCATGCGGTTTGTCGATGCTCATGCGCCTTTTGGAATCTATCAGGATCTGAATGTACCGGTGCCCGAGTTGCGTCCCAATATGCTGGAAAGAATGCAATTGGCATTACGTATTGCAGCAGATTTAGGTGTAGACACCATTGCTGTGCACGTAGGCAACTCCAGGCCGGAATATTTCAGCGAATACAGCTTGGAGCAGCATCATGAAGCGATCTGTAATTCTATTGATACGCTATTGCCATTGGCTGAAAAACTGCAAATCTGTCTAGCCATTGAAAATATTTGGTTTCCTACTAATACGGCAGAAAAGCTATTGGATATAATAGCACGTTTTCCTTCGCCATATCTGGGTGTCTGCTTTGACACCGGTCACGCCAACCTGATGAGCAAAGACCGTGGCCTGAGCGAGAGCGCCCCCATCAATGCCTGGAAAGCTTACGGGGAGGTAGCCTATGATGATCAAATCCTCGAAAAGCTGCTGCCGCATATAGTGACTTGTCACCTGCACGATAATGATGGCAGTATAGATCAGCACCTGTTGCCCGGAGACGGCAATGTCGATTGGAAATACTGCATAGCTGCACTGAAAAAGGCGCCGCGCCTGAAATACCTGCAAAGTGAAATTATACCGGTACGCTGCAAGGTCAGCATAGCCAGGCTTTGTCGCATATTTAACGCGCTGCTGAAATAACTGGGATTACGGCGTGCCGGATGCTTCACACAACGCTAACAATTCTTCAAAAACGCAATTGTTTTTTTTACATTTCATATTATAGCAACCGCCATCTTTTTACCGGCATTAGGTTTTGCCGGGATGTTCCCACCATAGAAAGGATTCATATGAAAAAGCTCCTGATGACTCTGTCCGCCGCCGCTCTGCTTTTTGCTTTTGTTGGCTGCAAAGAAAAAAGCGCTTCCGAGAAGCTCAGCGACTCCATGAAAGATGCTAGCAAGAAGGTTGAGAAAGCTGCTAAGGGCGCTGAAAAAGACGCTGACAAGGCAATGAAAGACGCCGAGAAAGCCTTGGATTGATTCCTTTTTGCAGTTAGAGCCGTCATGTTGTCATGGCGGCTTTTTTATATAACGTGTGTGCGACACCATATTTGCACAAACATATCTTCTATGGCTTGCAGTTCTTCATGCAGTCCGAGTTTTGCCAGCCGGCTGCTGAAGTCCTGTAATGCGGCTCGCCCCGGATCGGCATAAATAAAACAGCCTTGTGGAGCAAGGTAAAGTTCCACACATTGAAGTAGGGGCGGGATCATTTCACGTTCATAGATCAGGTCGCTGCCTAAAATACAATCGAATTGTCCCAATTGCTCGGGTTGTCGCCAGTCCAGCTCACGATATTCTATATTCTGCAATTTGTTCAAAGCGACATTTTTCATAAAGAAACCGCGATTGTCCGGATGAAAATCGGTAGCCAGTACCTTCGCACCTATTTTACTGGCGCACAGCGAGGGCAGCCCTAGACCGCAACCTAGTTCCAAGATGTGCTTGCCACAGAAAAGTTGCGGATTGAGCAGCACATATTTGCTTAGAGCCAAGGCGGAATCCCAAAGCTGTACGTAATATGGAATACGCTCGGTTGCTGCTGACAGCTGTACGTAATGCTCAAGAGCGGCGTCCAAGTCTTGTAGTTTACAGAGACGAAAGCTATGGCCGGCCAACTCTAAGCTTTCTTCGCTATGAGCAAAAATCGGTTGATTTCCGTGATTAGTCATCAGTCAATGGTTGGCGAGAGGGTAGAGGCTAGTGGGCGGGTCATAGCTTTGTCATGCATGATCCGACTGATCAGAATTTAGAATTTCAAACTTAGCGCACTTCGATCTTCAATACTACAAGCGATATAATGCCAGCGCGGCGGCCACCGATGCATTCAGTGAGTTTACCCTGCCTTTTTGCTTTATGGCTACAATGTAATTAGCATTATTCAAAATGAATTGACCTACGCCGGCATTTTCACCGCCTATTACTAACAGTACTTTTTCTAACTTCATGGTGGCGAGCTCTTCCAGGTCTGTTTTTCCTGCCCCGTCCAGGGCAACTACTTCATAGCCGGCTTCCAAGGCGATTTTTACGTATTGATTGCTGGAACAGTTTACCGCTACATTTAGAAACTCGCTGGCACCGGCTGCCGCTTTGATGACCGAAGGCAGCAAGAGCGGAGCTCCTCGCCTAGGCAGCAGCAGGGTATTCCAGCCCAGTGCTTCAGCACTGCGCGCAATAGCACCCACATTGTGTGGGTCCTCTATTTTGTCAAGCAAGAGCAGGCGTTTTTCCTGCAGCAATTCAGCAAATGGGGTATATGGAAATGGGCTGGTCCGCAAAACGCAGCCTTGGTGCTCACGACTTTGGCATAAGTTGAACAAGGCTCCTCGATCCACTTGTTCAATAGGTATGGCACGTGAGCCGGCAAATTCATGCAGTTTCTTCAAACGAGGATTACGGATAAAATCTTGATTCAAATACAAATGCAATATTTGGCGCTTGCCGGCACGTATGGCCTCAAAAGCCGGATTTATGCCATATAAAAATTCATGCGTCATAAAAATCCCTTGTGCATATCCAAAATTTGCCGGCAATACTCGAAGTGATTGCATCAGAAACGAAATCCGACTTATCTATATTGTCTGCTGTCCACTGTACATTCACAGCTTACGGCGCAGCTCAGAAATTTGAACCATCACCAGTATCTCACTCGTCTTTGAGTATCTTGATTCCGGCCAATGCAGTAACTGATTTTTCCGGTATTAGAAGCAGTTTTTCATTTAGTTGCAGGCCGATACGTTCAGGGTTAAGCCAGAAGAAAAAGTCCTTTTGCGCTTCTAACGACCAATCACCATAACCGGGTGAAAAGCGGAATTTGCTCAGGTTACGGGCACTGCGTATTAGTTGTGTGCCTACATATTCCTGTAGGAAATCCATGGCAGCGTCAGCAGATTCGCTGCCTACTGCGTCATAGACAGCAGCAGCCGCTGCCTGGCCATTCTCAAAAAGCTGAGCGCATCGCTCTTCCAAAGCTGCACCTATGCTGACCGCAGCCAGCCAGACTTGCTGTGCTTCACTTAGCATTTTGGCCAAGTCTCTGGAATATATGCATGAGCGGTCAGCAAGCATCACTTTTTCGCCATCATTACTCGTTATGCTCAGGCAACGATACACACCCTGCGCTTTTACCAAGGCGAAGGCACGGTGCATCTGTTCCTGTAAAAAGCGTTCCTGCTTTGGTGCCAGCTTAGTCCGTGCGTCGTGACCCAGGCGCGAGAGCACTTGACGTTTGGGCAGCGACAGAGGCATGCTTGCTAAAATAATGCTAGCTACAGACATAATACGCGTTTAAAGGGGAGGGAAAAATAAGACACAGCTTGAGTTCCGCTATAGGCTTCTGCTTATCCAAGCGGCCAGCCTGGAATCGAGTATATCACCGGCTTGCAGCCTATGTTCGATGAATTGATCCATGTTATCCGGATGTACTAAGAAACTTTGTATGTTTTCACCCTCTTGCAAATCTGCTTTTGGTGTTTGATTTTCCGCCTTATTTTCATCTATGCTCACAAGAACCAGGGTAAGCAGTTCGCCACAAAGCCCGGCTGAACTGGCTGCCGGCGGCATTATTTTCAGGATATTACCCGAATATCCGGTTTCTTCACGCAGTTCACGCAACGCGCATTCGCTTGCGCTTTCGCCTATATCAATGAGCCCGGCGGGGAACTCCAGCACATAACTGTCCAGAGCCGGTCTATATTGCCGGATCAGCAGGATTTCCTTTCCTTGCCGCATCTGTGCGATGATCACGGCGGCATGTTGGGCGCCAACCCTCTGCACAGCTTCCCATTTACGGCACTGACCTTGCTCGTCTTCATAGTCTAAAAGCTCCAGACTGACGAAGTTCCCGGCAGCCAAGGTGCAACGCTTAGTTATTCTGCTCTTCTTCATTTATGTCTTTCTCTTTGGGGAGATCATTCGCTTTGTCGCCGATTTTGGCATTTTCCTTCACCCGCTTAGCCAGGAAGCTGATGAGCCAAATCAAGGCGACCATACAGACATTGGCACAAATTAACATCAGGATGATGTTCACTATCTCGGGAAATGTGGCCTCTTTCTCTATAACCTCCTCAACCGATTCAGTACTGAGCAATATGTCGGCAAAACCAGACAGAGTGAAAAAACAAAAAGTTAACAGGATTTTTAGTTTTGAACGCATGAAATCGGTGCGGTGAAAGAAAAGGACTTGAAAAGCGCAGTAATCACTGCAGCATTTTAACGATGAGCGCCTGGTAGTCCGGATGATACATATTGCCCAGATGCCCACCCTCAGGCAAGAGCAGGACACGTTCGCCAAAAACTTGACTGTACCAAGACAATTGCTCGGAGTTAATCAGAAAATCATTGCGGTTATGTAAGACGCGCAACTTTGTATTACGCCGTAAACCGGCTTCCAGAGCCGTCAGCTTCGATCTCTGCAACAATAAGTCCGGATCATAGCCTAGCTTTTCGTGGTAGTAGGGCATTATAGACAGGCGTATATAATCATCAAAGCTGAGATTCATCAGTTCCAGCCAAAACGCATTTTTGTTGAAGGCTTCGGGATCATGCTGTAAAAAGCCCTGGTTATTTTGTTTTTGTGTACCTGCAATGGTTTCAGCCAGGTTCATGCGCATATTCAGCGCAATTAGGAATTGTGATTCTTCCAGGCTTAGTGGCAGGCTGCTTTGCCCAGTGTCAGGAGCACTTGGCGCTGTGACCAGCTTCAGCATCATTTCTTCGCTGCGCTGTAAGCGCTGTTCAGCCGGCCAGGACTGTGGAATAGCGAAAAAACGGTCTATGGTCTTCAAGGCGTATATAGCGTCTACCGGCGGATTAATAGCCAGATAACGCTCTATTTGCAGACCGCCAGGCAAGCCTTCTTCAAGTTCTAAGTCCGATAAATATAAGGCATTGATGGCACCTAGTGACATGCCTAATACGCTATAGTTTTGCTTCGGCAGCTTAAAGTGTTCTTGCATATCTTGTGCACAGGCAGCCAAGGCCAGCGCCTGCTGTTTGCGGTCAGCATAAAAGAAGCCGGGTGGGGCGGTTTCGGGCAGGTGGGTGAAGTAGTCCGGATTTAAGCTGGAACTCAACGCCAGTACCGAGTACCCTTGTTTATGCAAGAGTTCTGCCAAAGCGAGCACGCCGGTAGAAAGGCGATGCCCGCCCAGGCCAGGCAGAATGAGCAGGGTTTTATTCGAATCAGGATTAGGCCAGCAACTGTAAGGCAACCGGCTTTTGCTGCCCGGCAACAGCACTCGACGTTGACGACCAAGGTTGGCAAATTTGGGATCGCGTGGTGTCAGTAGCAGATAGCCCAATGATTGATCGGGGGCTGACTCGCAGGGCGGCATACGGTAGTCTATAGCCAAAGCCCTGCGCCGAGCGCTGTATACGGCTCGGCTGAGCAGATAGCTGTCATACTGGGTGTTGAAGTAGCGGTTCAGAGCAGGCGCTGCTGCTGCGGCTTCGTTGCCAAAGAAAAGTGCGTTGCTGCCCATAACCAAGTGTTTTTTGAAGAGCCAATACTGCAAGCTGCACGGGATGGTTATGATCAGACCGGCACAGTCACGCAGATTGCTGGGACCTAGAAACGGCAGGTTGAAGTAGCAGCCTTCAGGACAGTTGTAGTATGCCAGGCTCTGTCCAAAATCTTCTTGGTGCAGGGGCATATCCCAGCGACTGGCCTGATCGCGCAGACCCAGTATGCCTACGGTGGAGTTGACTGCAAAACGCTTGCTCTCCTCCCAAGCGGCCTCGGGCTTACATTGCAAAAGGCAGTTGATCAAGCGCAGCGGATAGGATAAATTGACACCAAAGTTGTGTATGCCATCTCTAGCCAATTCGGGCACAATAAAGCTGTAGGCCTGACTGACCGGAAAAAGCAAGTGTTCAACAAAATTCCGATTAAGCAACTCCACCGAACGGTTGTAGCCTTCCCAAGGATCGGGAACCGGCGAAAACAAAAGCTCGGTGCCGGGAGGGATATCTTGCGAAACTGGATGGCTCACACAGGAACTGCCGAAAATCAAGCAGAGCAGAAAAAGAGAAAACAAAAAAGGGGAAAATGAACGTAGCTGTGTTTTACGTGACATGAGTAAAATGCTCTTGAGCCGGGTAGATAACAGGAAAATACGTCAAAAGGAAAAATATAATAGAGAAATGAGATTTTGCCGCTTTTGATGTACTTTCCCTGACGCGCAATAACGGCTAAAAACTGCGACCGGAGAAAACAATCCGATAGACCTACTCTATTAACTGCCCATCAAAAAAAACAAATGCTACTACCAACTAATGGCAAAATGCAGTTTGTGTTCCCCATATTTGAAGCGCGGCTAGGCATTCGAGTACATCAAATTAACAAAAAGCTGGGCTTTTGGTCAATTTCGTGTATTCAAACTTGAAAACTTTCAGATTTATGATACTGTATGCACCTGTCAGTGAAATGCGGATTTTCTAATCTGGCAGGAGCAGCAGTCGATTCTTGTATAAGCGTTTCACTTTTTTCGGCGGCATACTTTTTCACGCTTTACAAGGTTTTCACCATGAGCAAATATTTCAAGCCAATACAAAGTCCCTCCCGGAGTTTTCCGCTACAGGACACGCGGCAGCCTAACTTGCTGCGTAAACAGTTTCCTTACAGCTCCGTACCGCGCATACATTTTGACGGTGTGCAGGTGCCTCCCTGTTTTCCTAAGAGTATCTGGATCACAGACACTACATTCAGAGACGGTCAGCAAGCCAGGCCGCCATACAAGCCTGAGCACATAGTCAAGATTTATGACTATATGCACAAGCTGGGCGGTCCCACCGGGCTTATACGGCAAAGCGAATTCTTTGTTTACAGCAAACGTGATCGCGCTGCCATCGAGGGTTGCCAAGCCTTGGGACATAAGTATCCGGAGATCACCGGGTGGATACGTGCCAATGCGCAGGATTTCGCCATAGTCAAGGAATTGGGTTTGCGCGAAACCGGCATACTGACTTCGGTTTCGGACTACCATATCTTCCTGAAGCTGAAAAAAAACCGCGCCAAGACCATGGATGAGTATCTGGGCGTTGTCAAAGAGGCACTGGCCGCCGGCGTGGTGCCGCGCTGCCACTTTGAGGATATCACCAGGGCTGATATATATGGCTTCTGCCTGCCTTTTGCCGAGCAGCTGCTGAAGTTGTCGCAGGAAAGCAAAATTCCGATCAAGGTAAGGCTCTGCGACACTATGGGCTATGGCCTAACCTATCCCGGCGTTAGCTTGCCGCGCAGCGTGCCGCGTCTGGGATATGCGTTCCATAAGGAATTGGGCTATCCCTCTGAGTTGCTGGAGTGGCACGGACACAATGACTTTCATAAAGTGCACGTGAATGCAGTGACCGCTTGGATGTACGGTATCTCCAGCTTAAATGCCTCCTTGTTCGGCTTTGGTGAGCGTACCGGCAATCCGCCGCTGGAAGGCGCGGTTATAGAATACTTGGCGCTGAAAGGCCAAAATAGTGGCATTGATACGAAGGTGATTACCGAACTCGCAGATTTCTACCGCAATGAGGTGAAAGCGCAGATACCGGATAATTATCCCTTCGTGGGATTGGAATGCAATACTACCAGAGCCGGAATACATGCTGACGGCATACTCAAAAATCCGGAAATCTACAGTATCTTTGATACCAAAGCGCTGCTGAATCTTGACCTCAAGGTGACGATCACCGATAAGTCGGGCATGGCCGGCATTGCGCAATGGCTTAACGATTATGTTAAAGATACACCTGAGGCCATGCATGAACCATTAAGCAAGCGGCATCCGGGGGTGCGTCGCATCTATGATTGGGTTGCGGAGCAGTATGCGCAAGGACGTACTTCGGCTATTTCCAGCGAGGAGATGATCGCTCAGGCAAAGCGGCACATACCCAGCATGTTCGAGTCCAACTTCCACCGCGTTAAAAAGATGGCTCAAAAGATGGGAATGCAGCTGGCAAAGAATATCTGCGCCGCGCCCGAATTGCGCAGCATGGATCCGAAAGTATTGGAGCCCTTCTTGAAGAAGATCATACGCAAAGAACCCGCATTGCAGTTCTTGGCCTTGACTAATCTGGACGGCCAGCAGCTCTGCAATGTACACACCCAGCGTGGCGACAGAGGCCTGTTCAGGCCGCTGCTAAAGGTTAACTTCAAGGAGAAAGAGTGGTTCACCAATGTTATCAAAACCGGCGAACCATATTGTTCGGACCTCTTTTTCTCGCGTTTCACCGGCAGGCTGATTATGACCTATGCCAAACCCATCTATGATGAGGATGGCAAGATGGTCGCTGTCATGGATTTGGACTTCAAGTTCAATGAACTCAGTCAACTCTGTGAAACCGCCGGTAGCTAAGCCCCGGTTTATATTCGACAGATAGACAGCGATAGAAAAGCAAGGCGGGCGGTAAGCATCTAATAAATGCGCCGCCCGCCTTATTATGTCTTGGTGTGGCATTGTACTAAGCTCGTATTGCATCGGATAAAAAACATGCCGACAAAAGAAAAGCTCTAAAAAAGTGGTAGAAAAAAGCTGATTATACCTTCGTTATTCTTCTGTAATGCCTCAGTTTTCTGCAGCTTTGGTTTAACGTAGTAATACATGGCACCTATGGAGCCGACACTCTTCATTTAACCTAAAAAAGCAGTTGACTTTTCCCCCTTGCCCGGCAATCAGAACCTTCT
>JAAZKR010000104.1 GCA_012799725.1 Oligosphaeraceae bacterium | reverse complement strand
TCTTTGCGTTCTTTGCGTTCTTTGCGTTCTTTGCGTTCTTTGCGGTTATCTTTGCGTTCTCTGCGTTCTTTGCGTTCTTTGCGGTTATCTTTTTTCTTTCACCGTCAAGCAAAGGGAAAAAATGGCAAAATCAGGACGATGTTGCAGATAATTCGTTTTTTTGACTTTTGAATCATTGGCCTGCCCGGCAACTCTGTACATTACATCATAGTCTGTGGGATGGCTGTGATAATAAATGATAAAAATGCTTTTAGTCACAAGGCTTCCTGTTTATTCATAAACCTCATGACTTTCAATATATTGTGTAGATTTTTAGAATGCCAGCATTAAAGTTAAGCAAAGTTTCAAACTCTTGTCTTTCAAATCTGGAGGTGCTTGATGTCGCGCATCATTCTTTTTGTACTTTGCATGCTTGCTGCTTTGCCGGCGGTCGCCGACTTGCGTTTGAAAGCAACTTTGATTCGACGCAGTGACGGCACTATGCGGTTAAGCGGAAAGTCATACAGCTCGGAATTAGAGCTTGACAGACTTTTGCCTGCTACATACTTGCATGATAAAAGCGATGATCTGGGTTATGGTGATCGTTATTTCTTGGACGGTTATGTCTGCATGGATCCTGGAACCGGAAATCCAAACAGCCCCTTGCCGGACAGCACTTGGTATTGGGGATATCAGGATGCAGCACAATATGATGCAGAAACGCAAACATTGAGCTTCACAAGCAGCAAAGTTATGGAGCAGCAGCTGGTTGATGACCTCAGTTTGCATGTCGGACGGGAACAGCGTTCTTTTTCAGCAGAGGCGCTGGGTCTGGAGCTGGCCGGTGGATATGTTCTCGGACAATGGGGCGGCACTGAGGTTTCACTGGAGTTGGGATGGCTATGGTTGCCAAATCAACAACGTAAGCTCAGCACACACGGCGTTAACGGCAGCTTTTGGCTGCGGCAAGGATTGCGGGAATTGCAGCAGCGCTATGTGTACGCTACTTACGGCACTGAACTGCCACCACCCGGACATGCCGGAACCTATGAAGGTCCTTTCGATCAACCACCACAAGAAACGAACGTACTTATTCATAATAGGCCGGAACGTGTCGAAACCATGGGTCAGGGAAACTTTGAGCCACAGAAGGAAGAGCGGTTCTTTTTGCGTAACAGGGTGCAATATAAAATCGATTGGCAAGAACAGGAACTCCACTTGGCACTGCAGTTTAGAAAACAATTGTGGCGGAATCTGGATTGCCTGTTAGCCCCCCGCCTTGGCTTGCGCTATGTGCGCTGTGATGTGAAACGACGCGAAAACTTGATACAAGAAAGAAAACAGGGAAAACAAATGCTGCGACAGTGGAGAGATAGCGATAGCGGCAGCAGACTGATGCCGGGACTGGGACTGGCAGCGGCACTGGAAAAACAATTCGACAATGGCTTCTTCACCGGATTTCAACTGGCCTTAAACTGCTATCCACAACAAGTTAAATTCCGAGCAGGACCGGCCAGTTTGAGTCTGCGGCATACCACACTGGACTGCGGTGCAGTGATCGGATTCCGGTTCTAAAGGTCGCATTATAATACATCATTAAATGAGGAAGAAGTGTTGGGTCATAATTCAGCGCATGCGATAAAATCAAAAATGGAAAACTACGAGGAAAGGAATTTAGTTATGAAAAGAAAACTGTTTGTTGTCTTCTGTTGCTTTACGCTTTTAGCTTGTTATGCCTACGTGCAGAGTACCGATTTCGGACAATCTCAGACCGCTGCTCTCCTGCGTGGCAAATCGCGCGGCAGTCAATTTCCGGCACCGACGCCAGAAGATGTCACTTTCGTTAAAACTTCCGGCGATTCCCTGGGGTATATTCATTTCCGCAGTGATGGACCCATCATTATCAACCTGCCCATAGAACGCTACTTCGGCGATGCCAAAGAACGTAAAAAACAGCACGAAAATGGCTTGCTTGCTGATAGGTTTCAACTGTATATGCCGGCTTGGGATGTAGACCAGTACGGGGGTGATGGCCATATACAGTCCGAAGTTGACAGGGTCTTCTTTAATGGTGAATTGCTGGGAACCCTGAGCGGCAACAATGAAATCTGGCAGTTGAACTCGTTTTCGGTGCCATTTGATGTCGTCAAGTTCCCAGAGCAGCCCGGCGATGTGGGAATGAACCGAATAGAAGTCTGGGTAGACACGGCTAATTCCGAAGCAGATTACTGGTGTACCGCTATAGATTGGGTGGCCTTGCTTATCCCGGCACCAAGACCAGTACTTATGCTGCATGGCTGGCTGTCTGATCCATCAACTTGGACGTGGGCTCGCGCCGCATTGCGGGAGATGAACGGCGTGCCTAGCTGCACACTGGCATTAGGCAAGAACAACAGCATTTTCTTTAACGCAGCACTTATCAAAGCCGGACTGCAAGGAGACGCCGGATTAAAAAAACTCTATGGCGTGGAACAGTTCAATATCATGGCACATAGCAAAGGAGGGCTGGACTCGCGTTGCTATGTCAATACCCATAGCAACCCGGACTTTGATGACGATGTGCGTCAAATCTTGCAGGTTTCAACTCCTAACGCCGGTAGTGCAATGGCAGACTTGCTGTTCAATGCACATATGCTGCCATGGCATGAACGCACACTGATTGACACTGGCGAATATTTTAAAGAGTTACAGGGCCCGGGTGCCATGTGCCTTACTCCAAGCTATATAAATGGCACCTTTGCCATGTGTTGCCCGGTGGAGAGTACTGCGGTACCGGTAAAAGTGCAGACAGGGAGGGTGCCTGACGATGAACTAGGATTCATGTTCAACTGCTCTTTGCTGCCTATTGCCAGGCTGGCTTATCGTCATGATGACCAAGCGCCAAGCATGTGTTTCTGGGGGGATGGCGTGGTTTCGGTGCAGAGCGCGCATACCAATGTCCAACCTAAAAGAAGCTCGCCATGGCGCGGTGGCAACTTTAATCACTTGAAAATCCTCAAGCAAGGCATTCCATCTGTTCTGCTAGGATACCGGTCTGAGATAAGCGAAATCAAACAGCCAAAATATACATTGGTGAAAAAAACAGGCACCAGAGGGCGCAAAGAGCATCCGGAAATGCAGGAATGGCTCCGCGAGATAAGAAGGCAGCAAGAAGAGAGAAAACAGGAGGAAAACAAGGCTGAACAAGACTGGCAACCGGTTCCGCAATACGCCGCTGGATTGCTGGAACGCGGCGAGCAAAAACTGCACCAGTTTTTGCTCAGGGGCAATCACAGCCCCGGCTTCAGCTTTATGGGATTGCAGCCGGGCGTGAAGATCAGCATACTGATGCCTTCAGGAAAAGTATATGACAGCGAAAATAATGCCGAGCTTTTTAATCGGGCGCAAGTCAGCACCGAAGACTTGGAAGAGCTGCCCATGGCCGAACTGTTTTTGGGCATGGCTGATTTCAGCTTCCCGACGCCGGAAACAGGATCCTGCATAGTCACCCTGTCTGCTCCACATATGACGCAAATGTGTAACTACAGAATAATTCTGCATGAGGATGAACCGGCTGCTGCGTTGAAATGCTGGCTGGAACAACGGCAGCTGCCACTGGGACAACCCTTCCGTGTTTTTTGTCAGGCTGGCTTTGATCAGCGTGTGCTGATCGGCGAAGAAGTGAAACTCGAGCTGTGTGTCGAACAATTTGCCGAGACCGGATTTGTGCCCTTTGCGCCAGTAAACTTCCGTGATGACGGAGTATGGCCCGATGACTTGGCCGGCGACGGCTTGTTCAGTGCCAGTTATACATCGACTCAGCCCGGATTGTATGTGCTCAATGTGAAAGCAGTGCTGCAACCGCAGCCCGACGTGAAAATAAATTGCTCTAAACAATTGAAAGCACAGGTGAGCGCCTCAGATAGCAGAGTGCTTGAAGTGAAGCATGTCGTGCCATTGGATTTGGATAACGACCAGATGTACGACGCCTTGCAAGCCAAATGCCGGGTGTATATAGGCAAAAAGGGAAGATATAGATTGGGGGCCAGCCTGCTTGGTCAGGATGGCAATATTATTGCAGTAGCAAACGTCGGAACCGACGAGGTGGAAGCTGGAGAGCTAGAGGTCGACTTGAATTTCGACGGTTCGAAAATATTCGATTGCGCCATAGACGGGCCATACCAGGTTGCTAATTTCAGACTTTCAGAAGTCAATGAGGATGGATACGCCTATGTTGGTTTGCCGCAAGATGAGCAGCTTAGAGGTGCTAGCGAAGCAATAAGCTATATGGAATTTAAACACGAGCCTGTTATGCTCAGCGGCAGAGGACAGGACCGGGGCATAGACCTGAATGGGGATGGGGTCTATGACCGCCTGCGGGTAAGCGTGGAATTATTGCTCTCGCCGGGCTTGGAGGGCTATTATCAATGGAGCGGCTCACTGTATGATGAAAATATGCGCATCCTGGCCAGCGCTAACGCATCAGGTTATCTGCAAAGCAGCAGCACATCGCAACCTGAAGCGCAGCTGGTCTTCGACTTCCCGGTTGATGAGATCGTCGAAAGACGTTATTCGGGGCAGTTTCTCCTGCGTAGCATTTCATTATGGGGCGGCAAGCTGGATCAGGTACGCTTCCTGCCTACGGAATATAATACCGGACATTATTCGGGCAGGGAATTTGTCGGGCAAATTAATATGCTGGATGTAAGCTCAGCAGTACAGTTGGACTTCCGTGACTGGCGCGTGCAACCCGAAGACGGCGCGCTTAGCTGCCGCATGCGTGTACTTAACCGTAGCGGCAAGCAAAACGCCGAAACCTTGGAGCTGGTATATTGGCTGGTACTGCCCAGTAGTGAAGAATGCCGACTGCAACGCATAGACGGTGTCACCCCGGATGGACAACAATACATGGATATCACCGAGCAAGTAGAAATGGCATTGCGAGAAGCAGGAAGGCTGGATTCTAAGCTGGAACCGGGACAAAGCGTGGAACTGGATATAAGCTTGTATTGTCGAGACCGCAGCGTGCCTAATGCGAAAATATTCTCGTTCTGGGCAGACCCACCGTATCTGAACAATGTGCCAAATCCGGTGGACTTGAACCAAGATCAGCTTATAGATGACTGGGAGATTCTGTTGGGACTGGAAAAATGGGGGAGGGGTGAAGTCAGTGATGCCGAGATACTGGACGCCATTCATTGTTGGCAGACACAGAAAAAGCTAGGAGGCAAGCCATGAAAAAGATACATCTCTTCCGCACCGCATTACTGGGCGGCTTATTCGTTTTGTTGGCAATAACGTCTTTAATGTTGTATTTTCGACCCGCTCGCTCTAATGTTCATTATGAAGACTGTGATGACGAGCATGTGGTACCATACCTCGGCCAGCATAATGTCTCAACCGTGCCCAAAGAAGGTAATCTTGAAGGTAGACCATATTTTTTAGCTGCAAAAGAGATGCTGCGCCGTCGCCGTGTATCGACTGATCATTCCATCTACACGGTCGCGGCAGCTTCCAGGAGTTTCTTTGATGAGCCGCATCATCGGCAACGCTTTACCGGTAAAATTGGTAAACGTCGCAAAGGCGTAACTCGGGCTAAGCCGTTGCCACTGTCGAAAGGCATAGCAGTACCGATAAGTTCCTCCGGACGCCCGATGGAAATATGCACCGATCCGAATGAATGCCCGTTTGTACTCTGGCGTGAACTGCATATGGGCAAGGATAATCGGATGTCTATAAATTTAATGCTGATAAATCAGGGTTATCTGGGCGGTATGAAACCGATTATCGTTAGCCAAATAATACCGGAGGGCTGGGTGCCATGCCTGACCTATCCCGAGATGCAGGCCTATGAGAGCGAAAAACGAGAAATAAAATGGCTGATCAGCGACGCTAGTCTCGAATATGGTTTCCCATTACAGGTGGTGCTCATACCGACAATGAACGCTGAAAAATTGCCGTTGCCCGAAGAAATGACACAAATGCGCTGTATTATGGACAATGGCAAACTGGGGCGGTTTGCCTGCCAAGAAATGTAGCAGGAGGATACAAATACAGATAACTGAACCTCTGTGAAGTTGTGCTGGCACTGTTTTGGTTTTCGGGATGATTCATTAAGCCTTGCCAGCACTTCTTCGAGCGGTTTCCCCGGCACGGAGCGCCAAACGTGCCTTCCCCACAG
>JAAZKR010000103.1 GCA_012799725.1 Oligosphaeraceae bacterium | reverse complement strand
TACGAGAAGTCTTCGGCAAGGTCAGCTCGCAGGAAGCATTGCAGCCAGGACTCTATTTCAAATGGCCATATCCGTTCGGACGTATCTTTACCTTTCCGGTGGAACACGTACAGGAAATTTACATAGGTGGACATCACGAGTTCCACGGCGACAAGGGAAAAGATCATGAGAGTTACGATGAACAGGTCATACTCTGGGACATCAAAGACCAACATGGAGACGAGTCCAATTTCATTGTGGCCGACACACCCGAGATGACCGGTCGCATCAAATCGGATGGCGGCATGGCTGAGCAATTGCTCAGCATGGGGGTCATCTCGGCGCATATCCCCTTCTATTTCAAAGTGAGCAATCTATATGACTATGCTTACAGGCATGAAAACGCCCTGAAAACACTGGAAAATGTAGCTGCCAGAGAAATTGTACGCTATTTGGCCGGAGCCGACTTTGCCACTATTCTGGGAGCGGGGCGACATGAGGCCGGCCTGGTGCTTAACTCACGCATACAAGAGGCTGCGGACGCTGCTCGCCTGGGCATAGAGGTTGTCTTTGTCAGCCTGGCCGGATTCCATCCGCCGCCGGGCGTGGGTGCCGCTTTTGACAATGTGGTGGCCTCCCAGGAAATGAAGTTTGCTGAAGAGTTGCGCGCCAAGACCTATGCCACCGTGCTGGAACCCAAAGTCGCAAGTCAGGCAGTGGTGCTGACTAATGCTGCCGAAGCCTACAAATTGGAGCGTGATCAGGTGGCTGCTGCCGAGAGCGAGAGATTCCTAAAACAGCTTAAAGGATTCCAAGCGTCGCCGGAGCTGTTCACCTTGGGCGCGTACTTGGATGTCTTTTTGGAAGAGGGCAAACATGCGCGTAAATACGTGCTTGCCGGGGATGCTAAGATGAATGAAGTGCTTATACTCAATCTGGAAAAGAAGCTCAAGTCCAGTCTGTTGGACCTGAACTTGGGCAATTTTCAGGAGTAGGCCTTGGTCGGCACCACTTGTAAACAATTTAATTTGGTATTATACACATAAGTTTAGGAGAAGACGGTAATGAGCGAAGCGAACAAGAAAAGCGGCTTTACACACTGGCCGGTGATCATTTTGGCTTTGTTGGTAGTAAGCATCTTTGTAGTGGCCATGGTTACTTTCCAGGTCAAAGAGACCGAATACGCCATATTAAAAACTTTCGGCAAGCCTAAGGTCGATGCTGCCGGCAAAATCATTGAATACGCGCCGGGCCTGCATTTTCGCAGGCCTTTCATAGACCAGGTCTGGCGTCACGATAAGCGCTTGCAGTGCTATGAGCTGAGTAAAGGCAAACACGAGCAGATCACCACTAAGGATCAATATCAGATAGTGGTATCTACTTTCGTGCTCTGGCGTGTGGGCGATCCCGGGCTTTTCCTCAGACGCATGAAGTCTACTGCCGAGGCTGAGAAGAACTTGGAGTCGGTGGTACGCAATAGCCGTGCTGAGGTTATCCCGCAGCACAATTTCTCGGAGCTGGTCAATGTTAACAGCAGCGAATCAAAGATGAAGCAAATCGAGGATGAAATGCTTAGTCGCATCAAGGCGACCGCCATGAAAGAATACGGCATAGAAGTCACGAAGCTGGGCTTCAGACAGCTGGGCTTTCCTGAGGCGGTGTCCAGCAAGGTTTTTGATCGCATGAGGGCGGAACGGGCGAGCAAATCAGAGAAGTACCTTGCCGAGGGCAAGAGCGAGGCTCAGCGTATACGTTCTGAGGCTGATCGCAAAGCCAATGCTATCTTGGCAGAGGCCGAAGCCGAAGCCAAGCGTATACGTGGCCAAGGCGATGAAGCTGCTGCCAAACACTATGCTGTATTCAGCCAAAACCCCGAATTGGCTAAATTCTTACGTAGTTTGGAGGCTTTGAAAATCAGCCTGGGTGCAAATGACACCCTGATTCTGGATACCGAAACCCCGCCTTTTACCCTGTTCAAGGCCGGTGCAACCGAGCTTAAGGGCAGCGCTGCGACGAAATAACGCCGTTAGGAGGTAAGACTATGTTGGAAGAAAACAGAACCCCTAATGTGGTGGAGCCGGAGCAGGTAGATGCTGGCATGCACGCACTGGTGCGCATGCTCAAAATACTCTTTTTCTGCCTGCGTATTTTAATTGTCTTGGTTTTTGTCTATCTGCTTTTTAGCGGTATGTTCCGGGTTGACGAGCAGTACGAAGCCATGCTTTTTCGTTTTGGTGCACTGCAAAGCCGAGTGCTGGAGTCCGGTCAAGGTGAGACCTCGGTGCTTACCAGCGGTCGCTGGTATTGGGCCTGGCCTTATCCCATAGACTGGGTGAAGATGATCCCGGCACAGACTTCCGCTTCAGTGAGTACTGTAAACGTGTTTATGCCTTGGGTTAACCCACAGAGCGGCCAGATGCCTGAAAGCGAGAACCCTACCAGTGGCCTGAAGCCCGGCACAGATGGTTATATCCTTACCGGTGATACTAATATCATGCATACCGGCTGGGAGCTGGTCTATCGTGTTGATGATGCCAGCCGTTTTTATCTGGACTTCTACGACGATCAAGATAATGTGCAGCAGAACGGTAAGGGCAAAATAAACCGGGGGACTGGCGTCATCATCAAAAACCTGCTGTGCAATGCGGTCATTCAGGAAATGGCTACTTGGACGGTGGAGGACTTGTATGCCACCAGCAGAGTGGGATCGGATGGTAATCCTGAGAATATTAAGGACAACGTGCAGAGAAGGCTGGTGAAACTGCTTGATGAAGTCGCCATGGGCATACAGGTGCAGTCACTTAACATGATCGTTTTGCAACCGCCCAGTGCTACAGCAGCAGCTTTCGAAGAGGTCAACGCCAGCACAGAAAAGGGACGTTCCGAAATACTGGAGGCCAGAACCTATCATGACAAGACCGTTCTCGAAGCTGAGGGTCTCAGCTATAGAATCATCAATGATGCCAAGAGCTACCGCACTAAGGTGGTCGAAAGCGTGAAGGCCGACAGCTCATACTTCGAGACCGTGTTGCAGGAATATAATCGTAACCCGGATACAATGCTGACTGCCCTTTACACAGATGCTTTGCGCGAGGTGCTCGCATTGGTTGATAACAAGTATATCATCCATAGCCGTGATGATGGGCAGCAAGAGCTGCGCTTGCAGTTGAGTCCTATTCCGGAAAAGGACAATCGTGCGGTGAATAAGATGGAGTGATGAGCTGGGCTTTGCGGGGTGCAGTACCTGATTCCAGAAGTGCCGCCGGAGATGTCGGATGGCACAGACAGAAAGGCAAATGCCCACATTGAATCTAACAGCCCTTTAGTTGAGCAATTAAGTTTCGAGGATATTTCAAATGGCTGAAGAAAAAGAAGCAGTAGGCAGAAGCGAAAAAGGTGCCTCTACAAAGGCGACGCGCTCTGATATGATACGCCTTGGGATAGCACTTTTCGGTGGTATCCTGGTACTTAACTCGTATCTGGCCAAGATTTTCTTTGATGCGAGCATAGACGAAACCGCCAGGGACCTCAGCGCCTTCATAGGTGCTTTCATGCTTGGCGTGCCCATATTCTGGGAGGCAATCAAAAACCTGATTCAGGGCAAGGTGCGCATGAATGAGCTGGTGGCCTTGGCGCTTGTTGCGGCCTTTGCACAGCGTGATTACCGTACCGCCGGAGCAGTGGCCTTCTTTATGCTGATCACTATCACCATTGAAAAACGTACCGCCAAGGGTGCAGAGGCCGCCATCGAGGCAGTGGTAAGGCTTACGCCGCGCTCAGCACGGCGTATCGTGGACGGCCAAGAAGAGGAAATAGATGCCTTTACTGATCTGCGTGCCGGTGATATCTGCCGAGTGCGCCCCGGTGAGAATTTTCCCGCTGACGGTGTGATCCTGGTCGGCAACAGCACCGTTAATCAAGCCAGCATTACCGGGGAGTCGCTGCCTGCTGATAAAAATGTGGGCTCAGAGGTCTATGCCGGCACACAAAACCTGACCGGTCGTGTTGACTTCAAAGTGACGCGTATAGGCACGGACACTACCTTAGGTAAAGTGCGTAGCCTGATTGCGGATGCGCAACGTAGCAAACTGCCTATTATGCGCTTGCTGGACCAGTATATAGGCTACTATACCCCGGTCATTCTTATGATCGCCGGATTGGCCTGGTTCATTACCGAGCAGATAGACCGGGTTATAGCAGTATTGGTCATGGCCGTACCTGCCGCATTGGTCATTGCTTATCCATCGGCAGTGATCGCAGCGGTCTCTGCTGCAGCGCGCCTTGGCATCTTGATTAAGGATGTATCCAACATAGAGCTGGTGGCGCGTATCAAAGCGATTATTTTCGATAAGACCGGCACGCTGACGGAAGGCAAGCTGGAAGTGGCGCGATTGCAGCCGGTGGAAGGTGTCGAACTGGCCGATCTCTTGCAGGTGGCGCTCAGCGTAGAGCTGCATAGCAATCACCCCGCAGCCATCGCTATGCGTAAATTGGCCGATGAGGCCGGCGTAAGTGCTTTGGATACTGAGAACTATGAGGAAGTAATCGGCAAAGGAGTGCAGGCCGATATTGATAATGCCACCTGTCAGGTGGGACGGGAAACTTGGCTGCAAGAATTGGGTATCTGCACCGCTAATTTGCAAGAGACCATGAGCGCTTCCGAAAGCCAAGGTATGAGTATAGTCTGCGTGGCTCGCGGTAATAAGGCTATGGGGTGGATAGGCTTGCGCGATGCTGTGAGGCCGGTAAGCAGAGAGGCGGTGGTGCAGCTTAAGGAACTCGGCGTGACTCGATGCAGCATGGTGACCGGTGATAATCAACGTGTGGCTGATACCGTGGCTGCGCAACTGGGCATAGAAGAAGTCTATGCCGGCTGTCTGCCCGAAGAGAAAGAAGCGGTAGTGCGCAAAGTGAAAGAGACCGGCATGGTGGTTGCAGTGGTCGGCGATGGCGTCAATGACGCGCCAGCCTTGGCTGCCGGTGATATCGGTATAGCCATGGGTGCTTTCGGCAGCGATGTGGCCGTACAGAGCGCTTCGGTGGCCTTGATGAACAACGATCTGCGCCGCATACCTTTCTTTATCGGTCTGGCGCGCAAAACCAAGGTGCTAATGCATCAAAATCTGGCCATCGGGCTGGGCTTTATCATCGTCGGAGTATATTTTGCCATACTCGGTGATGTTACTCCGGTTGGTGCGGCTCTGCTGCATAGCGTCAGCTCTCTGCTGGTCATCTTCAATAGTGCCCGACTGGTGCGTTCCGGAGAAATGATGCAGCAGCAGTGACACTCACGAAAATACCCGGGCATAGTGCAAATTCAATGGAGCATATAACATGGTTTCTGCCATTGACAACATAGTCGTAGAAGCGGTGGGGCTGACCAAGATTTTCAAGGATTTCTGGGGCAGGCCGAAGGCGCGCGCTGTCAACAACATCGACTTCAACATACGCCAAGGGCAGGTGTTTGGCTTGCTCGGCCCTAATGGTTCTGGTAAGTCAACTACCGTGAAAATGATCTTGGGCTTGCTTTATCCTAATCGGGGTATGCTCAAGGTTTTTGGCGAAGAGCCCCGTGATGTGGATATGAAAAGCCGTATCGGCTATCTGCCCGAAGAGACCTATCTCTACAAGTATCTGACTGCAATGGAGACACTGGATTTCTTCGGAGCGCTTTTTGGTTTGAGCGCTGATAAGCGTCGTGAGCGTAGCATGCAGCTCTTGGATATGGTTGGTCTTTCACATGCGGTCAACAGGCCGGTGGGCGAGTTTTCCAAGGGCATGGCTAGGCGTATAGGTCTGGCACAAGCATTGATCAACGATCCAGACCTAGTGATCCTTGACGAACCCACCAGCGGCTTGGATCCGATTGGCTGCCGCGAAGTGAAGGATGTTATACGGCTTTTGGCCTCGCGCGGCAAGACGGTCATTCTCAGCAGCCATTTGCTGGCAGATGTGCAGGATGTCTGCGATGAAGTAGTCATACTCTATGGCGGCAAGATACGTGCCAGCGGCGAATTGCAGGAGATACTCAAGGAGGAGGACAAGACCCGCATCATAGCCCCGCGTCTAAACGACTCCGTAGTAAGCGAACTCAAGGACTGGTTGCTGGAACATGGCGTCAAAACAGTAGAACAGGTGAAAGTAGACCATCCAAATCGCGATCTGGAGGAATTCTTCCTGGATGTAGTGCGTCAGGCGCAGGCGCAGAGCGTCGATACTGCCGGGGCACAGTCAGGCGGTGAAGTTCCGGCTTATTTGGTGGCTGGTGAAGATGGGCCGGCTCAGGCTAAACGCGGCAAGGCGGTGCTGGATGCATTGCGACGCCCTGAAGAGGTCAAGCCTATCCAGGAAGAAGAGCCAGCTGCCGAGCCTGAAGCGCAGGTGGACTTGAGCAAGCTGGAAAAACTGGGTGCTGAACCGCTGAAAGTTGAGGAAGAGCCAGCGTCGTCCGAAGAGGAGGCGGCAGATGCCGCCGCCAAGGCCCGTGAGGAGGCAAACCTGCGCCTGTCTAAACTCAAAGGTGAAGACTAGCCGGTGTATGGCCGACATAAAAGGTTGAACTGCAAACGGGCTAGCTCTTGCTTTTTTTTCGGGTAAGACATTTTTTGGGGCTGTGTCCATACCTTTTATCTTTAATGCAAGTGCCTTATGAATATGTCTCGTAAACTTTTCCTGGCTTTGTTGTTTTGCTTGTTCTTATCTGTTCCGCATTTTATGTATGCGGGGGGGATGGATTTAACGAAGGTTTTTAACGAAGAGATCAAGAGTGACGCCGATTATGAGCCTGTAGGGTTTTGCTATAAAATCAGCAGCTCCACCCCTGACATAAACATGGAACTGCTTTTAGGTTCCTGTGCTAATTCACAAATTCTCAACGAGACTTACTATTTGCCACCTGATGGCCCCGAAGGATCAGAAATACCTTGGGATTATTATTTTTTCGATAACCCTGATCCTGATAATTCCCGTCGTTATTATATATTATTTTCACCTACAAACGCCAAGCAACGGGACTTCACATGGAATCTGCGGCTGACAAAATCATGCACTTTGAATTTTCAGCGCTTATATGAAAATCCTGTTATTAATCCAGGCAGCTTGAGTTTATATAAAGGCGGGATAAAAATCGGTGATTTGCAGGGAGATAACGCTGCTTTTGCACTTGAAAGCGGTGACTATACAATCGAATTTACGCCATTTGAAGAAGTGGAAAGCAGCATAGGCTTATCTATCAAACCCGGCTGGAATCTACTGCATCTGCCCATAGTGCCACGCGGCAAAGAGACGGAAGAAGGCTGGATTAATTTTTTAGAATTGGCGCGTTTCGATCTGGCGGGCAAAACCTATGTGCGTGCGCCCGGTTCTGTACCGGCTCCCGGAGCGGCTTTTTGGATCTATAATTCTGGCGCTGACTATGAGATTACACTCAATGGCTACGTGCCATATCCACACGAGTGGATAGAACTGAAAAAGGGCTGGAACCTTAGCGGTGCTGCCGGAGCCACCGATGTGTATATTTGGCAGGATGGCAGCTATAAGAATGTTGAATCTGTAGATACTAATATCAGCGGATATTGGAAATATAAGGAATAGTCAGCCGCAAAGTTATTCAAGCGGTTTGCCCTAGGAAAAGTCAACTGCTTTTTTTTAGGTTTACCCACTCCCCTGACCCCTCTCTCCCGAGGGTGTCGGACACGTGTATTTGTATCTTAGCGGTGGGGATGGGCAGGGCGAGAGCCTGGGTTAGGGCAAATTTGCTAGGGTTCAAACCACCAGCTTGCTTTGCCGGGCTTCAGGCTTTCAGACTTTTGCCAGATATTCTTCTGCTCTAGCTTAAACAGTTTATTCTGCTCCGTGTTTTCGTCCTGCCAAGTCGGACCAATCAAATTCCATCCGGGTTGTAGTGGCGGTGCTTCTTGGCGTCCGGTTGCTAATACAACCTCGCCGTTGTTTATATTACTCAAGTTATCCAGATATATCCAGAAACCCTGTCCGGCAAAGAGGGTTTTTGTATTTTGGTAGGCTCGTTTTTCAGCGTCCCAGACCTGAAGTTTCAGCGTACTGGGCGTACAACCAAAAAGTACTTCGATTTCATTGCTGTTTAAGGCCCAAGGTAAGGCAAGCAGGTTCCAGCCTGTATGCAGGTCTCGCCAACTGGAGGAATCCGGTTCATAGCCCCACAGCGCCGCAGCATTGAAGTTGACTTTGCGTAAGAGTACGGTCAATTGGCAGGGTTCAGAGCTGGCTCCCAAGCTGTCTTGGGCAAAAAACTCCAGCTGCAATTCATTTACAGCTGACTCAGGCGGAATGAAACTATATGGAAGCTGCTCAGTTATATCTTGCTCGTCTTGACCGGCATAACGCAGAATAATGCGCAGATTGGCTTGGTCTTCCAAGTCCGGATCGTTGGCTTCAAACCACGCAGGTTGCAGCACAATTGTATCATCAGTTTGCAGAATGCTGTTTTGGTTCAGGGTCAGCTGTGGTGGGCGATTGACATCTTTGATGTGCAATTTCACAATGGTTGTGATTGTCTCACCGGCTTTGTCGCTGACTGTGATATCCAGATCAATATTCTTATTGCTTTCAGGATGCTTTACCAAGTCGTAGCCGGGACGCAAAGTCAGGCTCTTGCCTTCCAGGCCAAGCCAGTCAGGGGGATTTTCCGGCAATGCGAAGCTGAGCTCATCTCGGTCTTCTTCTCTTTCGTTGTATAAATCTGGATCATCGGCATAAGCACACAGGTCGATACTTAATTCTTCATCTTCTTCTAATTCTATTCTTGGCTGGTCTGTTGCTGTTGGCGGGTCATTTACGTTTTGCACTATAATTTGCAGGGTAAATGCATCGCTCATGCGGCTGCCATCCCAGATGCGCAGCTCAAGGTTGTCCAAACCACAGTAGTTCTGCTGAGGACTGTAGCGCAAAGCATAGGCTTCTCTGCCCGGCACTGGACCGAGCAGCTGCAAATCTGCATCTTTGGCGGATGTATCTGTTTCCAATATTGGCACCAAGGCATTGCCCAAGGTGCTCTGTAATTGCAATTCCAGTATTGCAATTTCATCTTCGTTGACGGTGAATTCGTCACTAGACAACATTACCATGTCCGCCTGCTGCTCTTGCATACTAGCCATAAACAAGTCTTGGGCACTATTGTTATCGCCATCTACCAAGTTGTTGGCGTCGGATGCAAAAAACAGCTGGTTGCCTGCTGCGTTAATGGGGGCAAAGAGTATGCCGGCATCACCGTTGCCGGGATTATCGGCGGATTGGCTGATCAATAGTTCTCTTGCAGTGCTCAATTCATAGATAAATTGCTGTTTTTTAGAAGCTTCACCTGCTACAACCAAGTCTCTGACCCAGGCCAGATAACGCCCATTGCCGGAAAGGTGCAGATTAATAAGACTGAGGCCTTGCAATGCGTCGGGCAGTTCCAATTCCGTTTGGTCGCCGGTGCAGGTATTGAACTTGAATAACTGCATGTTGTTGCGATAAATCAGCTCAGTGCCGCTTTGATTCATGGTAAATTCATCGATATCCGCAGCTACAAATTGTGGTTCTTGTTGGGGTGCGGGCTCATCGACAAAGTAGGCATAGAGTTTTTTATCAGTGTCTAACATCAGCAGTACGCTACCGTCCCGGTTAAGCTGCAAAGAGCTGCATTCCAAGTCAAACTCTTTGATGATTTGCGTATTGGCTTGCAAAACCACTTTTTTTGCTTTGCTGTAAGCAATGATTTTACCGCTATGATCCAAGGCGGGCTTGACATCATCTACATCTTCCGAGATAAATTCGCTACGTTGTGCTTCATTTATGTCATACTGCCATAGTTTGTCGGCGCTAATGAAATACAGTAGCTCGCCGTTGCCGGACAAGCTGATTTTTTCGACGGATGCCAAGCCCTCGCTAAGTAAAACCAATGTGTTTAGACTAATATTGCGCAGATAGGCGTGAGAAACATTGTTTGGATTGTCGGTTAAGATAGGCAAGCTGGTTACGAAAGCGAGGTATTCACCGCTTTCACAACAGGCTGCATCGCTGAAATTGCGATTGTTGCCGGAAATAAATTCGCCTTGATTATTTAGGCTGACACAGGAGAGCAGAGCGCTACCTGTTTCTTGTATGCGGATTTGCAGGTTGATACTATCGCTAAAGATGTCTTCAGTTATGGTTAAAGTTATTTCATGTGTGCCGACTTCATCTGCGTCGGCCTCGTAGTACCAAGGCAGGCTGCTAACTGCGCATGCTTGCCCCGGCGTTAATTTATTATTATCTTTATCGTAGAAGCTGCCGGCAGCGGAAGATGTGCCAAGTTCGATAACAGCGTCATCTCCACAGGCATTAATAGTGATGGGTATCTGTAAGCGTTGTTCTTGAAAAATATCCAAGCATGCAGGGGACAGGCTGGGACCCAGGTCGGCAAGCCAGACTTGGGGTTTGCTGATATCAGTTCGTCCCAAGTTGTTGGCCGCACTTATGAAGCCAACATAGCGCCCATTAGGCGAGATGCCAGGTGCTAGACAATTGGCATTGGCGGGTAATTCATCGGGATTTTGACTTACTAGCTGCAATTTCTGGCGCAGACGGTCAAAGCGGAATATCTGACGCTGCGCAGAACCGCTTGTTTTTGCGCTAAAGACGACGAAACGTCCATCTGCGCTGAGTTGTGGTTCATCTGGTTCAGAAAGCTTTTCATCGGTGCTGCATGCCTGAAATTGCCAGGTGCCGGTGCTATCCGGCCAAGCCCAAGCCACACATATTTGTTTGCCATTGATACCCGGTATTAGTTTGTCTGGCCAGTGATTGCAGAAAACGATAGTCCGGGCATTGGCTGCTGCTTGCAGCCTGGCTTCCTTGATACTGTTTGCGCCTTGCAGGGCACCCAGCAGGGCGATGCGGGTGAGTGTGGCGTCGCTATGTCGTATGGCATACAGTGTCAGCATGCCTTCACCGAACTCATCATATTCGGCTGAGCAGAAATATATTTCGTCGCCTTCAGGGCTGATGGCAATATCTTTGCGGTCATAGCAGGGCAATTCGGGGAAGTCCATGAGCCTGGCCAACTGTCCATCATTGGTCTTTTCAAAGAACAGCGGCTGATCCAAATTACCGCTCAGGGCAAGCAGATTGCCGCCCTGATGTATTTGCAGGGTTTGGCGTGCAGGTAAAAGCTCGTTTAACGATATCAGCGATACAGGATCGCTATTGGCTACTATTTGCAACAGGTCCAGCCTGGAGCCGCCGCTACTGTCGGTTTGTTTTTCAAGCACAATGAAGTTATTTACGGCATAGGCCCAGTGGGTTCTATACCATTTTTCTTCACTAAAAGGGATTTTGAAATATCCGGCAGAGATGACCTGGCTTACTGTATCCCCGGCGGTATAGCCATACAAGGCCATGAATGACTCAGAACAGGCTTCTTCAGGCACTTGTGCTGTAAATACAAGCTCTCTTTGATCAGAGACCAACGGAGTTTGCTGATTCCAGTAGCCACTGCCATGCATGAAGACCCGCCCGTTTTCATCAAGTCCGGCAAAATAAAGTTTAACCGGCGCTGCTAAAAGCAGCTGAGAAGCAAGCAGCAAGAATAAGATCGTGGCGAATTTATGCATAAGGGTTAACCTTTAAAAAGCAGCCAAAGCTGTATTTTGATTGTTATGCCTTTGTTTCCAAGTAGCAGTTGTTAGTTTTGTGCCGTTCGCCGTGGTGGTGAACAGGGAGTTTGCCGTATTATTATTGCTCGAGTTTTTCTTTTTTGTGAGGGATTTTACAGATAATCCGACTGCCCCGACTTATCTGGCTTATCTGACTTATCTGACTGCTTGGACTGCTCGGATTTGGGCGTCATGAAAATGGAAGAAGGTTCTGTTTGCCGCGGTCATGGGGAGAAAAGTCAACTGTTTTTTAGGTCAACTAGTCCGCAGTCGGGTTGTTGTCAATGGATATAGGATGCTGCCAATTTTGTATCAGGCCTGTCCTGCATCGTGAAAAAAGCCGTCATACGCTGTTGTGTGCGCGTGACGGCTTTTTCGTAAGGGCTTTTTTTATGGTATCAGAAGCGGAAGACGCATTTAAGTATGCCGCCGTAGGCGTCCAAGTCTTGCTTGACATACTTGGTGTCGGCCTTTTTAAAGCCTTCGTCTTTGCGCAGTTCCAAGCTGAGGCCAACCTGTTCGGTGATCCAGTAAGCGGCTCCGATGGAGGCATAGTAGCCGAAAATGTAGTCTATGTCATTATCGCGGCCACGTTGACGTGCCAATACGCCGCTGTCACCTACTCGGCTATAGCTGCTTGATTCCATGTCGGCCAGTGACAGCGAGGCACCGGCAGCGATATAGGCTTGCAGGCCGTTCTGGAAGATGTAGTTGGCAGAAACTCCCAAGTCCAGCACGTAGAGGTCTAAGTCAAACGTAGTTCTGGCATTGCCGGAAAGGTAGCTGGTATAATTGGTCACACCGTAAGGCTCATCGTATTCAGCGCCGGACGGAATGCCGAACATGACACTCTGTAGGCGTGTATACTCAATGCCACTGAAACTGTTACGGCGAGAGGCGGAGTCCAGGCTGAAGTACTGCAAGTTGGCGACCAGGTTGAATTCAAGGTTGTCCTGCTGTGCCAGTCCCAAGCTGAAGCCTAGGGCCGGTGCCAAGGATTCCTCGCAGCCGTAGTGTCCGCGACCTGCCAACTTGCCGCCACTGTAATGTATGACGTTGACTGTTTCCAGGCCGCCGGCACCATATTTGCTCAGGTTGCTGTCACTGTACTCGATGATATCAGGCAAATCGGTGCTGAAAGTACCCTTGAAGTCAGGTATGGCACTGCTTTTGAAGGTTGGCTTACGGAAGTTACGGTAGCTTATACCCAAGCTCAGGTGCCAGTTGTCAGAGCTATAAGAATGCTCTGCGTCGTTAAGATTCTGGGCTTGTAGTGAGCCGAGGGTGAATGCCGCTACCAAGAGAACGGATAGGCGTAGCAATTTCATGGGCACATTCCTATGAGGTTAAATGACTATGGGAAAACAAGAAAGTCAGGCCACTACAGTTGGCCGGAACATTGATCGGCAGCCGTGCCGATCAATGTGGCTCAACCTGATTTGTGGTGGCGTTGGTTGATTACTGTACGGAGTAGAGGACGAAGCTGCCGGCCTGCTTGCCATTGACAAAGGGACGCAGCAAGACAAAGTCGCCGGCCTTGGCCGGGATGTTGCCCAGATCGAGAGTGCCGTTTTCGGGATTATCAATACCAATCGGGAATTCAAGACCCAAGGCATCGTCGGGCATCATGAAGGTATACCAGACGCTCTTGCTGATATCGCCTACATTGACCGAGAAGAGTTGCACTTCATAGCTGATGATGTCACCATCGGCAATGTCAAACGCAGCAAAATTAAGTTGGAGTGCATTGTCTCCAGCTGTGACTTGTTTCACCAACGGTGCATCGGTTTTCTTGATCAAGCTAAAGCTCCAAGTGAAAGACTTGGCGGTGTTGCCTGCGGCATCTTTGGCTTCCACCCACCAGGAGAAGCTATTGGAGTCTTGGGGCAGAGGCAATTTGGCGCTCCAAGAATTATTTCTCTGGTCGTTGGCGCTGGCAACTTGTGCACCCTTGCTGTCAGTGACCAGTATTCTATAGCTGACTGCGGCTGAGAGCACGGGCCAAGAGAAGTTGACCGTGCTGTTTTCGATACCGCCCGCAACCAGTATATTGGCTGCGTCCATCGGCACAAAGCCCTCGGCAGGCCATTCCAAGATACCCACAGTATCGTCAACTATGGTAAATTCACAAGGTCCGGATTCATCACCATCACCTTCGGGATTTGTTCCGAACACGGTCGCGCGGTAGTCGCCGGCCACGAAGAATTCCATGGGCAGTACAATCTCCGGCAGGATCAGGCCATCATTGTTAGGCGTATAGACACCTTTGACAACCTTGATGTTGCCATTGGGATATGTTATGTTCAGGGTATAGCTGGCTGATAACGGGGTGTTGATCGTGAATTTCTTTGTGTTCACATCATATTTCAGTTCACCTTCGCCCGGTTTCGTGTAGTCAGGCACCGCTAGAGCAGGGGGTGCTACTGCGCAGAGTTGACCGCTGACTCCGGCGCTGGCAGTCCAAGCGCGAAGCTCGATGTCATATTGTGAGCCAGCCGGCAGCCCCTCGATACCGGCGTCATAGTAATCGCCCGGCTTCATGGTGTCACCCTCGACAATGAGTTCGGCTACGACATTGCCATTGTCAAGGATGCTGACCTGGTGTATATCGTGCTCGTTACAGGTTATAGCGTAGAGCGGGTACCAAGGCGTAGCACCGAGAACCACCTTGATGGTTTTTTCAGCCTTGTTCACATGCGGAGCAACACCATTGCCGTTGTCAAAAACCGTGAGGTGGATTTCAGCTTCGCTGCCCAGAGCGGCATTGGCTTTGATAGTGAAAGTCAAAAAGACATCATGATTGGCCCAGTCGACGGCAGGGACGACATAAAAGATATCGTCGCCGGTGACGTCTTCAATAACGACATTGTCAATCTCCTGCATTTTTTCGTCATCGCCGCCACCCATACTTATGGTATAAGGGGGGAACTCTTGGGGCACACCCATCTGATCAGGCACTATGTAGATATTGCTTGGGATGGCATCGAGTACCGGAGCATCATTGATGGCGTTGACGGTAATCTTGACTTCAGCTGTGACGATATCATCACCATCACTGACGCTGTAGGTGAAATTATCCAAGCCGTTGAAATCAAGATTGGGGGTATAGGTGACTTTTTCGCCGTCCAGTTTCACGGTGCCGTGTTCGGGGTTTACGGTTATGTCGTAAATCAACTCGTCGGCATCATCGGCATCTCCACCCATCAGGTCTACAATCAGAGGTGTGTCCTCGTTGGTTTCTTCATTAATGTCCGCAGCTTCCGGAGCAGTGTTGGCCACAGTGATGGCGTTTTCAGCGTGCCCATCGCTTCTGACTTCTTCGCCGCCGTAGGGCTTGGTAATGGCGAATGCTCTGACAGTCCAAAATTCGCCTTTTATTTGTCCTGTCAGGGTGTCGCCTTCTTTTTCTTCTAGTCCACAGCTCCACTTATAGTAGTATCCGATGATAGCGTCGCCGTCTTCGTCTATTGCTTCGTCTTCTTCTGCTATTTGAGCTTTCAGTTCTTCGTTTACGCGTACGATTTCTTTATCGAATCCTACAGCAGCTGGAGCGCCGGGCGCACGGTCTACGTCTTTGATTGTGACCGTCCATTCCTTGGTTTCTTCGCTGCCCAGGGCATCAGTGACTGTGACTCTGATAACGAAATCCGCTTGAGCCGGGCGGTCTGCACCGTTCAGTATGCCATATCCCAGGGTGAAAGTGCATTCTGAAGTGGCACCGGGTCGATGACCTACTGGCGGGATGGCACCTTCCGGAATAATTTCGTCGAAGGTATTTATTGGATTTTGTTGCCAAGCTACAACGTTGCCTTCCTGCAGCACTTCCCATTTGATGCTGCCGTCTTCATCCTTTACACCGGCCGGCAACACCTCGATGGAGTCTTCCGCTTTGATAGCGATGGTGATGCTGTTAGCCTGTCCATCAGCATCGACTTCCGCATATTCGGCTGCTGGTGCGGTGGTAACTTCAATTTCTACCGGGGGATTTTCACGGTAGGTGACGGTCACTTGGAAAACCTTGATGCCGCCATCGCCATCATCAACCTTGATGCTGAAAACATCAGCACCATCTTCACCAAAGAACTCCTCGTCGAGATTATTAACGGTGTAAGTGGCCTTATTGCCGTTTATGACCAATGCCCCCTTTTGTGGAGCATTATCCTCGGTGAACTCGAGCACATCACCATCGGCATCAGTGGCGATAAGATTAAATTCTTCTGTGCCATTCCCCCCCGCCATCTTTCTGATAAAGACTTTATGGGGCTCGGCTTCCGGAGGTGTGTTTCGGATCTCGACTGGGTCTGATTCCTTTGCAATGACCACTAGCTTGGTCTCATCGTTGTATGGGTTTGTAGTCGTCGTAATTTTAGCCTTGACGATATTGTGTTTTGCCGTTTTTTCCGCAGGCAGCTCAGGTCCGGTTACTCCTTCTACAAGATTACCATTGATGAACCATGCGAAAGCTATATCGATATCATCGCCATCTGCATCGACGCCTGTAGTATAGTTGACTGTCAAATTATCGTCAGTCCTCGGGGCATCCTGGTCTATCGCAATTGTGGGCGGGGTCTGTGGGCGATCCTTGTCTTTTATTGTGATATCCTGATCTGCCTCTGCGCGTTCACGCGGGTCACCCAGGTCTTTGACCGTAACCTTGATTTCCTTGTCTTGTGAGAGATCAGGATGCTCGACCTGATTATAATCCAAGGCTTCACTGGTGAAAATATACTTGCCGGGCGGTAGATTGGTGGCGCCTTGCGCTCCTCCCGGGTCTTGTGGCTCCCATGCTCCATAAACCCTGGCTTCATCCAGAGAAATGTAGGGCTTGTTGTTCTCGTCATCGATGGCGAAGTCGAAATTATCACCTTCAACATCAGTGACCTCAACCTCTACTACAAGGGGCTGATTTTCCTCCACCTCGGGGTTTTCTTGATCTTCAGGCAGATTTTCCGGGTCT
>JAAZKR010000102.1 GCA_012799725.1 Oligosphaeraceae bacterium | reverse complement strand
GATTTACTCAGATCAGCGGCATCTGTATAATCTGTGTAATCTGTGGATTGAGTATTTCAACTGGGTTGCGGACAATCAGTCCACGCCAAGTTCTTCGTGTTCTTTGCGTTCTTTGCGTTCTTTGCGGTTATCCTTGCGTTCTTTGCGTTCTTTGCGTTCTTTGCGGTTATCCTTGCGTTCTTTGCGGTTAGTTCTTCTATTTCCATTGGTAGTAGTGATTCTGATAACCGTTAGGTGCATAATCGTATTTCAGTTTGACTTTTGTCATCGTCATATAGCTGACATGTCCATCAGCCCAGCAGATATTCGCGCCGCCATTGTGCAGATCGAATTTGGTCTTGCCGCCATTGCCGCAGAGATGAGTACCCTCCAGCGGCGCCGTATTGTCGTCACATGTCTCCGTAAACACCAGACAGGTAGTAGTGATCCGCAGACTGCTGCTTTTGGTGGGAATATTGATTCCCGTCGGAGATGTATTATAATAGCTCCCGCTAGTCGTCTTCACGGAAGTGCTGGCGATGCATCCCAGAGTGACGTTATTGTATCCATATGCCGTATATGTGTAATTCGCCGGATAAAGACCTGCGGAAAGGGAGAAGTTCTTGTTGAAATTAGGGCCTTTCAATTTTCCAGCTGCTGTCGGGCATTTCCAGAATCCATTGCTGCCTGTCACATATTTCCGTTGCATGAACTCATACCCCCATGTCCAAACGTTGACATTGTACAGATTTGCCGGCATATAGAAGTCGTCATTTTCATCACAATAGAAAACAGCCGCCATGCCGAACTGCTTCATGTTGGAAGTACATTTTATGGAATGGGCTTTTTCACGGGCTTTGCCCAGCGCGGGCAGCAACATGGCAGCGAGAATTGCTATAATAGCAATGACTACAAGCAGTTCGATAAGTGTAAATGAGTTACGTGTTTTCATTTTTTTCCTTCTCCTATGATGTGATGACTGAAAAAAGAATGATAATCGAAAAAACTAAATTGCGTATTTGAGGTAGGGGGTCTGACACGGAAAACCGTCAGCGACAAATACCTGACCTGCCTGGGGAAGGCATATCATAGACCAGCGGGTCACGGATACGGATTCGCCTCCATGACGGCAGGGTGCCCACGGCGAAGAATGGTCTCTTAACAGTCCCTGAATTTGCTCAAGATCCTCTGGTTTGTGCTGCAATTTCTCGATGTAGGCACTTCGACGCGTGGCCAATGCACGGACTGCTTCCGTACGCTGATCCATATTTGCGACTTCAGCCGCACGATAAAGATTGGTCGAAAATGAAAAATCCACATTGTGGCTGTGCGTCACTAATCTCGGTACTGCCGCATCCAGAAAACAAGTCTCTCCAGACTTGTCCCCAAGCGCAATGGAGAATCCTTTCCCCGTCAAAGGAATACGCTGGAGGAAGTCTAAAAGTTCCCGGGTTGTACGGCACTGTGTCATCCCCTGCATCATCGCCAGACGGATATCAAGACGCAAACCTGATTTGTCATATTTGGAACCCACTGAACCATGTGTATTGGCAAGGCCTTCCTCATTCATCACATCCAGGCCACTCAGCCAGCCTGCGTATGTCACACCAAGAGTTGGAATGCCCTTGGACGGACAACGTTTCAAGGTCACGAAAATGCACTGTTCCTTTTCGCCTGCATCATTGTTTTTGGCCACGATTGGACCCTGTGGTGAATCATGAAGCAGCAACGGCGTGCATCGATTGGTGGCATTGTCAAAGGTATCTACAAAATTGATGGCTAGAAGCATCTCCAATGAAACAGAAGACGCCGCCGCCATGCCTCGCAGTTCTTCCAGCAATTCCGGCACATGGCACGCCATGACTGACACAGCCAGCTTCTGCCAGGTGGCCAGATGTTCTGCATCATACCAATGTCGGTTGCACTCCACCATGAACTGTATTTCCTCACGGGCAGTCTCTCCGTAACAACAACCCATCTCATAGGGGGAACCACTGCATTCGATGTATTTCATGAAAAATGACAAAATTATCTAAATTCTATCTTGAGAATGACTATACATAATATATTTAATTATATCATTATTCAATAAGTTTGATAATGGACTCTTTGTTAAAAAAAGTGGACTTTCTGATTATATTATGATATATTTGAGAGTCCCGAGTTCTATTCCCTACAACTGATTTTCCAAGCTGTCTTCAGAGGTAAGCCGTTCCTGATTTCGGGGTAATATGTCAGTCTTCTGTAGTGCGCACCACGCACTACAGACCCATTACTTTACACGGAAAATTTCCGGAAAAATAACGCCAGCATTGTTGGCGAGATTTCTTTTTTGGGGGTAGATTATATGCAGTTATCGGGTCAAGGGAACTCGGCACTCACAAGATGATATACTGGCTTAATGACATCCTGCGGGCTACTGGCAAAGTGCCCCCCATACACCGTCTAGGATTTCTTGATGGAAAAATCGAGACAATCCACCGGAATTTCGACCATATTTCGTTTTCGCTGTTCACCGGCCCCAACCTTGACATATCACTGCAATTTGGGATGAAGAAGAGGCATGAGACCAGCCCATGCATCACATTGGGCTTGCCGGATGACATCCGCGTCGTGGAGCTCAATAAACCAGTCAATGAATTTTATTGTGTATACGAAAGCCAATACGTGCACTATTTTTTCGGTTCCAACGCAGTCAACACTCCGCGTTTTCGCCCACTGTCGGAGGTACCCATTGTCCCACACTATGTGCAGTTGCTACGCACGCTGCTGGAAACTCAGCCTGTATCAGCCACGCTGTGTGAGCAGATTGATCTGATTTGCCATGCCATGTTCATGGCGGCATTCAAAGACACAATTGACGGCAATTCCGTCCCTAAAATTGATGGACGGCTCATTTCCATTGAGAATGAATTGCGTCGGCGCTACAGCGAAGCCATTGACTACGAAGAACTGGCTGGTCGTCACTGTCTTAGTTTTTCGTCTCTTCGCCGTCTGTGGCATAAGCATCATGATAAATCCCCCCACGAATTCATCATGGAACTGCGAAACAATGAAGCCCGGGAACTTCTCAAAGATCGCATGCTTTCCATCTCCGATGTGGCACGTGCTGTAGGTTATGATGACCCACAATATTTTGCTCGATTCTTTGCACGTTTTAATCACTGCTCGCCTAGCCAATACCGAAAAAACATGGGCAATTGACCCCGAAGCCGCAGCTACAGAGGCTTTTGAGAGGCCTCTTTTTGGCTTGCTCAAAAGTCCTTGACAGTTGACCAATGCCGTAAGGCTCGTTACATTAGCATCAACCCATGCTGCTTCCCTGCGCATTTCAATGCTATTAATGTAAAATGAGCCGTTGATCCTATTTCAAATTGAAGCGCTACAGGAAGTAAGAAACAATTGAAGGAAATAGACCGCGTCCCGTATCTCAGAAAAAATTGCGGACTGCCGGCCTGTATGTTCTAAAATGGACGGAAACCTTCAGAAAACATCTTGAAGCGCAGGTAATAACAAAAAACGCGACTTTCGGGAGGGGATCAAAAGGTCCATACCGAAAGTCGCGGTAACTGCTGATGGTCGGGGCGGAGGGATTTGAACCCCCGACCTACTGGTCCCAAACCAGTCGCGCTGACCAGACTGCGCTACGCCCCGTTGGTAATGGCCAGTTAATATAACCTCATACAGCCGTTTTTACCAGTCCACTAAACACAATCACTTATAATTCCTGACCACTAAACACTAAACCGTAGATGGACATGCACAAAGAAAAAACATCCAGTGCTTCCCGACTGACCCGGCAGAGCTGCATCTCTTGGGATTTTTCCGCAAAAACCTTGCTTTTAAAATATCTGCACTAACATCTGCACCAACATCTACACTAATATCTGCACTTATCTACACTAATATCTGCACTATCTGCGTAATCTGCGGATTCATATTTGATTCTTTGTTGGTTCTGTGGCCGGCCATGTTTAGCCGGTGGCCGGTATCTCCTGAGAATTTAGGAGACGTTAATGTGTCAAACTCACCTTAATGCCATTTTCGCTCAAATATGTCTTGAGTTCACTGATATTGATGCTCTGAAAATGAAATACGGAGGCAGCCAAAAGAATTTTTGCTCCGACTTGCGCAGCCTCGAGAAAATGCCGCATTTCACCGGCACCGCCGGAAGCTACAATTTTGGCGCGACAATTTTTTGCCAACATACTGATCAAAGACAAATCATAGCCGCTCTTGGCACCATCACCGGTTTTGCTGGTGGGAAGTATGACTTTCACGCCATAGTCGTCTATCTGTCGTGCCCATTGCAGGGCATCCTTACCGGTTGCATTTCTGCCGCCATTTATATAGACTTCATAGCCTGATTCCATTGCGCTATTACGGTCCACATCTATAGCCACGGTAACCGCCTCGCTACCGAACTCCTTGATCAGAGCCGGGATAAGTTCGGGTTTGCGGAATGCAGCGCTACTAATAGAGACTTTATCGGCACCGGCTTGCAGCACCGCAGCGGCACCTTTGATATCACTGATACCGCCTCCTACCGTCAACGGCATCTGGCAAACCGCCGCCACATTGCGCACCACATCAAGCAGAGTGCCACGTCCCTCCGTGGTGGCACTTATATCCAACAAGGCCAGCTCGTCAGCACCTGCCAAACTATAAGCGCGGGCGCATTCAACCGGATCCCCCGCATCATGCATATCGACAAAGTGTACGCCCTTAACTACACGCCCAGCCTGCATATCCAGACAAGGCATAATTGTTATCATTTCGCTCATGATCTCACTTTTCCTGAAGCGCTATTTCTACCTAAACCGACTCCAAAGCCTTACTGCCTCAGCGCTTCTTCCAAGTCTTTGTTATGCTGCTCGTTGATTTTATCAATCCTTTCAATGGCTGATTTTTTAGCACGCATTTGAGCGGCGCCGGTACCATAATCTACTGCATCCATCACCTCCTGACGCAAAGATTGTCCCGTGCCACTCTTCTTGCTTTCGGCCTGTTGCTTGTTTTGTGCCGGTACAGCAGCAGAAGTGCTACTATCGCCGGCTTCACCCTGGGATGCCGGTGTAGCCGGTTTGCAAGCACTTAGAAATCCCAGGCAAAGCGACAATAAAACAAAGAATTTCATGGCAAATCCTCGTATTATAACAACACAGGTTTCTTGCTGCGCACGCTTTCCATCTCGGCTCGCATTAGCGCGATAGTCTGCATGGCAGCAGCGGCGGTAACACGTTCGGGACGCTTGTTAGAGCGTATGCAGGAGAAGAAATACTCCTGCTCATTGAAATATGGGCTGGCACTGGAGATATTTAAGCCACTCTGTATGTGGGTCTCTTTTTCATCTTGCAGGGGATGTGAGACCTTGCCATCTTCGTAAAGGGTAAGTGTAGGCGTATTACGCCCATAATACTCCAAGCAAGCCTTCTCGAAAGTAGCCCTATAGATAGTGGTGAAAGGAAATCCCTTGGGCATATCAGCACTGCCCTCGGCACTGACCACCAGCTCATCGCCGTAATCATAATGTGTGAAGTTATGTACAATGCCGCCCTCAGCAAACGGATCGCGTGAAAAACCGTAGGCTTGCACTGCGCGCGGTTTCCCCAGCAGCCAGAGCACCGCGTCGCTATCGTGAATATGGCGGTCAAATATCTGCGTGCCACCACGATTCTCATCAAGAAACCACCCTTCCCAACCAATAGACACTCCACCCACCCGGCACATGGAAAGCGCTCGCAGCTTGCCATAACTCTGTTTTTCTATGGCCTGTTTAAGAAAGACATACTCTGGCCAAAAGCGCAATACCTGGCCGATAAGCAGCATGCGTCCGGTCTCTTTTGAGGTCTTTATCATCTCCTGACACTGTTCTACATTCAATGCCATAGGCTTTTCACAAAAGACATGGGCACCTTGGCGCATAGCCATAATGCTAATTTCGGCGTGCATATAAGTAGGCAGACAAACCAGCACCACATCGAAATGCTCCTCCGACAGCATATCCTGAGCACGTGCCCAAACTTTCACACCCGGAAATTCCTCAGCAGCCAAGGTGCGGCACTCCTTGCGTACATCGGCTATACCACAAAACTCTACCGGCGGCTCATGCTTGGACAGCAGCTGGGCATGATGCCTTCCCATACTACCAAAACCACACAATGCAACGCGCATAAATAACTCCTGTATGAATCCGTACAGTAAAAACGTTTCGTCATTTCCACGGATTCAGAATATTAATTAAAATGACGATTTTTCAAGTGGCTGCACTCACATTCTGGTTATATAAAACTAGTCATTGGCCGGTAACCATGCTTGGTTCTTGTAGGCTGGCATGTTGGATAAGTGGACAGGGGGGGGGGACTGATGTCACGCATGCAATATAATGGTTAGTCCCCCCTATAGTCGAATGGAACACCATCATGATTTATGGATTATGCAGAAAAGATAGATTTCTGTAAGGTCTTTTCAAACAGAATCACAAGGAATCATGCAAAAACATGGAGATGTTCAGAAATCGCAGCGGTTCCTTATCCTGAAAATCTGCGTAACCTGTAGATAAGATACACCCGGAATCTTGTTGGACGGCTCATTTGGGTCTATTGATTGGCGTCGGGCTAATTTTATCGGATTTGCAAAACGGGCAGAGCTTAAGCTTCTCTTCAAATTCCCGGCATTCTTCTTCGCTCATATCACGTCTGGGCCATAGTGTCAATCCGAAAACCGCGTCGCATGCATTACATGTATAGGACGGTGTAGTCTCAAGATTGCACTTAGGACAGCGTGCATTGCGTAGGTCTAAAGTACGCAGCGCCTCGGTATGGCCTCTGTAGCAGGTAAAAAGGCGTAGTGGCCCCTGCTTGAAATAGAGGCGCAGAAATGTCTTGCGAGCCAAACCGTATCCGATACCGAACAGAGCGAGGCACAGCAAGCAAAACATAGCCGAAACCATGATTTTTTTCTTCTTTGCAAGGTTATGCCAAAATTGATTGACAGAACCGCCGCGCCGAGCTTCTTTCCTCGTAATTTGACTTGAGCTGCGCAAGCGCTTTTCTATGAGGTGTTCCTCACCATCCTTTTCGCCATCAGCAGCAGCACTTGAGATAGTGCTGGCTCGGCTGGTTTGCAGTGCGCTGGCACCGGGTAAATCGGCCAAGTCCTTACCATCGGAAAGAATAATGTAAAGTTGATAGAAGATGATTTCCAAGTCTCTGAGTCGTGGCCTGGAATCATGTCTTACCAAGCACATGGCCTCGATAGTAATGGCCAAAGGCGGACAGGCTATCAGTGGATTGTTATCTTGAAAATGGATAATGTTTTCGCTTACCCTGCTAGTAAGTTCTCTATTGCAGGGATAACCTGCAAACGGATTTTGCCGACTGGCCAGGGTATAAAGCACCAATCCCAGGGAATAAACATCACTGCGCACAGTAAAATCGGCATTCTCTATAAAGCTTTCCGGACATGTGAAAGCTGAATCCGGCCAGTAGTGATATCCGGAAAAGTCTGGCTTGCCAAAGGGCAGCATGGAACCGAATTCTGACAGATAGTACTGGTTTTTGTAGAACAGTATGTTTTCCGGCTTGATATCAAAGTGAATAACAGCCTGTTTTTTAATGGCAATTAAGGCTCTGGTTACGGCCAGCCCCACCTTGGCTATCTCTTGTAATGGAACCTTGCGTTTTGCCATTATCTCATACAGATTCTCAGCCTTGCCTATATTAAGCGCTATATACACATAGCCGTTCCATTCGCCATAATCACTGATGCCGACCATGTTGGGCACATCAATCGCCTTGAAACGCTCAACCAGTACCCTGAATTCCTCCATATACTCCGCCGAGCCGGCTAGTGACTTGCGCAGCAACTTAATAGTTACATCACTGTCAGCCAGCAGATCTCGAGCTAAAATCATGACTGAATGTCGTCCTGCCCCCAAAAGCTGCATAAAGCTGTAGCGCCGATTGATGCAGACCTTATCCTTGATCAGATTAAGCCCATCCTGCATGCGGCGCAAGGTACTGCCTTCATCTTGTATGGCTCGAAGAAACAAGTTTGGCTGCAAGGGCATAACCATGCAAAGGTCTGCTCCTGCAATTCGGGCATTAACGGCGTGCATGCCGAAGCCCTCCTCAAGCAACACCATAATTCGCAGCAAACGATCACCGGCACCCATTCGCAATAGCTTGGTATGCGGTATGGCCATCTTATGATCAAGAATAATCAATGCAGGCTCCTTGACAGCCTCCAGGAGCTCTTGATCGCTGTGCTGCTTGTAAGCAAAGACACTGCTTTCAGGATAAGATTTTAGTAATATTTTAGCGGCCTCGCTGTCCTGGCCAGACTCTTTAATAAAAATAATGAGCATCAGTGCATATGCTTTCTACAAGTGCTTTATCTGGCCATGAAGAAATTATCGCTGCGGGAACGGGGTCGACATAGAGCCAACATTGCTGATCAGATTGCCGTTCTTATCCAAAACCCACAGGTCACACATATCACGTTTAACCTCTACACGCGCATCCAAAACATAGGCGATGTTTATGCTGTCACAGTGAGCCGGGCCACAAAAATCATACATAACCACATCGATTATCTTATCAGCCGACATGCGTTCCAGTGCATTTTGACCACCGCCGTTACCGCCACCGCCGTTTCCGCCGCCG
>JAAZKR010000101.1 GCA_012799725.1 Oligosphaeraceae bacterium | reverse complement strand
CTTTGCGTCCTTTGCGTCCTTTGCGGTTATCTTTGCGTCCTTTGCGTCCTTTGCGTCCTTTGCGGTTATCTTTGCATTCTTTGCATTCTTTGCGTCCTTTGCGGTTATCTTTGCGTCCTTTGCGTCCTTTGCGGTTATCTTTGCGTCCTTTGCATTCTTTGCGGTTATCTTTGCGTCCTTTGCATTCTTTGCGTCCTTTGCGGTTATCTTTTTTAATTTCACCGCCAAGGCCGCCAATCTGCACATTACGTCATAGTCTATGGGGTGGCTGTGTTTTTTTTAGGTTTATTAGTCCCCAGGTTTCGACGGCCAGGCGCAGAAAATTTTCCGGCTCGGCCTCCAGCACTTGGAAGCGGCTTTTCAGTTCGGCGGGCGAGTTCTTTGCAATCAGGCTTTTTCCGGCCCAGCTAAGCAGGTCCAGATCGTTATGATCGTTACCCAGCGCATAAGTAGCCATATTGCCCTTTCCCCTTTCGCTGAGCCACTGTGCAGCAGCGGACTTGCTCACACCTTGTGCAAACACTTCCAGCCAAATACTCTTGCCATCCAGCGGCGATGTAGCTCTTACCACTGAAAAGTCTTGCAGCTTGCTCAGCAATTTTTCATATTTAGCATCGTTTTGCTTCAGTACTGCAAGCAGCTGGCTGGCGCCCTGCTTGAAAACCGGCTCAGTTAAAACTTGGCAATGCGTATCGTATATCTTTAAGCGCCTAAAAAAGTCGCTGTTATCCTGCTCATGCGCACTGAAACACCGGTAGCTGAATTTATGATTTTCCGGCAACTTTTCTTGTATCATATAGTCAACTTGTTCCTCCTCGAATACAGAGGCGGCCTTTTTTACCTCGGCAGCGCTAAGCTCCTTGCGCCAAATTATCTCTTGTCTGCCCCAGTGCATAATACCGACACCTGTGGAGAAAATCGCGTAATCAAAAGGCATATCCGGACTGATTACCTTGTGCATGGAATAGAGACTCCTGCCGCTAGCCAAGGCAACCACAACACCGGCATGGCGCAAGGACTGCAAAGTGCGTAAATTGCAGTCCGAAAGCGGCTGACCTCCACTGATAATGGTGCCGTCCAAATCGCAAAATAAAATTTTTTCAGACATGATTCTTCCGAGCATTTTTGTCTACGGAGACCCCAGTTGAAAGCACGGAAGCTTTATAATGTTTCCGTTCCCCTCAAAATTCTATTGAAATCATCCAGGATTATACAGTTTATGCGTTTCATGGCTGCGGCCTGTTGTTTTTCCTTTTCGCCACTGTAGCCCCAGGTGGCGTAGTAGAGCTTGACAGCGTCCAGCTCCGGTATTTGCATCACTCTAAGCAAGGTATCCAGGCGGTCTTCGACAAAGGCGATACTGCTGTAACCCGCCTGTACAAACCTGAGCAGCAACTCCTCCTTCGGGGTTTTACGCTCCAATCCCCAGAGTTGTTCTTTCGGGAAACATACGCCCTGCCCTGTCAGCAACGGCATTGCGAAGCATTCCTGCTTAGTGGTCAGTATATGCACTTCTTGCAGTTTTAATGCTTCTTGCAGCGCAAGGATGACGCCTGCATAGAATCCATGCGCTGCCAGCCAGCCGTCCAAGTCCTGTGCCAGCCACTGTTCGCGCGCATTGGAGAACCTCTTCATCAGGTCAGCTTTTTTTAGCGAATTTTCCTGCATGATACGCTGGCAATTTTCCTCGAGTTCCTCTTGAAAAGCCCTTAACGGCAATTCCTCCAATAACATTTTCAGCATAAGCACCGATTGATAGCCATACTCCAGATATGGCCTGACTTGAACAAATTTTTGCAGATATTTTTCAGGTATTTCTGCGGCATAGCAGAGCTCCGGCCATAGTTCGCGAGCAGCTTTCCAGGCGCTCATGCCGGTTTCCCGCGCGCTGTCACAAATCACACCGTCAAAATCCAAGGCTAATAACTTCAATACTGGACTCCCTTGCACTACTGTCAAGTGCTTGTTGTTCGTGAAAGATTTTGCTGAAATTTATATTCGAGAGCTTCTACGATTTGTTTGTCGGCAGACTATGCTGATTAGCGCAGATTCTTCAGGGCTCTATTTCGCCATACAGCGCATTTGCGCTGCTGCGTTTGATCTTTACTTGGCGCAACTCGCCGACTTGCAGGCCTTCCACCCAAGGGAAATTCACCACCTTATTGAGACGGCAACGTCCGGTCCATCGTTCAGGATTGCGCTTGCTTGCACCCTCCAGCAGGACTTCCAAACTTTGCCCGACGCGAGCTCTGTTGCGTTTCTCAGTTCCGCGACTAAGCTCCTCGAGCAGCACTTGATTTCGCCTGTTTTTCTCTTCCTCGCTGACGTCGTCAAGCAGTTTTTCTGCTGCTTTGGTGCCGCTTCTCGTTGAATAGCGAAAAATATATGCCATGTCATATTGTACCTTGCGCATCAGTTCCAGGGTCTGCTCGAATTCTGTATTGGTCTCACTGGGGAAGCCAACGATAATATCCGTGGAGAATTGCGCTTCCGGCACCAGCTCCCTGATCTGTTCGATTCTATGTAGATATTCCTCTATTGTATAGCCTCTGTTCATCGCCTTTAGAATGCGGTTGCAACCCGATTGTACCGGTATATGAAAGGCTTTACAGACTTTGGGCAGTTCACATATCGTGCGTATAAACTTATCATTCATAAAGCGCACATGCGGTGAAGTAAAACGTATGCGCCGGAGTCCCTCGATTTCATTGAGTTTGCAGAGTAAATCCGCCAAATATGATTCCTCCGGATCAAAGCGCCCCTCTTTTCTCGCCTCCGCAATGCCATATGCGGTGATATTCTGCCCCAGCAGCAGTATTTCGCGAGTCCCCCGCTCTACCTGCCTCCTGACCTCGTGCACAATATCGGCCATATCGCGACTGCGTTCCCTGCCTCGGGTATAGGGTACTATGCAATAGCTGCAAAACTGATTACAGCCCTGAATAATGGAGATGTAGCTGAACGGCGAAGCCGTTTTATGCTCTGTAAGGCGCATAAAGTCGTCTGTGCCCATGACAGTAGCCGAAATATGCCGCTCGCCCGCAGCAATACGCTCCAAAATACCAGGAATCTCACTGAGTTGATCGCTGCCAACAACAAAATCCAAGTGCGGAAGCAGAGTGAAAAGCTGATCGCCGAGACGCTGCCCCATGCAACCGATCAGACCGATTTTCAGCTGTGGCTTTTGTCGCTTGACACGCTTGAGCAGCCCAATCTTGCCCAACACCTTGCGTTCAGCTTGATCACGCACGCTGCACGTGTTGAATAAAAGCAAATCGGCGGCAGACTCCTCCGATACCTCCTGATGACCATGCGCTGACAGCAGACAAGCCAGAGCCTCAGAATCGCGCTCATTCATCTGACAGCCATAGGTACGTATGTGAAATGTAAACATATAGACAAAGCCCCTTTAAGCCGACCCCGTCCAAATCTGTGCTAATCCGCGTAACCTGTGCTAATCCACGTAAATCTGCGGATGAAATAAAAACCTTGCTGAAAAAACAAGTAATGGCATAATATAATGTGAATGCGCCTAAAGTAAATCAGCAGAATCACCGGTAGACCAATAAGAAACAACAATATGCACAAGCCGGTTCGTGAGCGCTGAAAAGTAATAAGCCAGCGCTTGAATTCGAGATTAATGCTGCATGCTTCTCGCTGCTTCTGTCCTGCCCCGCGCATATATACTACACTACACTAAACTGGACTATAGTTAAACTAACTACACTTAACTACACTTTAATATACCATGCGCGCGGCAGTCCGCAAATCCAGCCTCTGAGCTCTGCTTTATTTTCGTTTTACTGAAACAATTTCCGGTCTTTTACTTGATTTTTCTTGACCTTCCAACTGTAGTATGATATAGTATTATCATTTAGTAATTTTTGTTTTAACAGGTGTTAGAGCTTATGACCGGCACTGAGGCCTTGGCATTATTTGAGCAGCAGGTAGACTTTTTATCGGAGCCTCACTATCTGCTTTTATTATGGTCTGCCAAGGCTGAGGATCGCTCGTTGAAGTACAATCTGACCAATTTTTTTGACGATTTAAAGCATTTGGGCATTACTCGCACCAAGCAGACCGCTGTTGCTTTAACTGAGGCGTTGGCCGGTCTTCGTTTCATTGACATTCGGGACGAGAGCAACCGCAAGAATCTTTACATTAGCCGTTACGGGGCTTTGGCCTTGGCACGTTTAGTGGAGAGTCGTCGTTTTGAGTCCCGTCATTCATCCTATTTAGAGGAGCGCTAAGATGACTGTAGGCATAGGTGGGGCGGGTTGCAAGATCGCTGCAAGGTTTGATCCGGAGGCGGTGCTTGTAAATGTATCGGAGACTGAGCTGAGCAAGGTAGAAGGCGGCGGGCGGCGTCTTTTAGCCACCCTGCATGCTGGTCGTGGGCAGTTCAAGGGGTCCCGCAAGGATCCTGCCATAGGTTTGGACGCTTATTTGTCTGTAAAGCGTGAGCTTTTGCCTTTAATTCGCGGCAATTATGTTTTCAGCTCCACCGGCGGCGGCACAGGCAACGGCATTTGCACTGGCATACTGCGCGACTTAAGCAATGAGGATCATATCAGCACGGAGGACAAGACTTTTTTCGCTTTGCTTTTGCCCTATGCCCGCTTAGAATCCAGTGAGTTTGTCAGTAACACCTCTGACTTCCTTGCCGGCCCTTTAGCCGAGGCCATAGACAGCGGCAACACTGGCAATATTGTACTATTCAGCAACAGTCTGAAGTTTGAGCAAAAGCTGTCTGAGGAAGATTTCAACGGCATGTTAGTGGACTCTTTGCAGCATTTCTTTGCTGTGCCGGAGAAAAACGATCGTTTGCGCTTACTTGACGGTCACATAGACCATGAGGATTTCGCCTTATTTTTATCCAAGCCCTATTTCAATCATTTCACTGCTTTCAGCTACGATCCAGGGCAATCTTTTGAAAAGCAGCTGGCCAAGCATCCCAATCCCTTGCTGCTGCCGCCGGAAAGTCCCATAGAGGCTTTGTTTCTACTTGAGGTTCCCAGCGGTGGTGATCCTACCATATTCTATGACATTGTAGAGCATTTCACGGCGCGCAATGTTTCGCCCATTTACAGCGTAGTTGAGAACCCGGAGGCAGCGCAGCCTCAAGTCACTGTCGCGCTATTATATTCCAGGAAACCGGCTGAGATAGTCAACGACTTCAACGAGATCGCCGAAAAACACGCCCAGGCCAAGGTGCAAAAATCGCTGGATCAATATGTGACTCTGGAAAAACTCAACGTCAATTTGGCGGACGAGGCCAGGGCTGCACTAAAGCAACGCGGCGACGAAGAGGGCATCCTCGACATACTGAAACGCATAGGCAGGCTCTGAGCAAAGCCGCGATGCGCAATCTTGTTTAACCATTCACATAGGCTCAAGGAACTGTCTGCGCCAGGTACGCTGACGGTCTTTGGCTCGTATATATGGAAACTAAGAGCAATAAAAAACAGCATAACAACGCCACTCCCATAAGTTTGCCACAGGAAAGTCAGCGCAAGTACATCAGCGTCACCCAAGCCGGTGGCACGGCGGAGGAAGAGCAGGCCGAGTTGAAAATAAAACAAGGCAGCACCAAGCGGGATCAATTTGAAAAAAAGATGACCGTTGATAGAAAAAAGGTGCTCGAGACGCAACTTATCGACGTTGCCAGGCTGCGCCGTCGCAGGAATGCCCCTCTGAAAACAGAACAGGCGGATGACAGGCCGCTGCCGCTATCCTCGGCTGGCAACCGGGACGATCAAATAAACAAGCCGCTCTTGGAGTCAGAAACACCGGAGCCGGAGGAAACTGCACCGGGCACAGACCTGAGCCGCAAAGGGCTACAGACCCTAAACACGGCTGCCGCTGTCCAAGAGCGCCTGCCACAGCTTGATGAACAGGCTATTGCGGAAATTAGAGCGGCAGCTGAAAAAGGCGCTTACGAGCTGATCAAGCCGATAGCCAGAGGAGCTGAAAGTATACTTTACAGGGCCAGGGCGGGGGGGCGGCATATCTTCTGTGTCAAGGCCATACGCAACCGCGTAGACGGCTGGCTGGGCAACAGTAAAACCAGAGGCAACCAGGAAAGACTGCAGGACGTCTCCTACGCCACAAAGATGCGTCACTTGCGCAATGAATACAACGTGGCAAAGTCCGTGTACAGCGCGGAACCTGACTTTCCGTTAGTGAAAGTCTTCGCCATGCGCAGAGTCACCCGTCTCGGCATTGAACTGGGTTGGGACCTGCTCATGGAATACATACAGGGTCATGACCTCTCAGAGCGCAACATTATGCGCAAGTTACCAGTAGATGACCGTATACGCATTATGTATCAGGCCGTGCAGGCTTTGGAATACCTGCATCGGCGCAGGTTCATACACCTGGACATAAAACCATCGAATTTCATGCTGACCAGAGAGGGCAGGGTGAAGCTTATAGACTTCGGCATCTCGGTGCCTAACGGCTACAAAGGCCGTGCCATCACCGGCACAGCCGGATATCTGTCGCCGGAGCAAATCTCCAAAGAAACCTTAAATGAAGCCACTGACATATTCGCACTGGGGGTAACTTTTGCCATACTTTTTGGCGGCAGACCCTTGAATCAGAATTTGGATGAACTTTTGCAGCGTTCCGTACGCCAGGATGCCCGCTATCACTTGGAAAGCGGTGACGTTACCGCAGTGATCGACGTGCCCGAACTCGTTCAGGATCGTCCGTTGATTGCTGAAATCATTCGCAACTGCTCCATTTTGAAGCGGGACAGCCGCATTCCCAACTGCCAGGTCTTGCTCAGGCAGCTGCATAGCGCAGCCAAGACCTACGGGCTGGAGCTAGAGTAAGATTGCCCGGTTTGCGTAGTTTTCGCAGCTCATTTTCTTTACACCTTCGATCCCCAAACGACGACTCGATATGAATATTACCTTATTGCCGGATGCTCACATCAGCACACCTTTAGGATTCAGCAGCAGCGGAATTTCCGCCGGTTTAAAGAGCAGCGGCGGCCTTGACATGGCCTTGCTTTACTGCCGGGTGCCGGCGACGGCTGCTGCGGCCTTCACTGGTAATATATTTGCAGCCGCGCCGGTACAATGGAACCGACAAGTCATGTCGCGTGCAGAGACCCTGCGTGCGGTCATCAGCAATAGCGGCAACGCCAATGCTTGCACCGGCGAGCAGGGTCTTCAGGATGCCCGTCGCATGGCTGAAATCACTGCCGCGCAGTTAGGCCTCGCCCCCGAGGAAGTACTGGTCTGCTCCACTGGGCGCATCGGTGTGCCTATGCCCATGCACAAAATAGAACAGGGCATAGCCAAAGCGGTGGCTGCGCTCTCAGAGGATTCCGGTGTTGATGCCGCCCACGCCATCATGACCACCGACACACGTCCCAAATATATGGGGCTTGCTTTGGAGATAGGCGGCAAGCAGGTGCGCTTGGCTGCCATGGTCAAGGGTGCCGGCATGATTGCTCCGCAGATGCGGAGTTGTCCGCCTCAGGCAACCATGCTGGCCTATGTCAGCACTGACGCCTGTATTGAAAAAGAGGCTTTGCGGAGCAGCTTGGAAAACGCCATGCAGGCCTCGTTTAACCGTATCATCGTAGATGGTGACACCAGCACCAATGACAGCCTGATTGCCTTGGCCAGTGGCCTGGCAGGCAATCCGATTATTCGCAAGGGCAGCCGAGATTGGCAGAATTTTAGTCTGGCTCTCATCGAGTTACTAAGCAGTCTGGCCAAGGAAATGTTGCTCGATGGCGAAGGCGTAACGCATTTTGTCGAACTCCAGGTTTCCGGCACTAGAACTGAGGCTGAGGCCAGGCGCATCGCAGAGGCCATTGCCCGCTCGCCGCTGTGCAAGACTGCTTGGTTCGGTGGCGATCCCAATTGGGGGCGCATACTCTGCGCCGCCGGTTACAGTGGCGTACAATTTGACCCGGGCAAGGTGGACTTGGACTACGCTGACCTGCCCATAGTGCGTGGGGGCATGGACGCCGGCAGCCCGGAAGAGGAACAAGTGAAATTGCTTAAAGAGCGTGACATTGTGTTGAAGCTGAAATTCGGTGAAGGCCGAGCTGCTTTCACGCTCTGGACTTGCGACCTGAGCTATGAATATGTGAAAATCAATGCTGACTACCGTACCTGAAAGACAAATGTGATTTTTACAGGAGCAGTTAATGCAACTTGTTTCTTGCCCGCCACCCAACTAAAACCTACCCACCACCCAAAGAACAATATGGAACTCTGCATGCAAAATGGCGCCATCCTGGCGTTGTGCCCAAATACTGCTTGGCAGAAAACCTTGGTCTTTGAAAAGCTGCAAGCAAATGCGGTGAACCGGGCTGTAGCCGTCAAGCAGACCGGCGGCGGCAAGGGCGTCAATGTGTTGCGCGTGCTCAGGCGATTGGGCTTGCCGGCCGGTATAGCCGGCTTTGTGGGAGGGGAGGGCGGTAGACGCCTGCGCGAAGAGTTCGCTGACTGCGGCGCTGATGACCTCTGTGTCGATTCCAAGGGGCACACCCGATACTGCTATACCGTTATAGATCAAAGCCAGAACAGTGCAACTGAGCTCATTGAACCATCACCGGAAATAATGCCTGAGGAGAGCGCAGCCCTGCTGCAGCTGCTGAACCAACGCATGCCGGAGTTTTCAGCTCTTTGCATAGCCGGCAGCTTGCCGCCGGGACTAGCACCGGACTTTTACGGTCAAATCACCGCCATGGCACACAAACAGGGTGTTCCGGTGCTGCTTGATGCCTTTGCGAACATAGAGTCCAGCCTGCAAGCCGGCCTGACCATGCTGAAGATCAATAGGCAAGAGTTAAGTAGCCTAAGCGGCGATGAGGATCCGGATCGAGCTGCTGCCGCACTCATGCGCAAATACCCGCTGACTTGGCTGGCCATGACCGACGGGGCGGGAGCAGCCCGGCTTTTCAGCCCAGAACAAACCTGGGAACTACAAGTCCCAAGGCTGCCCCGCATTGTCAGCCCGATAGGTGCTGGTGATTGCGCTGCTGCAATCCTGACTTGGCGACTTTCGCAGAAAGCTCCGGAGGCACGTATGCCGGAGTATTTCGCCGAAGCCCTAGCCTGTGCCTCGGCCTCCTGTCTCACGGACGAGCCTTCGCTTTTCGACCCACAGCAAGCAGAGAAAATTCTGACTGAGATCAAAATCAGCCGGATCGACCGGTAGTCCCGGGGCACGCTGCTCCACTTAAATCATATCCAAAAAGGGGGCGGATGCACAGTGCAGGTCAGACATGGTGGACGTGGTGGACAGGCAGAAGACGAACCCGAATTTTCCCCTTGTGCTTTGTGCCTTTGTAAGACCCTTCTCTTTTCTATAGTAATTCCGGGAAAAATCTTGGTGATTCCTAATTCTGGGAATCTGCGGATATCTGCGGATATCTGCGGATAAAATGCGCCTGGCCCCCTTTTTAGACGGGGTCTACTTACCGACAGCCCATATCGTTTATCTTCTTTGTCCTAACCATGGGTATGGATCTTCGCAACAGTATCATGCACGTCTTTGGGCATCCTCAATTGCCCTTGGACTTAGCCACTTTCCCTGAGGATGCACAACTGCATACCGCTTGGCACTTCTGCACTCTGTTGCTGCGTCTGGGTGTTCCTTGCATATATTATGGGCTAAGCGGCTCCAAGCCACCTGTCGGCGTTAAATTTGTCAGTTTAGGCAAAGCAACTTCGCGTTGGCGATATGGCAATTCCTGGCATAAAATCTACAACCGGCGTTGCAATCGCGCCCTGAGCAAGAACTTAGCCGGCGATGAGCGCCCACAATGGCTAGTCTCGCTATATGGCGCAGCGCAGGCTGGCATTTACGACCATGGCCTACCGTTCATGGAACCCATGTTGGGCTATGATCATTGCTGGACGCAATACCGCGTTTTCCCCTCCTATGCGCACCAGCAAAGCATATATACTTCCCAACCGGAATTCACTAGCAAAAACCGCTATTTTGATACCGTAATCCCGCATTTCATTGATCCAATGGACTATCCGGTACAGGAACAAAGCGATGGTTATCTGCTTTATCTGGGGCGCGAAGCCCCGGACAAGGGGGTGGCTATAGCTAAACAGAGCGCTGAGGCCGCCGGCTTGCCGCTGCGCCTGGCACACAAGGGCTATCATGGCAGGAAAAAGGCTGAGCTGATTGGCGGCGCCATCGCCCTGTTCACGCCAACGCTTTATCCGGAACCCTTCGGCTACGTCACCATCGAGGCACAAATGTGCGGTGTGCCGGTGCTCTGCACCGATTGGGGGGCCTTCCCGGAAACGGTAGAGCAAGGACAAACCGGTTTCAGATGTCGCACACAGGCGGAGTTTCTCAAGGCCATTGATGAATGCAGAAAACTGGATCGCAAAGAGATCGCCAGGCTAGCCAGAATGCGCTTCAGTTATGAGGCAGTCGCACCACGATATGCCAGATACTTCGCCTTTGTATGGAATGTTCATAAAAATGGCGGATATTATGCAAAAGACGCTTGTCGTTGAATAAAAATGTAAATCTGTAACAGGCAGCAACAGCTGCTTCCCATACCGAAAAAAGGAGTGGACCATGGCAGAAGAAAAAAAGAAAAGCATTGATTTTGACTTGTTTGCAGCTCCGGATAACAGCTCGCGCCGGCGCAGGGTAGCTGCCACTGGCCCGGCCATGTCAGGAGGCCCCAGCGGCCCGGCCATGTCAGGAGGCCCCAGCGGCCCGGCCATGT
>JAAZKR010000017.1 GCA_012799725.1 Oligosphaeraceae bacterium | reverse complement strand
GTTCTCGTCATCGATGGCGAAGTCGAAATTATCACCTTCAACATCAGTGACCTCAACCTCTACTACAAGGGGCTGATTTTCCTCCACCTCGGGGTTTTCTTGATCTTCAGGCAGATTTTCCGGGTCTTGCTCGTTAACCTTGGTGATGGTCACTACCGGAGCATCGTTGACCGGGGTGACTTTGATCAGTATCGAGCCGGTATCCTTAGCGCCGTCCGTGACATCTGATGTGGATTCCACTTGATACCAGACGGTAAAGCCGTCTTCGTTGAAGTAGTCCTTTGCCTGGGTATATTGAATGACGCCGTTGACGATTTTCAGCTTGCCTCTTTCATCTTCAAACGAATCTCCATAGCCATTACGTGTACCATCCGGTCTCTCGATAGCAATTCCAGTGAATTGGGCCTTGGGGGGCACAATTGCAACAAGATCATTTTGAGCCTCGCTCCACTCCGTGCTTTCAAAATAGTCGGTATCTGCGGCAGCCAGCTCGAAAGGTTCTTCGGAATATTTATCCTCGGCAATGGTAACTGCCTGGACTGTCGTGGCAAAGTTGAAGCCCTTGAGGATGTTGATGGTGACCGTTGAGGGAGTAGAAACTTCCTGGTTCTCAAATTGGTATTTACTGCCTCCAATAGTATTGTCGGTTTCGATGTTAAAAAGTATTACAGAAATGCATTTAATATCTAAATCAAAGGAGGCCAGGTTCGTCTCATTAATTTGAAAAGTCATCGTTGCAATTAAAATATCATCGAGAGACCCTGGAATTGAGTATTCTAGGAAATCAGATTTTAATCCTGCCCGAATTTTAGCGTCATAACATGCAGATTGATCTTTTACATAATCATTGAGCCAGTTATCACCGATTTCAAGAACAGAGGTATGTTTGCTTGAATCTAATATCACCGGTGCAGTGAGAATTAACTCTGTTGTTAAAGTGCTGATTCCAATATTTAGACTGCCCGTATTGGCATACAGTTTTACAGTTGCAAATTGATGAACACCTTGTACGTAGTTGTCAACTGTAGTTCTAAGGGTAACGGTTTGAGCCAGTACATGATGGCCAAAAAGTAACAGCCCTCCCAAAAACAACGCAACTCGTTTCATAATGTCAAATTTATTGTTTGCCATTTTTCATTTCCTTGTGATCTATGAATGCTTTGTTTGCTTACAAGTTATTTTTATAATCCCGCAGAGTCTCAATGGCTGCTTGAGCGGCTGCAAAATCTTCCTGATTTTCTGGGGATTTGTCGGTGAAATCAAGCAGGCCCGCAATATTGTCATGTTCTTCAGCCGGGTCTTCAGAAAATTCTGGAAAGCCATTGGCTAAAAAGTTGTAAAAATACATAATGTCATAGATATTTACGTCGTCGGCACTGCCGTCGAATTTCAAAGAATCAGCATCACTTCTGAAAATCTCGATTGCAGTTTTGGCAGCGTCCATCGCTTCTTGGTCTTCCGGGGATTTATCGGTGAAATCAAGCAGGCCTGCAATATTGTCATGTTCTTCAGCCGGGTCTTCAGAAAATTCTGGCGAGCCATTGGCAATGAAATTATACAAATACATTACATCGTAGATTTCGATACTGCCATTTCCATCGAAGTCCAACGTTCCGAACTTAAGCAATATTGCGTGCAATACCTTGCCGATACCATAGGTGGCGCCATCACCATCGGCGTCACTTACTTCCATTGGTGCGGCTGAGTTTGCCAGTGGTTTCAAGCTCAGTTTCCAATCGTCATCGCCGCGAGTGCCATCACGTTTTAGGGTGATCACGAGTATGTTGGGGTCATTTTCGTCCCAGGCATAAGTGGTGACGCTGTATCCGTTGGCGGTAAAGACCACTTCCCAGCGGGCATTTTCTTTGCCTTCTTCGCCTTCATAACGAATCACATCAATCCCGGCGTTCATGGTCAAGCGGATGGTCACATCATCTGGTGCGCCTGCAGCGGGGGGCATGGTGAATTCAATGGACTGCATTTCGCCTTCAACTTTGCGGGCATAGCCGGTAGTGGGGTCGATAGTTTCCTGTACATCATCTTGGCTGGCTCCTCGCTTGATAGTGTACGTGGTTCCGGCCTTGAGACTGAGCGTGGCACCGTCGCTGACTAGAGCTTCCTTGAACTCACCGTTTTTAATGTCTGTCCAAACGATTTTCAGGTTTTCCGGGATATTGCCGGAATCCAATCGCTTTTTCCAGGTTACACGAGCATTACTTTTTGCCACCAAGGTCCATTTATTGGTTTCATCTTCTTGAATTATATCATCGGCAAGTCGGTCAAACCACTCTTGTGGCTCAGCTTTTCTGCTGGCGAAGCAGACATCAACAACGCCGAACATACCGCTGAATGGCGGGAAAGGACTTTCTTTATCGTTGGCGTCTTCACCGAAGCTTAAGCTGGGGTTTTTTGAGCCGTTGATGTGCACGTCAACCAAAAAGGCAGCTTGCAGATGGCTAAGCAGCAGTGTCAAGGTCAAAAACAAGCAGTAACCGATCAATCTCTTGGTTGGTTTCATAGGATTGTCCTCGTATGTATATGTCGGGGCTTTTTATGCCGGGGTGATTCCCCGGACAGGTATATTCACAACACAAAATATAGCATATCTACAGTGAGTTTCAAGCAAAAGCAAAAATGATTT
>JAAZKR010000100.1 GCA_012799725.1 Oligosphaeraceae bacterium | reverse complement strand
CTCAGTTGGTAGAGCGCCACCTTGCCAAGGTGGTTGTCGACGGTTCGAGTCCGTTCGCCCGCTCCATTTTAACTTTTAAGCGGGCGTAGCTCAGTTGGTAGAGCGCCACCTTGCCAAGGTGGTTGTCGACGGTTCGAGTCCGTTCGCCCGCTCCAGATACCTGCCGCTGGACTTGGATTCAGCGGCTTTTTTATTTCCTTTTTCATTGCAGCCGGATTATATTACCTTTGTAAACACGGTACTTATGCGTTATGATCAGCACGGATAAATTGTTTTTGCGCTTGCCGGAAGACTGGCAAGCGGCTTTACTGCCGGAACTTGAAACCGGTGCCTGGCATGATTTGTCGGCTTTTCTTAGACAGGAATATGCCACACAGCAGGTATATCCGCCGGCAGAACAAATTTTTCGTGCTTTTGAACTCACGCCTTTTACGGAAGTAAAGGCGCTTTTGCTAGGACAGGATCCCTACCATCAGCCCGGGCAAGCTTGCGGGCTGGCCTTTTCGGTGCCGGAAAACTGCAAGAAACCACCCTCACTGCGCAATATACTTAAGGAATATGCGCAAGACCTGGGACAGACCGAACCGACCTCGCCAAGCCTGCTGCCATGGGCTAAAGAAGGCGTGCTGCTGTTGAATGCCGTGCTCAGCGTACGTCATAATCAACCCAACTCGCATCAGAAACAGGGCTGGGAACAATTCAGCGATGCTGTCATCAAAGCACTGAACAAACGTGAAAAGGCCTTGGCATTCCTGCTCTGGGGTAAAAGCGCCGAAGAAAAGAAAAGCCTGATCGATGCGCAACGGCATGCCCTGATTATGTCAGCGCATCCTTCGCCCCTGTCAGCATACCGTGGCTTCCTTGGCTCCAAGCCTTTCTCGAGATGCAACCAGGAATTGCAGAAAAGAGGCCTGCCCATCGTGAATTGGAGGCTGTAAGAAGCTCTACTTGCATTATCCATAACCTGCACCAGGGGTTCGCTGAAATGTCGCAAATCCAAATAAAAAAACAGTTTTTTTTTCAACTTGGCTGGAAAAACAAGCTTTCAGCTGCTATATTATATCTTCTGTTTTTTTTCGCGGTCTTTTGCTGCGCTCTTTTTGCCGATTCATCAGAATCGCTGGCGCTCACTGAAATGCGCATGGCCCGTGAGGCTATGGAGCGTGAAAAGCTGCAGCTGTCCAATGAATTGGCCGAGACCAAGAAAGAACTGGATCGAGTGCGCAGCCTTTATGCTGACAAGCTCATAGAGCAAAGCCGACTTATGGACAGGCTGCTCGATCAGGAGCTGGCCGCCGAAAACCTGTTACAGGGCGGCGAAGAGCATGAGATAGAAAAAAGATTTTCTGAGGCCATGCAGGTAATGGCCTTGGTGAGAAGGCGAATACTGGAGGTAGAAGCCGAGTTTTCGCTCTTCGAAAGGTTCATGGCTGCGGCCTTGGACGGATTGCAACCCAGTGACGCCATGCGTCACGAGGTGGAGCAACGTGTTGTGTCCCTACGCAGGGTGATTGAGAGCAGTCTCAATCCGTTGTCGTTAGTCGCCGGGCGAGGCAACGGAGATGCGGAGCAGCCAGGTTGCATGGTTTTATCCTTGGATGAGGAGACGCAAAGCGTGTACCTGAACCGGGGTTTTCAACACGGCCTTAGAAGCGGCATGGTATTTGTTCTCGAACGTGCTGGTAAAACATTGGCCGAAGTAAGGCTGGTCGAATGCCGGCCGGACACTAGCGCCGCCATACTGAGCCAGGGCAATTGGGCCGCACTGATGCCGGGCGCAGAACTAAAAGTCAAGCGCTAGACGATTCGATGTTCCGATAGATGCAAGCCGGAATTGCGTCCCACATTTTCATGGCATAGCAGTCGTGCCAAAAAGCCTGCCGAAACAGGCTTGAGCAACAGGCCTGCCAACAGAAGAGAGAAGAAGCATGGAAAAAACTGCCATCAGCAAGTATGTGCGCATATCCCCGTCCAAAGCACGGGAAGTGGCGCGGCTTATCCAGGGCAAACCGGCCCTGCTGGCCATGACCACGGTCAAACTCATCCCACGCAAAGCTGCCCGCCTAATCGAAAAAACCTTGAAGTCGGCCATCGCCAACGCTGAAAATGATTTAGACAACAGGGTGGACCGCAGCGACCTCTATGTCAAGGAAGCGGTGATCGATGAGGGGCCTACCATGAAACGCTTCATCCCCAAAGCACGTGGTTCAGCGGGAAGAATCCGCAAGCGCAGCAGCCACATACGCATTGTCGTTTCGGAAATAGAATAAATTCAGGGAGTTCACTGTGGGTCAAAAAGTTAATCCAATCGGATTCCGTCTGCCGGTCACTAAGGACTGGAAGTCCCGCTGGTTTGCTCGCAAAGCCCAGTTCGGGCCGCTTTTGCAGGAAGACCTGCGCATCCGCGAACAGCTGGCGGAAAAGCTGAAGAACGCCTCGGTCAGCAAAGTGATGATCGAACGCTTCGGCAAACGCATCAGAGTGACCATCTATACCAGCAGACCTGGTATCATTGTCAGCGGCAATTTCGGCCAGGGCGCCGGCGGACGTTTCGAACGTGCCCCCAGACGTGGCGATAACCGCAAGGGCGCCGGACTGGACGAAATCAAGGCCATGCTCGGCAAATTGGTGCCGGACACTGAAATTCTGTTGGACATCAAAGAGGTGCGCGTACCTGAAGTGGACGCGCAGCTGGTGGCTGACAATATCGCCCAACAACTCATGCGCCGCGTAGCATTCCGCCGCGCCATGAAAAGAGCAATACAAACAGCGATGGAAAAAGGCGCTGAAGGCATACGTATACGCTGCGCCGGACGGCTCAACGGCGCCGAATTGGCTCGCGTCGAACAGTACAAGGACGGCAAAGTGCCACTGCATACGCTGCGCGCCAACATCGACTATGGTTTTTCCGAAGCGGAAACCTTGACCGGCATCATCGGAATTAAAGTGTGGATATGTAAACCCCAAAACTGGGAGGAAGGTAAAAATGCCATTAATGCCAAAACGCGTAAAGTACCGAAAGGTGCAGCGCGGCGACCGCGCGGGCCTCGCCAGCCGCAACAATAAGTTGGACTTCGGGGAATACGGTCTGCAAGTACTGGACCGTGGCTGGGTGACCACCAACCAGATAGAGGCTGCTCGTGTGGCCGCCACCAGGCATATGCAGCGTCGTGGTCAAATCTGGCTGCGCATCTTCCCTGACAAACCAATCTCCAAAAAGCCCTTGGAAACCCGTATGGGTAAAGGAAAAGGCAATCCGGAGACTTGGGTAGCTGTGGTGCGCCCCGGCAACATGCTCATTGAAGTAAGCGGTTGTTCGGAGACCGTTGCCCGCGAGGCACTGGCTCTGGCCGCAAGCAAAATGCCGTTCCGCTGCCGTTTCCTGGCACGCCGACAGCTGGTCTAAAAGCAATTGCGCCCAAGGAGTAAGATAATGAAACCGGCAAAAATACGCGAATTAACCGACGCGGAACTGAATCTGGAGATCGAGCGCTGCAAAAAGGAAATCTTCGATCTGCGCCTCAAGCTTCAGACTAATCAGAAGACAAACAGCGCCAATATAGGCTTGCTGCGCAAGGATATTGCGCGGCTTGAAACTGAAAAGACCGCACGACGCAAAGCGGCCAAGTGATAAAGGTGTCAATTATGTCAGCAGCCGAAGAAAACAAAGGTGCCGCGCCTGTCAGAAACCTGCGCAAGGTCCTCAACGGAACGGTGGTCAGTGACAAGATGGACAAGACCTTAGTTGTTCAAGTCGATCGACGCACCCAGCACCGCCTTTACAAAAAAGTGATCAAGGTCACGAAAAAGTACTACGTGCACGACGAGAAAAACGAGGCGCGGGCGGGCGACCAGGTTAAGATCATGGAAGTACGTCCACTAAGCAAAAGCAAACGCTGGCGCCTGGTTAGCATTACACAACGCGCCGCAACTGAGTGAGGAGTCAATACAATGATACAGATGCAGACCACATTAAACGTGGCTGACAACTCCGGCGCCCGCAAAATCATGGCCATCACCACATTAGGACAGGGCGGCAAGGAGTTTGCAGAGGTTGGCGACATCATCCGCGCCAGCGTCAAGGAAGCCCAGCCGCGTGGCATGGTAAAAAAGGGTGAAATCATCCGCGCCGTTATCGTACGCACTGCCAAGGGCATTCGCCGCGCTGACGGTTCCGTACTGCGTTTCGACCATAATGCGGCGGTGGTCATCGATGATGACAACAACCCGCGGGGATCGCGTATTTTCGGCCCGGTGGCTCGTGAGCTGCGCGAACGCAACTTCATGAAAATCGTCTCATTGGCTCCGGAGGTGCTCTGATGTCCAAGGCAAATAAAATACGCAAGGGCGACTTGGTTTACGCCATTGCCGGTGATGATAAGGGGCGCAGTGGGCGCGTGCTGCGAGTTGAGCCGCGCAAAAACCTGGCCTATGTCGAGGGTCTGAAGCTGCTCACGAAGACGGTGCGCCGTTCGCCAGACAGGCCTGATGGCGGCATTGATGAAATAGAGGGCCCCATACACTTGTCCAACCTGATGAAGGCCGAGCTCTATGAGGCTCGCCGTTCCGGCGCGAAAAAATAAAGTGAGGTAGTGGCCATTATGAAGAGCACTCTATATGAACAGTACAAAGAAGAGGTGCTGCCCCAGCTGATGAGCAAGCACGGCTACAAGAACCGTCTGCAAGCACCCCGTCTTGAGAAGATCGTCATCAACACCGGCGTAGGCACTGACAAAGACCGCGAGGTCATGCAGCACGCTGTGGAGACCCTTGCGGCCATCACAGGCCAGAAACCCATCATCACCAAGTCGCGCAAGAACATCTCCAACTTCAAATTGCGTGTCGGCATGGCCATAGGCGTGAGTGTGACTTTGCGTCGCGCCGTCATGTATAATTTTTTCTACCGTTTGGTAAACGTAGTCTTGCCGCGCGTCCGCGACTTTCGCGGAGTGCCGGCCAAGTCTTTCGACGGTGCCGGCAACTATACTTTCGGCATCAATGATCAGTCCGTATTCACTGAAATTGAATTGGACAAGATCAAGCATACCATCGGTATGAGCATCACCATCGTAACCAGTGCCAGGACCGATGAAGAGGCCCGCGAGCTTCTGGCCCTTCTCGGCATGCCATTTTCTCAGTAACCTAAGGATGATTCATGGCTAAGAAGAGTTTGATAGTCAAGTCGCAGAAGCCTGCCAAATTCAGCGCACGGGCTTATACGCGTTGTCAGCGCTGCGGACGTCCGCGTGCCTATATACGCAAGTTTCATCTCTGCCGCATCTGCTTTCGCGAGCTGGCCAACAGCGGCATGATCCCCGGTGTGACCAAGGCAAGCTGGTAAGGAGAAAACACAATGAGCATGAGTGATCCGATTGCCGACATGTTGACCCGCATACGCAATGCCTCCGGCGCAAAACTCGCCGATGTGCGCATGCCCTCTTCCGTCATGCGTGCCGCTTTGGCCGAGACGTTGCAGGAGGCCGGCTATATTGAATCTTACCGGGTCGAGGATTTGGGCAACAATAAGAAACAGCTGCATATAGTACTGAAGTACAAGGGTAAGGATCGGACGCCTGTTATTGAAGGCATAGACCGAGTCAGCAAACCCTCGCGTCGCGTTTATGTAGGTTGTGCAGATATTCCACGGGTATTGGGCGGCTTGGGCATTGCGATTCTGAGCACCTCCAGCGGCCTGTTCACCGACCGTGAGGCACGCAAGCGCAACATAGGCGGCGAAGTACTTTGCTACGTCTGGTAGTAAGCAATAAAAGAAGGAGTTTCAACATGTCACGCATGGGAAACAAAGAAATAGACCTGGGCGACAAGGTGGATTTGCAAGTTGATGGTCAGACGGTAAGCGTCAAGGGGCCGAAAGGCAGCTTGCAACACACTATGCCCGAGGGCATTTCTCTGGAGCAGGAAGGTAGCCGCGTCAAAGTGCTGCGGCGCGATGATGAACGCGAGTCCAAGAGGCTTCACGGCCTCACCCGCAGCCTGATCAACAATATGGTAGTGGGCGTCAGCGAAGGATTCAAGCAGAATCTGGAATTGCATGGCGTTGGTTATCGCGGCCAAATAGCCGGGCGCACTTTGACCTTGAACCTGGGCTACTCCAAACCGGTGGTTTATGAGATACCCGAGGGCGTAGAGGTAACTATGCCGGATCAGACGCACATCACCCTGGAGAGCATAGACAAGCAGAAGATAGGCCAGGTCACCGCCACCATCAGAGCTTTCCGCAAACCCGACGCCTATCATGGCAAGGGCGTACGCTATCAGGGCGAGCAGCTCAGCCTGAAGGAAGGTAAGACTGTCTAAGACCTGTGTTCGGCTATCATCGCCGGGCCGGAAATTTTCATTGCAACGGAGTATGCTCAAATGAGTAAACTGACAAAAAAACAGGCGCGCATCCGTCGTCACAGACGTCTGCGCCAAAAGGTTTCTGGCAGCAGCAGTGTGCCGCGTCTCTGCGTTTATCGCAGTGGCAAGCATATCTATGCCCAGATCATTGACGACGAGGCACAGCGCACCCTGGTTTCTGCTTCCACCTTGGAGAAGGAGTTGCGTTCTCAGGGGCTGTCTGCCAACGTCAACAGCGCCGGCATAGTTGGCAGGAATATCGCGGAGCGCGCTATTGCTGCCAATTTGAAGAAAATCGTTTTTGATCGCGGCGGGCATACCTATCATGGTTGCGTCAAAGCCTTAGCCGATGCTGCTCGCGAAACCGGCCTGGAGTTTTAGCGCCTACTTTATGAAGTTCGTCAGTCTAAAGCGGTTTAACGCTGCGATCCGAAACGGGCTTCAATGATTTTTATGTTTTTCGCGCCGTCACAGCGATGGCTATAAACAGGGAGAAGCTTCTGTGAAAAATCAAATACAAGATGATTCGAGGGAAGAAAGGTCGCGTGGTGAAAATTTCACTGCGGCTGATGAATCCATAGACTCCGGCCGCAGCGGTGAGATGGAAGAGACGGTTGTAGCGGTCAATCGCAGCAGCAAGGTCGTCAAAGGCGGCAGGAATTTTTCTTTTAGCGCCTTGGTCGTAGCCGGCGATCGCGCTGGTCGTGTAGGCATGGGCTATGGCAAGGCCAATGAAGTGGCCGAGGCCATCCGCAAAGGCGGCGAACAGGCTCGCCGCAATGTTATTGACGTGCCCATGTTTGGCAAGACTGTCACCCACTTGGTGGAAAGCAATTTCAATGGCGCACGCGTCCTGATTAGACCGGCATCGGAAGGAACCGGCTTGATTGCCGGCGGCGGCATGCGCGCGGTACTCGACCTGGCCGGCGTGCGTGACGTGTTAGCCAAGTCGCTGGGCTCCAAAAACGCAGTCAACGTGGTTAAGGCCACCTTTGACGCCCTGGGAAAATTGCGCACGCGCAGCGAGATTCTTGCCAAGCGTGATCGTAACGTCCTCTGAAGCTTTGGCATTGCACAATTTGAGGAATAGCACAAATGAAACTTAGCGAGTTGAAAAACACAGTGCCTCGGAAAGCACGCAAGCGTGTCGGTCGCGGCGATGGTTCCGGACACGGCAGAAGTGCCGGACGCGGTGACAAGGGTGCCAAATCACGTTCGGGCTACAGCCGCAGGCCGTATTTTGAAGGTGGTCAGATCCCCCTGATCCGTCGTCTTCCCAAGCGCGGCTTCAATAATCCCAACCATGTTGAATTCAGCATAGTCAATGTAGTTGTATTGGAAGACAACTTCGAGGCCGGCCAGGTAATTGATCGCGAGGAGCTGCAAAAGCGCGGCTTGCTCAGCAAGAGCAAGCGGCCTCTGAAGATACTTGGCGACGGTGAACTGAGCAAAGCATTGCAGGTAAAGGCCGACAAGTTTTCCGCTTCTGCCAAGGAGAAGATAGAGGCTGCCGGCGGTCAGTGTCTGGAAGCCTAAGCAAGTTTTCAGTCGGGGAGTAAGTTATACTCTCCGACTGTAGTTTTTGCCTTTTCTATGTAGCTTTCTTCTTCCGTTTATACAGCGGTTTTTTTCGGCGGGGCGGCTTTTGTTTCTCTGTCTGAATTCTTCACGCCAGCATTAAGGATTGCGACATGCTTTCTGCCTATTTGAACTGCTTCAAGATTCCCGAGTTAAGAAAACGTCTTTTATTCACCTTAGGGATCATATTTCTCTGTCGTCTTACCGGCATAGTTCCCTGCCCCGGCGTTGATCCCAGTGCACTGGCTGAGCTTTTCAAGTCTATGAACGCCAACAAGGGTACCGGCGGCATTCTTGACATGCTTGATCTTTTCAGTGGCGGTGCCTTAGAGAACTTTGCAGTTGGCGCTTTGGGCATCATGCCTTACATTTCCGCTTCGATTATCTTGCAGTTAATGACTCCGGTTATTCCGGCTCTTAACAAGATGATACGCGAGGGCGAGTCCGGTCATCAGAAATACAATCAGATCACTCGTTACGTTACCATTGTGATCTGCATCATTCAGGGTACCATATTCTCGCTGGCGATGATTTCCCCTGAAAAGCTCAATCTAGGCAGTGGCATCAACGTCATTCTCAATCCCGGTCCCGGCTTTGTTATTTCCACGGTAATCATGCTCACTGCCGGTTCCATGTTCATTTGCTGGCTTGGTGAAATGATCACGGAATATGGCGTTGGCAATGGTGCCTCTCTGATCATCACCATCAATATTGTTGCTCGCCTGCCAGGTGCATTGGTAAGTCTCATCACCTTGGTGGTAGGCGGCGCGGTCAGCGGTGGCAGTGAGATACACACCGTGCATCTGTTTATCCTGATAGCGATGTTCTTCCTGGTCACTGCCGGTGCCATTGCCCTCACCCAAGGCATGCGCAAGGTGCCGGTACGCTATGCACAGCGGGTAGCCGGCGTAGGCGGAACCAGCACCATGCAGACCAGCTACCTGCCTTTGAAGGTCAACTATTCCGGCGTTATGCCCATCATTTTCGCCGGTGCCATTCTATCTTTTCCCATGATGCTTTTGCGCTTTGCGCCTGACTGGGCTTTCTTCCGCTGGCTGATCCCCAACATACAGCACGGCTCCAACGGCTATCTGTTGCTCTACGGACTGCTGATCCTGGTCTTCTCTTTCTTCTGGGTGGCCAATCAATTCAATCCCATACAGATTGCGGACGACTTGCAGAAGCGCGGCGGCTATATCCCCGGCATCAGGCCGGGCGCGCCCACTGCTGATTTTCTGGATCATGCCATGACCAGAATAACCTTAGCCGGTGCCATAGCCCTTACTGTGCTGGCCATACTGCCTATGATTCTGAGCAATGCCATGGGTATACCAAGCGTTATTGCACAGTTCTTCGGCGGAACCAGCCTGCTGATCATAGTGGGCGTATCCCTGGATACCATGCGACAGATAGAGACCTTCCTTATCAATAGAAGATATGACGGTTTCATGTCCAAAGGACAAATTCGAGCCAGAAGATAAGCCGCATAATATTTGCAAAAAGCAGTGCCTCTCTCAGAAGCACTGCTTTTTTTGTGCCTGGTTCAGAATTATATTTTTGCTTTTCCCCTCTTTGCTTGGCGCTCTTGGCGCTTATTTTCTTCCATTGAAACGCCAAGACGGAAAGATGCAAGGTGCCACTACATAGGCTTACAGTAGCGGAAACGTTAGAAATAGCAACCGCCACTTCAGTACCTGAGGATATTCCGGGCAGCCAGATGGATTTTTTGATCTGCATCAAGGATAATTTCCTGGCTTTCTTCCCAGCCGAGGCAGGGATCAGTGATAGAAATATCCGGAAGAACGGGGCGTTTATCCAGTAGTTGTTGATTTCCTGCTTTCAGGTAACTTTCCAGCATTACGCCGGCCAGTGAGTCTGTGCCAATGCAGTATTGTTTGATCAAGAACTCAAAAACTGTTTTTTGGATTTGGATATTTTTGCTGGAATTTCCATGGCTGCAATCAACGAGGATTCGTTGCCTCAGTCCGGCATCTGCAAGTTTTTGCCGTGCGTCGGCGAGATGCTCAGGAGAGTAATTGGGTCCATTGATGCCACCTCTAAGGACGAGGTGGCAGAAGGGATTGCCCTTAGTACGAAAGATTCCGGTATGACCATTGCGCATGACACCGATAAAACTGTGTGGAGCCACCACAGTTGTCAACGCTTCAAGAGCCGTTTTCAAGGAGCCATCCGTGCCATTCTTGAAACCGACCGGCGTGGGCAGGCCGCTGGCCAATTGCCGATGCGTTGGCGATTCGGTTGTGCGTGCGCCTATACCAGCCCAACTGATAGCATCTGTAAAATATGCTGACATGACCGGATCGAGAACTTCAGAGGCCACCGGCAGTCCCATGGCGGCAATTTTTAACAACAGGCTGCGAGCGGTCAAAATACCCTTTTCGATGTTATACTCACCATTCAGATCGGGGTCATAGATCAGACCTTTCCAGCCTAGGGTCGTGCGCGGTTTTTCAAAGTAGGCGCGCATAACGACAAGCATGCTCGAAGCCACCTGACGGCTCAATTGCTCCAAACGCAACGCATATTCCAGAGCGGCCTCCGGATGATGAATCGAGCAAGGACCGACAATCAGCAGCAGACGTTGATCATGGCCATCCAAAATATCGATGATCTGCCGGCGCCATAAACGTATCTGCCGGCGTACGGGGTCCGGCAAAGGCAGTTCCATGCGCACCGTTTCCGGGGCAGCCAGCATTTCACTTTCGGCAATATTGCGATTTTCCGCATTCATGGTTGCCGCCTGACGTTTTTTGCCAGATCGGCAATGAACTCCCGGGCTGCTTCCAAACGCTGGGAAAACTCCCCTTTTCCGGAAAGAATTTTGATAAAAGCTGATCCGACAATGACGCCATCAGCAATCTGGCTCAGACGTTGCGCAGCCTGAGCATCATTGATGCCGAAACCGGCGGCGATTGGCACTGTAGAATGCGCCTTCAGGACAGCGAGATGTTCAACGATTTCCTGCTGCTGCAAATCCCGAACTCCCGTGACCCCACAAACATTGATGCTGTAGACGAACCCGCTGGCCTCCGACATAATTTTGCGGGCTCTTTCCAGCGGTGTTGCCGGCGAAACCAGGGCGATCAGATGCAGGCCATTCTCCTGACAGGGCTTTGCAAGTTCTTCCTTTTCTTCGAGCGGCAAATCCACTGCCAAAATACCATCGAGACCAATTTCTGGCAATTTCCGGCAGATTTTTTCTAGTCCGTAATTATATAGGATATTCATGTAGCTGAAAAGGATGAATCCTGTTTCCGGGTGGCGTTTGGACAGGCGTTCAGCCATGTCCAGGATCTTCGGCAGGGTAGCGCCATTTCTGATCGCAACTTCCGAAGCTTTGCGTATGATGCTGCCGTCAGCCATCGGATCGGAAAAAGGCACGCCCAGTTCGATGATGTCGGCTCCGGCATTGATCGCAGTTTCAATGGCTTGCTCGCTGGATTCCATATCCGGATATCCGCAACTGCAAAAGATGATCAAAGCCGCACGATTTTCCTGGCAGCATCGCGTAAATATTTTTTGTAGTTTATTCATGATTGTATTTCCCTTTTCCTATGGTGGATGCAGGAGAGTGCGTGGTGCGTTGGGATGTCCGTCTTCTGTCCACAATGCCCACTTCGTCTACTCCGCATTCCGCACGATGTACTACGCACCTTGTTCTTGTTTGAATTTACGTACTGTATCCATGTCTTTATCACCACGGCCAGAAAGATTGACCAGGAAGGTGGTTGTTGCCGGAAAATCAGCGGCGATGCGGATGGCGTATGCCAGTGCATGGGCGCTTTCCAGAGCGGGAATAATGCCCTCGTATCTGGCCAGCAGGTCGAAAGCGGCAATCGCATCATCATCGTTCACAGTGACATAATGTGCTTCACCGGAGTCGGCCATGAAGCTATGTTCCGGGCCGACACCGGGGTAATCCAGCCCTGCCGAGACAGAGTAGGTATCGGTGATCTGACCATCCGCATTTTGCAGCAGATAGGTTTTGCAGCCGTGCAGGATGCCGACCTTGCCGCCGCAGATGCTGGCGGCATGTTCTCCGCTGTCAAGTCCTTTTCCACCGGCCTCGACGCCCACCAGACGCACTTCCGGATAATCGCAAAAACCGGCAAAGATGCCCATGGCATTGCTGCCACCACCGACACAGGCAATTACCTGATCCGGCAGGCGACCGGTCTGATCCAAGCATTGCTGACGAGCCTCCTCACCGATCACCGACTGAAAATCCCGTACCAGCATCGGATAGGGGTAGGGGCCGGCGACAGTACCGATCAGATAAAAGGTGTCTTTGAAGCGCGCAGTCCAGTCGCGCAATGCTTCGTTCATCGCGTCTTTAAGAGTAGCCGAACCTTCGCTGACCGGATTGACCTTAGCACCCAGGGTTTGCATACGTTCTACATTGACCGCTTGGCGCTGTACATCCAGGCTTCCCATGAAGACTTCACATTCCATGCCCAGCAATGCCGCGACCGTAGCGGTTGCGACGCCGTGCATTCCGGCGCCGGTTTCGGCGATCAGCCGTGTTTTACCCATGTGTTTTGCCAGCAGTGCCTGCCCAATGGTATTGTTGATTTTATGTGCGCCGGTATGGTTGAGGTCTTCCCGTTTGAGATAGATGGAAGCTCCACCTAGTGATTGGCTCAAGCGCTTGGCAAAGTAGAGCGGTGATTCACGTCCAACGTAGTTTTTCAGCAATGTCTGGTATTCTTTGTGGAATTCCGGATCCCGCTTTGCCTCGAGATAGGCTTGTTCGAGTTCGGTGAGAGCCGGCATCAGCGTCTCGGCCACATACTGTCCACCGTAAATGCCATAATGTGTGTTCATCATATCAGTCTCCCTGTGTTGATTGTTCTGAAAGAATCATGTGTTGATAAGAGCTTGATAATTATGGATATTCTGCAAGATTTTCCGCATTTTTCCCGGGTCTTTTTGCCCAGGTGCATTTTCGATGCCGCCGGCGGTATCGATACCGGCGGGGCTTGTCTGTTGCAAAGCTGCCAAGACGTTTTCAGGGGTGATTCCGCCGGCGAGAAAGATGTTGCGGGTTTTGGCCAATTTCGCAGCAAGGCACCAGTCGCAAAGCTGGCCGGAGCCGCCCTGCCCCGCATCAACGACCAGGCGTTCGCAAGGATACGTAGCGGCCTGCTGCAAATCCTGCTCATTGCGCAGATGCACCGCCTTCCATACTTCAACCCCTCGGATTTTTGCAACCAGATCAGCTGACTCATCCCCATGCAGCTGTATGACATCTGGCCGAAAATCCGTAATCAGCATTCGGATTTCAGGCAATTCCAGATTTGCGACAACGAGTACGGTTTTGATCTTATCCGGCACAACTTGCAATAGGGAATGCAAGCCATCATGCGTCAGGCACCTTCTTGAACCCGGCACTAGGATAAAGCCGAGGTAGTCGACGCCCAGTTCTGCCGCTTGCAGAACATCCTGCTGCCGAGTCATGCCGCAGAATTTTACCAGGACTTTCATATCAGCTCCTTGAGTTTTTCGCCGGGCTGCGCTGCACGCATCAGAGTTTCCCCTATCAAAAAGCCTCTTGCGCCGGCATCCCGTAATGAAAGCAGTTCATCACGTGAGCGGATAGCGCTTTCCGCGATGGCGATCCGGTCTGCTGGAATCTGACCCAGAAGTTTTTTTACGCCTGGCAGATCACATACAAAGGTTTTCAAGTCGCGAGCATTAATTCCAATCAGACGGATTTTGCAGTCCAGCAGCATTTCCAGTTCGTCTTCATTGTGCGCTTCGCCCAAGACTTCCAAACCGATACTGGCGGCAAAATCCGCCAATCTTTGCAATTCCTCTTTTGGCAGCAGTGCTGCGATCAGCAAGATTGCCGATGCGCCATGTAGGCGCGCTTCGCAAATCTGGTATGGATCAACAATGAAATCCTTGCACAACAAAGGGATTTGCACCAGGCTTGATACCTCCCGCAGATACTCCAAGTTGCCCCGGAAGTAGTTAGGTTCGGTTAACACCGACAATGCCGCCGCACCGGCCTGTTCCAATTCAACCGCACATTCCTGAAAATTGAAATCTGAACGGATAAGCCCCTTTGATGGTGACGCCTTTTTCAATTCAGCAATGACATTGATGCGTTCTGGACGAAAAGCTGCGGCAAAGGAGGGTGTATCCGGCATCCCTTGGATTTGCGTCAGCAACTCCTGCTGTGAAATCAGTTTTTTACGCTGTTCAAGCGCCGGTTGCAAGTCGGCCACAATTTGTTCGAGGATATTCATGCCGTTCTGCTCTCCTGGATCAATATTTGCAGCTTTTCAGCTGCTTTTCCTTCATCGATGGATTTTTCGGCAAGCCGGATGCCGTCTGCCAAACTATCTGCCAGGCCTGCCACATAACATGCCGCCGCTGCATTCAGCAAAACGACTGCGCGGCAGGCACCACGGTCATCGCCGTTGAGAACCGCCTGTAGGATTGCCGCATTCTGCTGGCTATCCCCACCGGCAATTTCGGAAATCTCGAAAGTTTCTCCCAGCAGCATCTCCGGATAGATTTCGTAGCTTTTGATTCTACCGTCCTTGAGTTCGCTAACCCGGGTGGTATCGCAGCAGCTGATTTCATCAAGTCCATCATTGCCATGCACGACGAGCGCCTGCTTGACACCCAGTCCCTGGAGTGCACCTGCAAACAGTTCAGTGAGGCGGTTGTCAAAGACCCCAACGAGCATCCGGGCCGCGCCGGCCGGATTGCACAGTGGGCCGAACAGGTTGAAGATAGTGCGGATGCCGAGTTCTCTGCGCAGTGGAGCAACTCTAGCAAATTTCGGATGCATTTTTTGCGCAAACATAAAGCCGATGCCATGTTCAGCAATACTATTTTCCATCGCTGCCGGTGTAACATCAAGATTAAAGCCCAGTTCTGCCAGCACATCTGCTGCACCGCATTTGCCGGAAACAGCACGGTTCCCATGTTTGGCAATGACTACACCGGCACCAGCAGCCACAAGCGCCGAGGTCGTAGAAATATTGAACGAAATTCCACCATCGCCCCCAGTGCCAACGATATCGACGACTTCACGTCCGCCACAATCGATAAAAGTACCATTACGACGCAGCATCTGCGCTCCGCCAATCAATTCGCTGACACTTTCGCCTTTCATTCGCAAAGCAGCCAGAATGGCGCCGGCCTGGGCGAAAGAGACTTCGTTGCCGGTCAACAGTTCGAGCAATGCGTCCATTTCGGAGTCACTTAGATCCTGTCCTGAGAGGACTTTATTGAGGTACGGTTTCAGCATGTTATCAAACTCCTTTGCGCTGTTTCAGGTCAACCATCTGCATAAAATTAGCCAGTTGCTGTTTGCCATTGGGGCTGAGTATAGATTCCGGATGATACTGGATGCCGTAAATCAGGAAGTCGCGATGGCGTATTCCCATGATTTCGCCGTCTTCAGAACGGGCGGTTACTTCCAGTTCTTCAGGAAGACTATCCTCATGCAATGCCAGAGAATGATAACGCACCGCCTTAAAATCATTTTTCAGGCCCGCAAAAAGGTTTTCCCCGTTATGCGAAATCTTCGAGACTTTTCCGTGCATGATCTGTTTAGTGGGAACGATTTTGGCACCAAAGACCTGTCCTATCGCTTGATGCCCGAGACAGACACCTAGAATCGGAATTTGCTCATGCGCAGCTAGAATCAGCTCCTGCATAATGCCAGCATGTTCTGGACGACCGGCTCCCGATGAAAGGACGATGGCATCCGGACGCAGAGCCAGCACCTCGTCAAGAGTAATCTGATTATTGCGGTAGACTTCGACTTCCGCATGTAACGCATAGAGCATATGCACGAGGTTGTAGATAAAAGAATCAAAATTGTCAAGAACCAGAATCATTGTTGTTTTTCCTTTATTCAGTCAAGTTGAAAATGATTGGCAGCGAGATTGACCGCTTTGAACAGGGCTGCGGCCTTGTTCATGGTCTCTTCATATTCGTTTTCAGGAACAGAATCGTGAACGATGCCGGCACCAACCTGAATGAAAAGCTTAGCATTGCGGATTTCGATGGTGCGTATTGTGATGCACAAGTCAAGATTGCCATTGTAGCTGAAATACCCCACACCACCGCCGTAAACCCCACGTGGATCAGGTTCAAGCTTATGAATCAATTCCATTGCCCGGATTTTCGGAGCACCGGAGAGAGTCCCTGCCGGAAAAGTGGTGCGTACCAGATCACAGGCATCATACTCAGTATCGAGCATAGCCTCGACATCGCTGACTAAGTGCATCACGTGGGAGTATCGTTCTACATTCATGAAGGATTTCACTTGGACACTACCTGGGACAGCCGTCCTTCCCAAGTCATTGCGTCCAAGATCGACCAGCATCAGATGTTCCGCGCGCTCCTTTTCATCCTTGAGCAAATCATCGGCAAGAACGCGGTCTTCATTCTCGGAATGTCCACGTTTGCGAGTGCCTGCAATCGGACGTATGGAGGAGCGGCCATTCTCGAGCTTGACCATGGTTTCCGGAGAAGAGCCGGCAAGAACCAAGCCGCCGAGTTTCAGAAAGAAAGTATAGGGCGATGGATTGATCAGCCGCAAAGCCCGGTAGATTTGCAGCGGTGATGAAACTGTTGGCGCCGAGAAGCGCTGTGAAAGAACAATCTGGATAACCTCTCCATCCTTTATGTACTGTTTCCCTTTTTCGACCATATTGCAAAATGCTTCTTTCGTCATATTGCTTTGCAGTAAGGGCATCTCCGACGGGCGCCGCGGTTCCGGACGCAAGCGTGTGGGCACCTGAATACGTTTTACCAGCACTTCTGCGCGCTTCTCTGCATCCGCATACGCTTCCTGCAAAGAAGCGTAATCATTGCGGCGCACACAGATAATTACTTTCAAGGTATGGCTGAGATTATCGAAAGCGATGACTTCATCGGTAACCATGAATACGCAGTCCGGTGTGTCAAGCTGAGTCTTGGCTTGTGGGAGCACTTCAAAATAAGCAGATGCCTCATAGCCGATGAAACCAAGCGCACCGCCAAACAGCGGTGGCAGACCGGGAGTTGGTGCCACTTTGCGTCCGCCAAGTACTTGTCGCAAGGCATTCAACGCATTGCCATCGTGCTGCAACTCCTTGCGCACCCCATTTTCCTGATAGTATGCCTTTTGGTGTGCTACGGTAAAGACACCGTGCGGATTAACGCCGATGAACGAATAACGTCCGAAGCGTTCTCCGCCTTCCACGCTTTCGAGCAGCAGCACATGCTCGTCACCAACAAAACGGTTCAATACCGAGACCGGAGTTTCCATGTCAGCCAGACATTCGGCATAGACCGGAATCAAGTCGTGCCCATCGGACAAACGTTCAAATTCCTTGAAATTCTGTTTCAACATTGTATTCTCCTGATGATTCATGATGAAAAAACGAAAAAAAAAGCCACACCCGCAGAAATTCAAACCGGGCATGGCTTATCTGGAAACAAAAAAACGGATCAAACAATTCAGTTTAATCCGTCATGACTTTAAAAATGCAACTGCAAACTAACCCGGTCCTGACGGCATTATCGCCAAGACCAAGTCCAAAACATCATATTGTTGTGCTGAAAATGTTGCATGGGCAATACTGTAATACGTCAAATCCATCCTGCAAATGAAATTTGAAAAAATAAAATTGTGTGGATTAATGGAGCCGCCACTCGATGCCTTGTCCTGAAAATCTGCGTACATCTGAGTAATCTGCGGATAAAATGCTGCCTGAATACCTTGGGACGGGGTTGGCTATTTTTGGGAACCGTGTTCTGTAATCTATGGGACGGCTGTGACAATTTTTCACATTAGCTTTTATTTAGGCCATTTTCACTTGACAAGTGCTCGGTTTTGGCTACACTATATTTAGTACACCTGAATAGGTTATTCCGCCTTATTATGCAACCATCTGACAAAGAAGGAGTCGCAAAATGTCACGTCCTGTCACAATTTTCACGGGTCAATGGGCAGACCTACCCTTGGCTAAACTTGCCCCAATGATGCAAGCCTTTGGTTACGATGGCCTTGAGCTGGCCTGCTGGGGAGATCACTTTGATGTTGAGAAAGGCGCTGCCAGCAAGTCGTACTGCGATGGTCAAAAAAAGATTTTGGCGAAATCTGGTCTGAAATGCTGGGCCATAAGCAACCATTTGGCAGGCCAGCTAACCTGCGATCCGAACAATGATGCTCGTTCCAACAACTTCGGCAGCCTGCCGGCGGAATGCAATGACAATGCAGAGAAGAAGCGGAAATGGGCCATCAAGTCCATGAAGCTTTCAGCCAAAGCCGCTCACAACATGGGTGTAAAAGTGGTCAATGGTTTCACCGGTTCCCCCATCTGGCATATGCTTTACAGCTTCCCACCGGCCAGTGACAAAATGATAAACGACGGCTTTAAGTACTTCGCCAAAATCTGGAACCCCATACTGGACGAATTTGATAAGTACGGCATACGTTTTGCCTTGGAAGTACACCCCACTGAAATCGCTTTCGATATATACACGGCCAAACGCGCTTTGGACGCCCTTGACAACCGGCCTGCCTTCGGCTTTAACTTCGACCCCAGCCACCTAATCTGGCAAGGCATAGACCCGACCGAATTTATCAAGGCTTTCCCTGATCGTATCTACCACGTGCATATCAAAGACGCCAAAGTAACCCTGGATGGACGCAGCGGCATACTGGCATCTCACCTGAATTTCGGCGAACCCAACCGTGGCTGGGACTTCAGAAGCCCGGGACATGGCGAAGTCGACTTTGAAGAAATCATACGTGGGCTCAATCGCATAGGCTACGGCGGCCCGCTCTCGGTGGAATGGGAAGATAGCGGCATGGATAGAGAATACGGCGCGCAAGACGCCTGTAATTTCGTGCGCGGCATTGACTTCTCACCTTCTGGCACCGCCTTTGATGCTGCTTTCAACAAATAAGTACATATATGCGGAGCGGGCAGAGCACCCTGCCCGCATCCTAAAATCCGTGTCCATCAGTGTAATCTGCGTAATCTGCGGATAAAATACGCCCGGAACCCTTTTTGGACGGGGTCTAGTTATTTGTATTCTGCAGCAATTTTTTCACATTGGCTTTTTATTTATCCATGTCACTTCCTTTTGTTCACCTTCACGTTCACAGCGATTACAGCATGCTTGACGGCGCCATACGCTGTGTGGACCTAGTCAGCCAAGCCAAAAAATTCGGCATGCCGGCGGTTGCGGTTACCGATCACGGTAATATGTCGGCTTGCTTCGAACTTTTGCAGGAGTGCAAAAAACAAAAGGAGATTAAGGCAATTCTGGGCTGTGAGTTCTATGTCGCGCCCGGCTCTCATTTGGTCAAAGATCAATCATTGCCCAACTATCAAGGCTACCATCTGATTTGTTTAGCTGAAAATCTGCAAGGCTATATGAATCTATGCCGTCTCAATGAAGAGGCCTGGCTGCGCGGATTTTATTACAAACCCAGGGTAGACAAGGAATTACTCGCGAAATACAGCGAGGGCATAATTGCCTTGAGCGCATGCTTAGGTGGTGAAATCCCGCATTTATTGGCCAATAACAAAGATGAGGAAGCCGAGGCCACCCTCATGCAGTATCTGCAAATCTATGGCAAAGATAATTTCTTTATTGAGCTGCAAGACCATGGTTTGGAAGAACAGGCTTATGTCAATCCCAAGTTGATTGAGCTAGCCCAAAAACATGAGATCGGCATGGTTGTCTGTAACGACGCACATTATCTGCGTCGCGAAGATGCTCAAGCGCATGACCTCTTTTTATGCATAGGGACACAGACCAATATTCATGATGAGAAACGCTTTCGATTTGCCAATAACGAATTTTATTTCAAAAGCCCCGAGGAAATGTATAAGCTCTTCCCCGAGCTGCCTGAGGCCTATCAAAATAACGTGAAAATCGCCGAGCGCTGCAATGTAAGACTGCCCACCGTAAGCGAAGACAAGGTCAACCACTACCCCCAATTTCCCGTACCGGAAGATATAAGCAGAGAAGATTACCTGCGCCAGCAATGCCTGAAAGGCATGAAATGGAGATATGGCATAGACTTCGAAAAGCCCGGTTTGGATGAGGCTGCGCAAGCTAAACTGGCGCGTTTAGACTACGAACTAAGCGTGATCACAACCACCGGATTCACCAGCTACTTCTTGGTAGTCTGGGATTTCCTCGCATTTGCAGCCAAACAGGAAATACCCTTGGGGCCGGGACGGGGCAGCGGTGCAGGCAGCCTTGTCGCCTATGTGCTTGGCATCACTCACATAGACCCGCTGAAATACGGCCTGCTCTTCGAGCGCTTTCTTAACCCCGACCGGGTAAGTCCGCCAGACTTCGATATAGACCTCTGCGAAAGAAGGCGATACGAAGTTATAGAGTATGTGCGCCAAAAATATGGTACAGAAAACGTGGTACAGATTGGCACTTTCGGCACATTGAAAGCCAAGGCCGTCATCAAGGATGTAGCCAGAGCCATGGGGCGCAGTGTCGATGACGCCAACCGCATCACCAAGCTCATCCCCAATGATCCTAGCATGACCTTGGAAAAGGCTATGCATGGCGATCCGAAAAACGATGTGCCGCCCAATAGGGAGCTGCAAGAAATGCATGACAACACCCCCTGGGTGCAAGAGCTTTGGAAATTCGCCTGCACTCTGGAAGGCATGAACCGCAACCTGAGCATACATGCAGCCGGTGTCATCATCAGCGATCAACGCGTCTCGAATGTGGTGCCCATCGCCAAAGGTGCCGGAGATGAGCCTATCACTCAGTTCCCCGCCGGGCCATGCGAAGAGCTCGGATTGCTCAAAATGGACTTCCTGGGCCTGAAAACCTTGACCATTATCCAAGACGCCTTGGACCTGATAAAAAAACACGAGGGCAAAGACATCAAGAGCAATGATATCCCCATCGATGATGATGCTTGCTTTGAACTCTTGAATCAAGGTCAAACTATAGCCGTATTTCAGTTGGAAAGCACGGGCATGCAAAATCTTTGCCGCCGTTTTGGCGTGAATCGGCTCGAAGATATCATCGCGCTTATCGCGCTCTACAGACCCGGCCCTATGCAATTCCTGGACGACTTTATCGACCGCAAAAGCGGACGTGTTCCCGTGGACTACGAAGTGCCCGAAATGCGCGCCATACTCGAGGAGACCTATGGCATCATGCTCTATCAAGAGCAAGTCATGCAGGTAGTACAAGCCGTAGCAGGATTCTCCCTGGGAAATGCTGACATTTTGCGCCGGGCCATGGGCAAAAAGAACGTCGACGTGATGCTGGAACAGTTTGGCAAATTCCAGGAAGGCTGCCGACAAAAAAACCTCTCAGATGCAGTTATCAAGAGCATCTGGGACAAGATCGTCAAGTTTGCCGGCTACGGTTTCAATAAGTCGCATAGCGCGGCTTATGCCATGCTCTCTTACCGCACCGCTTGGCTGAAAGCCAATTACCCGGTACATTTTATGGCTGCGGTACTCTCAAGCGAATTGGGTAACGCTGAGAAACTCAGCTTCTATCTGGAAGAATGTCGCAACATGAACATCAGAATACTGCCTCCGGACGTGAATGTCTGTGACAGCTGCTTCTCAGTGGATGGCGATAATATCCGCTTTGGTCTAGGTGCCGTCAAGGGGGTGGGTTCGGCCACGGTGGCCAGCATCATCAAGGCCAGGCAAGAAGGCGGTAAATTCAAAGACCTGAACGACTTTTGCGAAAGGGTAGAAAATAACAGCAAAAAGAACCTGGAAAATCTGATCAAAGCCGGGGCGATGGACTGCTTTGGTCTGCGCCGTTCGCAATTATTAGCAGTCTGCGAAGATGCCATGGCTATCGCCGCACAGACTGCCAAAGACCGGCAGTCAGGTCAAGGCTCCCTCTTTGACATGCTTGCTCCGGAAGAGCGCAAGGCGGTGCAATTGCCGGTTCTGGACTTGCCGGAATGGAGCCTGACTGATATACTGAGCTACGAAAAGGAACTGCTTGGCTTCTACATCAGCGGGCACCCCATAGCCGAATATCAAGAAACGGTTGACAAATTCCAGCTCGATGACCTAAGCGTCATTCAGCAGAGGCCTGAAGGCAGCATGGTGCGCGTAGGAGCATACCTTAACGCAGTCATCATCAAAACCAGCAAGCGCGACCAAAAACCCTGGGCCATCTTGCAATTGGAGAACCGCGAAGCCAACCTGGAGGCTTTGATGTTCAGTGAAGCATACGCCGAGAGTCTGCGCGAGTATCCCGGCGCGTTGCAATCCGGCAAGGTGATCATGATCGAGGGCGAAGTATCGCGTCGTGATGCGGATGCGCCGGCCACTTTGCTCGTCAGCCGTGCGATACCCATTGAGCAGGCCGGCATTGTCTTTGCCGGCTCCCTCTTGTTAAAGATCTACGAGTCCGAGTTTGACGCTGAGAAACTTGCCCGTCTAAAGCAGATTTGCCAGGACAATCCCGGTGAGACTCCCTTGATCTATTGCCTGGCTTGTGACAGCGGCGCGCTGGTATTTGTCAGCAACGAGAAGCGCGGTGTGGCGTACTCGATACAGCTGCAGCGTCAGCTCAGCGCACTTTCCGGGCGTGATAATCTGATCGTTCGCGCCTGCAAACAACGTCCCAAAGCCAAAAACAAAAACAGTTGGCGACGTAATACCGGCAATGTTTTTGACAACTGATTTTTGGTTGAAACGCAAAGTTTTGTGATAGACTTGGGGTGGACTAGCCCCATAAGCGTTAAGTTGTTTTCATTTTTTGATGGCATTTCCTAACCCTTGAAATCCGTGTCCATCTGCGTAATCTGCGTAATCTGCGGATAAAATGCGCCCGGAACCCTTTTTGGACGGGGGTCTAATTAGCCACGAGTCACATCAAACCGAGCCACCAAAAGCCCATCCCCCAACCGCATACCACACAAGATTTTGTCTATTACCGATTTTTATCCTTTTGACATGGCGTTTTTTTTGAATAGTACGCCTGTCTGAGAAATCATACGAGCTCCCCTCATTCCGGAAATAAGCAGCGCTCACCAATACGGATCGGCAATCATTGATAAATGCCAGGTGTATTTTCATGAAAATCTCTGTACATATCATCAGGCAAGTTGATTTAGTTATCATAGGCGGCAGCAGCGCCGCAGTTGAGACGGCGCTGGCTTTGCGTCAACAAGGTCATAGCGTTTTCCTGGTCACACCCTACACGTATTTTGGCGAGGATTATTGCGCCGCTCTCAACCTGCACGAGGTACCCGCTTCCTGGCAGCTTGGCGACAATCCGCGTCCGGCTCAAGTTAAGCTGGCTCTGCTCAAAAAGTTGCTGGCTGCTGATATCGATTTTCTTTTTCAAAGTTACGCCATCAAGCTGATCTATGGTGCTGAGGAACAATTCGCCGGTCTTCTCATTGGCAACCGCAGCGGTTTTCAAATCATTGCCGCCAAGGCAGTTTAGGATGCCAGCCCGAATTGTCTGCTGGCCAATCTGGCCGAGCTGCCACGCAAGCCCTTCCGTCCGGGCAAGCGTCTGGTGCAGCGCATAGTTATGGGTGAGAACTATGCACCACGCCCCGATCTCAAAATTGAGCAACTGCCACAATCTTATCGTTATGACGACAAAGACTATAACCTTTACCAAATCAGCCGTGAATTTGATTTTGACAGCAACTCGCAAGCCTGTCTATCACGTATAGAATCTCAGATGCGTCATGCCAGCTGGCAGCCGCAGCTGGTCGCTGCCGCCGATTACTGTAGCTATCAACTCAATGACGGCATCAGCATCAGCCACATACCCACAGCTGCATCACCCTATTTCTTTGACGGCAACCACGGCGCCGCAGAAATCGCCAAGGTCTTGCCGCAGATCAAAGCCTGTGCTCCGCTCGAAGGCAAGGAAAGCGGCATGCCTGGTTTGCCTGAAGGGCTGCAAGTACGTCGACAGGATAGTTATTTTCGCTTCCAAAACGCTCCGGCCATGGAGCTGGAGCTGCATGATTTACCCGTATTGGAAACCTGCCAAGTCCTCGTAGTGGGTGGCGGTACCGGCGGCGCTCCGGCAGCCATTGCCGCCGGTAGAGCAGGTGCCAAATGCATCTGCCTGGAAAGTACCAGCGGACTGGGCGGACTCTGCACTATGGGACGCATAGGCAGCTACTGGTATGGCAACAAGGCAGGTTTCTGCAAAGAACTTGACGAGGGCGTAACTCAAATGGGACCGGAGCCGAAGTACCCGGCTGAGCACAACAAAAAGGATACTGAATGGAAACGACATTGGCTTTTGCTTGAAGGTGAAAAGGCTGATGTCGAATACCGTTTTCAACACAGTGTAGTGGCTGCGGTCTGCAAGCAAGATCAGGTCTGCGGTGTTCTGGTCTGTAGTCCGGGCGGTGCCGGTTTCATCTTGGCGGATGCCCTGATAGACGCCAGCGGCAATGCCGATCTGGCCTTGGCAGCCGGAGCGCAACAAGCACGCGAAACCTTCGAGCCGGCACTGCAAGGTGCCGGACTATCACCTATCATACCGGGCAACGACTATATCAATACTGACTATAACTTCATTAGCGAGGAAGACATCTTCGATTTCACTCGCGCTTTTGTGCAAGCACAACATAAATTTACGGATGTATTTGACCTGACACAGATGGCCGCCACCCGTGAAAGAAGACGCATAGTCGGCGAACTCACCTTACAACCGCAGGATTTTTATGCACAACGCTGTTACGATGATAGTATCTGCTTGGCTCGAAGCAATTTTGACACGCACGGCTTTATCGTCAGCCCCATGTTTATGCTGATGCCTCCCAACGAAGAACCTTATTTTGCCAAGATACCCTATAGGGCTTTGTTACCCAAGGGCTTGGAGGGACTGCTGGTGACCGGACTGGCCGTCAGTGCTCACAGGGACTGCCTCCCCCTGATAAGAATGCAGCCCGATGTGCATAATCAGGGTTATGCCGCCGGGCTGGCTGCTGCCATGGCGGTTAAACAAGGCGGTAAAATGCGGCATATCGATATTAGAAAACTGCAAAAACAACTGCATGCTTGTGGCATCTTGGACAAAGAGCTGCTGGAGGAAGTAGACGGCCTGCCGCTAAACCCAATCGAAAATGAATATACCAAATTGGCCAAGGTATTCATGTATCCGGCAGAAGCATTGCCTAAGCTGCAAAAGGAATTCGCCAAAAAGCAGGACTTATTCACCGCACAACTGCTGGCCTTTTTAGGTGATGCATCGGGACGCGAGCTGTTGGCTCGACATATCGCCGATCAACCGTGGGATGAAGGCTGGAACTACCGTGGCATGGGACAGTTCGGTGCTTGTGTCAGTCCGCTGGATTGTCAGCTCATAGCCCTGGCTAATCTGGATAACGCGGAGGTCATTTTCTTACGCAAGCTGGAACAGTTGCAGCCAGAACACGCCTTCTCGCACTTCAGGGTGATGTGTCTTATATTCATGAAGTATCCTAATCGGGCCGCCATTGAAAAACTGGAAAACCTGCTGTCTGCGCCGGGCATGGCTAATCATGCTCAAACGGATTACCGAAGCGCGGTCGCCGCCATGTGCGATGAGGTCAACGATAACTCAGTACGCAATGCGCAGCTCAAGGAGATTTATCTGGCTCGAGCCTTGAATGCCTGTCAGCCGGGACATCTGCTGGCGCGACGCTCGCTATTGAGCTATGCCGACGGACTGCAAGCCTGCTATGCTATTTTCGCGCGCGAGGCATTGTAATAAGGATACCGACTGGCTCGAAAAGCACACACCAGGAAGCATGATGGTCTTTTTGCCCATTACCCTACAAAAAAGCAGCCAAAGCTGGGCTTTATTTCTAATAGCTTTATTTTCAAACAGTTGCAAAATTTATGCTGTTCACCATATTGGTGACAGGGTGTTTTCCGTGCGGCTATTCATCATGAAGTGGCGCCTTCCAGGCGCTGATTTTAGGGGATGATCCTGCCTCGGGTTCCCACACCCTCCGGGTTCGGTCACCCGAGGTCATGCATGGTGCAGCCCTTGTCAGGGCTCAGTCGCCTTTCAGCTTCAGTCCGCATCGGAAAAAGATGCTGATTGCCGGACAAGAGGAAAAGTCAACTGCTTTTTTAGGTTCATTCAAGCCTTGCCAGCACTTCTTCGAGCGGTT
>JAAZKR010000099.1 GCA_012799725.1 Oligosphaeraceae bacterium | reverse complement strand
AAGTCGGATAAATTAGCTAATTTCACAGTCATCCCATAAACGGTTTTGTTAAGCGTGAAATTGAAGCAATTATGCCGTTTTTTACCGCTTATGGGATGACTGTGAAATTAGCTAATTTATCCGACTTATCAAATACCGCTTCAGAGCTGGCATTGTAGTACTGGTTTCTGGCAACAACGATAGAATAAAATGAGTACAACAATCAAAAACTATGTTTGTGAGATTAATGCGCAGCAAAGCGAGCAACTTCATGCGCTTTTAAGCGCTCGCGGCTGGCAGTTTGACAGCATACCCTACGCGTACTGGCGCGCTCAGTATCCAAGGGTTAATGTGGTCAGTTATGAATCAGGCAAGTTGACGGTGCAGGGCGAAGGTACAGCCGATTTTGTACAATTTATCCTTGAACCGGAAGTGCTGAAAGAGGCACGGTTCGGCTATGAGGCCGAGTTGACCCAAATCGAAAATCCCGAGATGTTCAAACCCCATGCCGGCATCGACGAAAGTGGCAAGGGGGATTTTTTTGGGCCGCTAGTCATAGCTTGCTGCTATACTGATGAAAGTAACGCAAAGAAACTGCTGGAACATGGGGTCTGTGATTCGAAGAGCATCGGCTCAGATAAGAAGATAATGGCGCTGGATGAGAAAATTCGGCAGGTCTGTAACGATCAATTCAGCTTGGTATGCATAGGCCCGGAAGCTTATAACCGCTTGTATGATTCATTCGCAAACCTGAATCGAATGCTGGCCTGGGGGCATGCCAGGGCGTTGGAAAACCTGCTTGAAAAGCAACCCGATTGTCCAAGAGCAATCTCGGATCAATTTGCCAGGCCTGACCTAGTGCGGAAAGCACTGTTGGACAAGGCAAAAAAAATTAAGTTGGAGCAGCGTGTCAAAGCTGAAAGCGACATTGCTGTAGCGGCGGCATCCATCCTGGCCAGAGCTGAGTTTGTGCGCCGCATTGCGGCTTTGGAGAAGACTTATCAGGTTAAATTACCGCGGGGTGCTGGTGCACCGGTGCTCGCAGCCGGCAGGGAAATAGTCAAGAGCAATCGCGAGGATATCCTGCCTAAAATCGCCAAGATGCATTTTAAGACCGCTCAACAAATCAAAAGCTGAGCATTTGCAACTGGCAACAGTCGCATTACATTGAGCAAAGGCGATTTTTAGTAAATCACTTCTAAGCCCCAAAAAAGTGTTGATTATGGATAGAAAAGTAAAATATGGTATTATTGGCACCGGTGCTATTGCCAAAATGCATGCCGAAGCGCTTGCTGTGCTAGAAAATGCCGAGCTTTATATGGTTTTCGATACTGTTTTGGAACGCGGCAGAGCCTTTGCCCAAAAGTATAACTGCCTTTATGCAGATAGCTTGGAGGAGTTGCTGGCCTCTGAAATAGAAGCGGTTACCATTGCCACACCTAGTGGACTGCATGGCAGCTGTGCTATACCGGCAGCCTTGGCAGGAAAGCATATACTCTGCGAAAAACCGCTGGAAGTGACTGTCAGCAAAGCCAATGACATGATACGCATTTGCGAGACGCATAACGTCAGGCTTTCAGCTGTCTTTCAATCACGTTTCAGTGAGTCGGTTAAGCTCATCAAAAATGCAGTGGATCAGGGGCGTTTTGGTCAGCATGTGCTGGGGAGTGCCAGTGTGCGCTGGTATCGCAGTCCGGAATACTATGCCAATGCCGGGTGGCGTGGCACTTGGGAGCTGGATGGTGGCGGTGCTCTCATGAACCAAGGCATACACACTGTGGACTTGCTGCTGTACTTTAATGGCGACCCGCGCGAAGTAACTGGACGTTTCACCAGAGTGAAGCATAAGGGCATAGAGGTGGAAGATACGGTGGTTGCTATGGTGCAGTTCAAAAATGGCTCGTTGGGCACTATAGAGGCCAGCACTGCCTGTGCACCGGGATTTCCGCGACGGGTGGAGCTCTCCGGCACCGGTGGCAGCGTCATCTTGGAGGGCGATGAAATTACCAGATGGAGCTTTGTCGAAGAACAGCCGAAGATGAGCAAATACGTAAGTCCGGTGGACATGTCAATGTTGTTGGCGATGGTGCCGGCGACCCGATGAATATCTCCAGTGAAGGACATAGAAGACAGCTGCATGAACTCACGGACGCCATTCTGGGCGGAAGGCACTTGACTGCACCGGGCTCGGAGGGTAAAAGAGCGGTGGAGCTTATTTGCGCTGTATATGAGTCGGCCAGAACCGGAACCTCCATACATTTTTTGTAAGCTGTCCTATGGGCTTTTGGATGTCAAAACTCTTAAATTTAACGAGGACGGGCAAGGAGTTAATGCCCTATACACATCAGCACATATTGTAAAATCATGAAACTAGAACCTCACAATGGCTTGGCTCTGCCCTGCTTTGTCGATGAAGCCCAGAAGCGTGAAGAAAGACAGAGTCTGATCAAGGAAGTTACGGCATTTATTGCCCGGAACAACATCTATGGTTTGGACTTGGAATCGCCTTGGCTGAGCAAGGTTTTAGCTGCCTATGAACAGCCCCACCGGCACTTTCACACCTTGGCGCATCTGGGCGACATTTGCCGTCTAATCGAGGAAAATGTGGTTGATTCCGCTGAGCTTCGCGGCAAGTTGATGCTCACCGCCTTATTTCATGATGTGGTTTGGGTTCCGCAGGGTGATGACAGTGAAGATCAGTCGGTGGCGGCTTTTGATTTTATTATTGGACACTACAACTTGCCCATACCGGCTGCAGTCAGGCAGGAGGTCAGCTTGGCCATTTTGTCAACAAAGGCGCAAAGCTCTGAGAATGAGTTAGGCAATCGCTTTCATGAATTCGACTGCCATGTTATCTTGCGAGGCAGTCCGATAGATTTGTTAGCTTACGAGTTTCAGATATTTCGCGAGTTTCAATATTTGAACATGCTGGATTACCGTAAAGGCAGAAGGGAATTTTTCTCGCGTTTCAGCCGCCGGTTTCCGCAATGTCGTGACAATATGAATTTTCTTATCGATTATCTTGAACGTCGGCGTCCCAGGGTGGGTATTTATGGTGGTACTTTCAACCCCTTTCATATAGGGCATCTTTCGATTTTAGAGAAAGCCGAACAAATGTTTGACAAGGTCATTGTTGCAGTGGGCATCAATCCAGCCAAGCAGATCAAGCGCGATCCGCACATAGAAAAGGATCTGCCATTTCATGAAGTAGTTTACTTCGATACACTCATGGTCGATTTTGTTGCAATGGAGTCCACCTTTGCCGATGTTACTCTGGTTCGCGGTTTGCGTAACGGCTATGATTTGGATTACGAAATGAACCAGCTTTGCTTCATGCAGCAGATGATGCCCGGCATACGCACTGTCTATCTACCCTGCGACAAGCATCTAGAGCATGTGAGCAGCTCTGCACTTAATAGCTTGGCTACTTTTAACGTGCAGGGCAGGGATAGCATCTACTATCCGAAGAAATTTCACTACTATAATTATAGCATAGAAGAGCTATTTGCTTGAGTTTCGCCCCCTGTTTCAAAAGGAGCCACAATGTCTGCCCCCTATCAACACATGGTGTTGGATTACTATGTCGCGCACCTGAGGAAGAAGCAGGAGGCGCGCAGCGCTGAATTAGCTTCTTTACGTGACGCGCACGCGGCTAAAGCTTATCAGGATTGGATCAAGATAGCGATAGACGAGGCCTTTGCCGCCTTGCCTGCAGATAAACAGCCGCTGAGCTTACAATGCACCGGCAGCTTGCCCTGTGATGGATATCGTTTGGAAAAGCTGCTGTTTGAAAGCCGTCCCGGATTTTTCGTCAGTGCCCTGCTTTATGTGCCTGATGAAGCCAAAAGCGGTAAGGTGCCTGCCGTTCTTGCTCCTTGCGGTCATGCCTATGTGGGCAAAGCCAGTGAGGTCTACCAGGGTTTTGCCCAGCGATTGGCCAAAAACGGTTTTATGGTGCTTGCTTACGACCCCATACATCAGGGCGAGAGGGATCAATATGTGCTGATGAAGGATGAACCCAAGGAAGATGTTCCAGGACTCTGCGGTGCGCATAACTACATGGGAAAGCAATTGGAGCTCTGCGGCGACAATTTTGCCTGTTGGCGGGTGCATGACGGGCAGGTCGCACTGAGTGTTCTTTTGCAGAGAGAGGAAGTAGAGCGGCGACACGTCGGGGTTACCGGTAATTCTGGTGGCGGCACCTTGAGCCATTGGCTTTGGGCTCTGGATCGACGCCTGACTATGGCTGCGCCAAGCTGCCATCTGACCACTTTGCTGAGCGATCTGGAAAACGAATTGCCCAGAGATGTCGAACAATATCCACTTGGCCTCCTGGCACCCGGCCTGGAATTGATAGACCTGATGTTGATTAGAGCTCCGGCACCGGCGATTATGCTGGGACAACGCTATGACGCCTTTGAACGACGTGGCTTTTACGAGGCCTGGGAGGAAATGGAGAGATTCTATAAACTGCTGGGAGCTGAGGAAAAAGCCAGCATGTATATGGATTGCTCTACGCATGGCTACTCCGTAGGCAATCAGAATGCCATGGTGGAATTCTTCTGCGGAGTAGTGGGTAAAGAGCCGCGTAAAGTGGAGGTCAACCCGCTACCCGAAGAAAAGACCTGGGTTTGCCCAGAGGGAAAGGTAATGTTGCAGTCCGGCGCCAAAAGTATTTCAGAGCTGACCCTGCAAAAGGCACAGGAACTGGCCGCTGAACGTGATAGTTGGACCCTGGAAGAAATGGCGCAAAAATTGACAGAGCTACTGCAACTGCCGGAACGCGTAGGCTTAGCTCATTACCGCATTCCTAGACCTAGGTTCTATCAAATAAACGGCAAAGAGCAGGTTTGGGCGCGTTATGCTGTGGAAACAGAAGAACCTGGAGTACGAGCCATCATACATAAAAATGTGAGGCTGCCGGAACATTATTACACATTGGATGTGGATAAAAGAGTCTGTATTTACTTGCCGGATATAGCCAGCAGCTGGGATATAGAGAAAAACAGTTATCTGCAAGAACTGACGGAAAAAGAAGAAGTCTACGCCATAGACCTGCGCGGCTTGGGCGAATCCAGGCCCGATGATGGAAGCAACGGGAACGAAAAAGAGTTTTTGTACGATTATGGTATGGATTACATGATGCATGGCTATGGCCTGATGCTTAAACAAAGCTATTTGGGGCGCAGAGTGTTTGACTTGTTGCGCTGCATAGACTTGCTTGCCGAAGAAGGTGGCCAGCAGTTCATATTGCATGGCAGAGGGCAGGGCGCGGTGATCGCCGCTTTTGCTGCCTTGCTTGAGCCGCGCATCAGTAAAGTCATTTTGGTAGATAGTCCAGCATCTTTTATGGAATGGATCGAAGACCCCTTGAGCCGGTGGCCTAGCGCCATGCATCTTTATGGGGTGCTCAAATACTTTGATCTGCCTGATATTATCGAGGCGCTGGACCTCCGTGTGGAAGTCCACAGCAATTGGAATAGCCGACGCAGACGGAGCTGAAAAGGCACAACGATCTTTCACTACATCAGAATAAAATCAAAAAAAGACAGTAAAACTTTCATTTTCCTTTAAGCATCAAACGTTAAACTTCCCAAAAAAAGGAGCATCAGATGTTAAAATCAATCAGTTACTGGTCCATGCCCGGCGGCTTAGAAGGTCATTGTGCTATCGAAGAGGCTTTTCAGTTGGCTAAAAAGGCCGGTTTTGAAGCACTTGAACTCGCCATAGGCCCGGAAGGCTTGCTAACTCCGGAAACAGACAAGGCTACTTGTTTGGAATACAAGAAGATTGCCGAGGATTCCGGACTGGCTGCCGAAACACTGGCCAGCGGCATGAGCTGGGCGTTGCCACCCACACACCCTGATCCGGCTGTGCGCGCCAAGTCCATAGAAATTCATACCAAAGCCTTGCAAAGAGCGGCTTGGCTAGGTTGTGAAGCCATGCTTTTCGTGCCCGGCGCAGTCGTTATTCCTTGGGAACCCGACTACAAGCCGGTGCGCTATGACTTGGCGGTGGAGCGCGCCAGGCACGCGGTCATCGAACTGGGTGAAGTGGCCGCTGATCTGGGCGTGCAACTCGCTGTTGAAAATGTCTGGAACGGACTTTTTTATTCACCGTTGGAATTTGCTGGTTTCATCGATGAAATCGGCAATCCGGCTGTAGGTATCTATTTTGATATAGGCAATATCCTTAATCATCAGCAATGGCCGCCGCATTGGATAGCGCTGCTTAACGATCGTATCGTCCGGGTGCATCTCAAAGATTTCCAGTTGGAAAACGGTACCTTGGCTGGTTTTTGCGATTTGGGCAAAGGTGACATACCTTGGAAAGAAACCATACAAGCGCTGCGTGATATTGGCTATAACAGAACCCTTACCGCTGAAATGATGCCGCCAGCACCGGGACTGCTGGAAAGAACCGCCGTTGCCATGAATGAAATCCTGGCTTTATAAAATTGAAAGTTTAAGAGAAGCACAAAATGAGTGAGAAAACCAAGAAAAAGCTTTGGCCCAAAATTGTGGCGGCGGTGCTAATCGCTATTGTTCTGCTACTTATATTGAGCCTTGTCTTTATCAACAGCATTTTGAAAGGAGCAGTGGAAACGGTAGGCAGCACCGTGACCAAGAGCGAGGTCAGTATCGAGAAGGTAAAGCTCTCTTTGCTGGGGGGTAAATTGCGTTTGGCGGGATTTAAGGTTGGAAATCCGGAAGGCTATAAGACCGATGAAGCCTTTAGCCTAGGGCAAATCCTTGTCTCACTGCAACCTTCCAGTCTGCTTTCCGATACTATTGTGATTAAGGAAATCGATATAGTAGACCCGGCTTTGACCTACGAGGTTGGATTGGGCAATAGCAATTTGGGTACCATACTGGACAATGTCAAAAGTTTTGTGCCCGAGCCTGATCCGGACAAGCCCGAAAAAGAAAAGCCTCCTAAGTCTGAAAAAGAAGGCAAACAGGTGGTAATAGAACGGGTGAGTATTCGTGGCGGCAAGGTGCGACTAAGCGCTAAACTGATGGGCGGCGCTGCATTGCCCATACCTTTGCCGGGAGTCGAATTGACTGACATAGGCAAAAAGAAAAGCGAGGTGCCCGATGATGAAGAAAAGCTGGGCATGATTGAAGCCGCAGCTGTGATCCTCCATGAAATGCTTACGGGCGCTATTAAAGCGGTGGGAAGCGGTGCAAAGGACCTACTCAAGGGCGGTAGAGACCTAGTCGAGGAAAGCGGCAAAGCAGTCATAGAGGGCGGCAAGACAGCTGTAGAAGAAGCCGGCAAGGCGGCTTCTGAGGCTGGTAAAGCTGTTGCCGAAGGTGGCAAGGCAGCATTGGAAGGCGCTGTCGAAGGCGGCAAAAAGCTAGGACAAGGACTGCTCCATACTATCGGGGTAGGTAGTAAAAAGGAGGATGGTGAGAAATAAACAAAGCCGGAACGGGCTTTTTCAATGGTTGGTGGGCGATGGCCAGTCAGGAGTGTGGACATTGACACAGTGGTCAAAGCCCGACCAATCATTGGTCGTATTTTGGTTTCGTACTTGTGTGGATCAATCCTGGCAAGTCGGTTTTATCAGCATTGCTTTTTGCAGTTCCTGTACTTTGTTTTGTTTGCCCAGTGCCGCAAGCAACTCGAAAGCGAACTCGAACGATGCGCCCGGCCCGCAGGCGGTGATCAGTCGTCCGTCTCTTTGCACTCTGGTGGCGCTATACTTGCCCTCCGGAATCTGTTTTTCGAAGGATGGATAGCAGGTATAGAGCCGGTCTTTCAAAAGTCCGGCGGTGGACAACACTATGGGCGCAGCGCAAATAGCGGCTGCAAAACCACCGCGATCATAGACCTGCTTGGCCAGTTTCAATACAGTTTTATTGGCCTGCAAATTAGTGGCGCCGGGAAGGCCGCCTGGGAAGACGCACATTTGCAGCATATCGCCGTCCAAGTCTTCCAATCGGCAGTCAGCTTGGAAGCTGACCCCATGTGCGCTGCGCACCAGCAGGTCTGACGAGCAGTTCACGCCGACAATTTTCACATTTATGTCGGCGCGACGTAACACATCTATGACGGTAATAGCTTCTATATCTTCAAAACCATCGGCTAAAAAAACTGCAACTATTTGTTTCACGTCGGTCTCCTTTTTCAAATTTTCATTTCACCAGTTCCTTGGCCATTAGGAAGGCTCCGCCAGAGTGCCAGAATCCTCCTGCCAATATATGTTGTTTAACAATTTTTTGCAAGCAGCTTTTTTGCGGCACTTTTTCCATGGGCAGGTCCGGGTCGGCAAAAACGCGCTCTCTGGTCTGCCAATCTGTGGCGCCGGCTTTCGGGAAAAGATGGAACAGGCTTTGGAATGCTGCTATGTTCGATGCAGGCATGAATTCGCTTAGGCTATAGTCGAAAAGCCAAGAGGAAGAAATTATTGCCTTGTAGTCGAATTCCGGGAAGTATTTGGGAAAGAATTCGTATGCTGTTTTGATTGATTCCAGACAGTCTTCTTTGCGTAGTGGCGCTCCGCCCGGTATATGCAGATATAGCACCGGTTGACCGATTTGCAGTGCTTCTTCCCAGTCCTGCAAGTTAATGCTGCGCATGCTGCGTTCTACGCGTCCTTGCGCATTGACCAGGTTGCCGCAAACTTCTTTTTTCTCTGCTCTGAAACTACTTATAAAAGCAGCTTTTTCGTTTTTATTGCCGGAAAGGTATCCTTGTGCACTGACTTCTTGGTTGCCTTTAGCGAAAAAGCAGAGTTCTTTACTTTGTTTGTGCTGATAGACCATGATAGGTTCTTGCCATTTGCCGAATTGGAATTGCAGTCTGCCCAGAGTGAACAGGTTGGGCAGCATGTGATTATACAACCATTCCTGGTTCATACACACCAATTTGCCGTAGCGTTCGAAAGCGGTGTCGGTCCAAATCTTCAAATCCCGCATGGATTGGCGCAAATAGTCCAGCGGTATGTTGCGGTTGACATAGTACTTTTTTACTTTTGGCAGCGCCGCCAGTGTAGCAAGCATAAAGGCGACATAATTCCAAGATTCGCTTTTTTTGTCACCAGCTTGCAGTATGGAGGGGAGGTAGCCTTCTTCCGGACCGGCCAGATTCAAACGCCAGTGGCAATGCCAGGCAAAACGGCACTGTAGTTCAGAGGCGGCAGCGGCAGCTGCACCGGCTCGGAAAATGTTCAGTGCTTCCGATTCCAGGCCGGATAGCTCAACAACCTCATCTACAAAGGCATCACATAAAAAGAACGGGATGTCTCCAGGATATGTCTGCTGCGAAGCCTGCCAGCCCGGGGCGAATTTCGCTGCATTTTCCTGATCCAAGCCCAAAGCCTCGTAAATACTGTCAAAGTCTTGCCACCGCATTTTGTGAATTCCGATAAAAGTGGAGAATCTCGTGAATAATTAAGAGTAAGAAGTCGTTTCAGAGTTGAAAGAAGTGTCTGAAAGCTGGTCTATGACTTGAAAAAACATAAGAGCTTGTTTTTTATCAGATATAACGACATTTAATAAAAAAAGTAACAAGCTCTTGTAAAAACTGAACCAACAGCAAACTATAGTTTGGAACTGCAAGATTTCAAGCTAGGTAATTTGATTTATGCTTCTATGCGCAGATTACAAGGATGATTTTTAATCCGCGATAATCTGCGGAAAAAACATGGGTGTTCCAATGCCGGCGTAGAGAAAAAATGGTTCTTTGTTGTTGTTGGGGTAGCGCTCGGGTTTTATTAAACGGTGATAAATTGTTGGACGCTGCCTGTACGAACGAAATGCCTTATATTATGTGACTAAGCGAGCCAATGGGCGGTTTTGCGCATGTACTTGCTCCAATTTTGATTTGCGCTAAGCGCATGTCCGGTTATTTTAAGATTGCCTACGGCGGTTGTAGGCATTTATTTCTCAACAAGCATCTGTTTTTTAGAGCGATTCATGTCACATTCAAGTTCTCTTTACATCAGCACCAGGGGTGGCATCAAGCCCTTGGGTTTTTCAGAGGCCGTATTGATGGGTTTAGCTGAAGATGGCGGCCTGTTGCTTCCTCAGATTATTCCGGATTGTCGTAATAAACTGGCGGCTTGGTCTCATTTGAGTTACAGTGATTTAGCTTTCGAAGTCATGTCGCCATATGTGGGTGCGGCCATGCCGTCGGAGAGCTTGAAGGCTCTCATTAAGCAGAGCTACGCCAGTTTTAGCAGTCCGGAAGTAGTGCCGCTGGTAAAACTGGACAATGGTCTTTTCCTGGCTGAACTTTTCCATGGACCTACTTTGGCCTTCAAGGATGTGGCTTTGCAATTTCTAGGCAACCTCTTTGCTTGGCTACTGCAAGAGCGCGGCGGCAAGCTTAATATCCTTGGTGCTACTAGCGGCGATACCGGCAGTGCGGCCATTTACGGTGTGCGCGGCAAGAAGAACATAAATATATTCATACTCTATCCGGAAGGCAGGGTCAGCGCATTGCAGGAACTGCAAATGGCTACCGTGCCTGATGCAAATGTACATTGTCTGGCAATCAAGGGTAGCTTTGACGATGGACAACGTATCATCAAAGAAATCTTTGCCGAATTGGATTTCAAAAAACAATATAGTCTAGGGGCGGTAAATTCGGTGAATTGGGCGCGCATCCTGGCTCAGATCGTTTACTATTTTTGGGCTTGTTTTAGAGTACAGGAAAAATATGAGCAGCCGCAGCGCTTTCAGGTTGCGGTGCCTACCGGCAATTTCGGCGATATTTTTGCCGGCTATATTGCCAAGCGCATGGGGGCGCCCATAGAGCGACTTATCTTGGCAAGTAATCAAAACGATATTTTAAGCCGCTTTTTCAATAGCGGCGAGTATAGCCGTGGTCAGGTAAACGTCACTTTGAGCCCCAGCATGGACATACAGGTGGCCAGTAATTTCGAACGCTATTTGTACTATCGCTGCGCTGAAAAACCGGCAGAGGTAAGCAAACTCATGCGGCAATTCGCAGCTGAACAACGCTTGCAGTTACCCGGAAAGGATCCTGATTTTGAGGCCGGTTCAGGCAATGATGCCGAAACGCTGGAATGTATTAAGCGTTATTACCAAAACAACGGCTATGTCTTGGATCCGCATAGCGCCGTAGGAGTCAGCGTTGCAGAAAGATTCCTGTGCCAGGACACACCCACCATCTGCTTGGCTACTGCACATCCAGGCAAGTTCCCGGAAGCTCTCAAAACCGCATTGCATGACGAACAAATTGGCAGACATCCGGAGCTGGAAAAACTTAAGGGCAAGCCCTTGCGTAAAACCATCATCGAGGCCGACAAAGAGAAAGTCAAGGCCTTTATCTGTAAGACGCTGCAACAAATCTGAAGTGTAAACCGGGATAGGAGGGACTATAGGCCGTCCTTACAGCCTGTAAACCAAAAGTTCAAAATGATCAGACTGACCAGACGGCCGCGTCTCGTTTGTGTGTGGTGTGAACACCGGCTCACCCAAGTTTTTTGTGGAAAACTTGGGTTGTGTGCCCCAATCCAGGTTTTTACATTAATTGGCAATCAGGGTCTTCCACAGCATCGGTCTGAGCAGTTTTTCTGGCAAGTCCATGCGCAACGTTTCGATTTGTTGCATTATGCTTTCCGGCAGCGGTGGCATTTTCGCTATGGCAATGTTTTGTTTCAGTTGCGCCAGGCTATCCACACCGAAGACTAAAAAGTCTACTTCGGGCTTGCTTAGCACGTAAAGCATATAAAATTCCTGCCTGCTCAAGCCGCTTTCATGGCGTATCGCCTCAAAGCGCTGCCTGACTGGCTGTAACTCCTGCAAATGCTCAGGAATATGCTCCATGAGGAGCAGACCCTGCATAAAAGCACTGCGGACGCATTTTTTCAGGCCGGGCTTTTGCAGTATGTACTCGAAGCGCCGGTCAAGAATATTATAAGGCAGCTGCACAAGATCAAATTCCGGGGCAAGTGCTGGATGCGCCAGGCTATCCAGCGAAACCCCACAGTGCTGCAGCAGTCCTTTGCTTTGCATTTTCAACAGCTCGGCAGCATATATGCAGTTCTGTTCCTTATGAAATAGGCAACCATAGAGGCTTGAGCGACCCAGGAGCTCCATGGAACGCTGCAACTTGGAGCTGATAAATGCCCCCACGCTGTCGGCTTCCTCTGGCAGCAGTGGGATTTTTGTCACGATGTTGAAGTCGATTTTCAGCTCTTTCAGAGCCCGTCCCAATACCTCTTCGGCATTGCCATATTCAGCAGCGGTATCCAGATACTGTATGCCATTTTGGTGTGCGTAGGCCAGTATTTCCAGCACTTGCTCGTATGGTACTTGTCCACCTTGGTTTGCAATGCCGTATTTCAGGCCAAATTGCACGGTGCCTAACATGAGTTTTGATGTATTCATTTAGCTGTGTAACCTCCATCTACAGGAATATTTGTGCCAGTGATATAGCTGGAAGCCTGCGAAGCGAGCAAAACCACTATTCCTTTCAGATCGTTTTGATTGCCCAAACGTCCCAGCTGCGTACGCCTGCTATAATTTGCGACAAAAGCTGCTGGCAGTGTATCTTCTTGCAAACCTCCTGGATGTATGCAGTTTACCCTGATATTATGCTTGCCAAAGCAACTTGCCGCGAAACGCGTGAAGTTGACCATGCCACCTTTTTCATAAAAGTAGATAGGCGAGGGGTTGGGGTTCATGTCAGTGCCTTGGTAGTTATCCGTCTCTATGCCTACCAAGCCCATCATGGAGCCGATATTGATAATGGAGCCGCCGCCGCGTTGCCGCATCTGCTTGGCGGCAAGATTGGTCAAATAGAACAGAGCTGATGCATTTACATGCAAGGAACGGTCAAAGGCCTCCAAAGTCTGATCCCAGCCATTCAGGGCGCAGCGTATGACGGCGTTGTTGACCAGTATGTCCAAGCCGCCGCTGTCATCCTCGATTTCTTTCATGACCTGTTGCATGGACTCTTCGCTGGCCAGGTCCAGCTGCAGAGCCTTAGCTTGCAGGCCGCGCCCACGCAGTTCAGCTGCAAATTCTTCGCAGCGCGCCAGATCACGCGAGGCTATATAGACCAATGCGCCGGCTTCTGCCAGGGCTTCGCTGATTTGTTTACCGTAGCGCCCTGCGCCGCCGGTGACTAGGGCGGATTTGTTTTCTAATGAAAAACTCTGCATGACATTCATATGAGCACCTCGATGTTGCCTTGTTGTTGACTTTCTATGCCGCCTATAATCAGGCGCATAAGCTCTTCAGTTTCGCTAAAGGGGTAAGGTCTGATCCCGCTGCGCAGGAAGCCGATAAAGTCCAGCAGTTGATCTCTGAAAGCCTGATATGTGTCGCTTGTTTGCAACAGTTTGTGTCCATGCGTGCCTCCCAGGCAGATGGCGCCGCCATAGCGCAGGTCATAGATGCTGGCTATAGTGGCCAGGCAGCCGCTGCGATGCTTGAGCAGCAGTACTCGTGCGTTAGCCTCTCCCAGGCTTTGAATTGAAACAAATCCCGGTCCCATGATAGGATAGATTGCCTCCAAAGCATGTATGCCGTAAGTTTCCCATTGTTTTGCCATGGGGACAAATACGTGTCGCAGCGAACCCAGTTCGGAACAGTTGCCATGATAAGGCCGCAGCTCTTTGCAATAACGCATGGAGCTGGATGACATGATGGGGTAGCCTTGTTCCACCAGGCGTGTGAAAAATTGCAGATCGGCTCGGTTGTCGCAGAGCGGCTTGTCAATGAAAAGCGGCAATCCGGCTTCAACAAAGGGTCTGGCACGCTCAACGTGTTCACTGCCTATATCCGTAGCTATGATCAGCGCATCGATTTGTCCAAGCATTTTTTCCGGTGCATCGACTACATTTGGAATCATGGCGCATCGCGCCACTTTTTCGGCGTCTTCAAGCTGGTTACAATAGACGTGAGTCACTTGTACTCCAGAAATTTTCTGCGTTTCCTTCTCTTTGCTCAGATACTCTATAATGCCTGGAAATGGGCAAAGTTGTTTGAATTCGTCAAGGCAAAAGCCGTTGACAATGGCGCTCCAGGAGTAAGGATGTCCATTGCCGGCTGTCATGCCCATCATTCCCAGCCTAATGGGAGATTCCAAACTAAGCGGTAGAGCTTGCGTGTGTGGTTTGTCATTTGTCATGTGTAAGTCCATTATAGATTTTCTTCTGTGTTTTTGTAGACTTTCTCCTCATGCCTACGGTATTTACTGTCTTATGGCCTGGCTGTTACTTTGTACAATCATTTATTTGCGTGGGGTAACAGCCATAGTGTTTGCGGAAGCAATTCGAAAAGTAAGCTGGGCAGTTCCAGCCAGTGAGCCGCGCGATCTCTTTGATGTAGTACTTGTTTTTCTGCAAAAGTTCACGTGCTTTTGTCAGACGTTCTTTGACCAGAAGTTGTCGCAGACTGGCACCTTGTTCCACCATACAGATGCGATTCAGGTATTGGGCAGAAACCCCGGCAAAATCTGCAATGTCCTTGACTCCTATGCCGGAGATATAATAATTGTGCTGAATGTATTCCAAGGCTTTATTCAACGCATTAAAGCTGCCACGCATGTCAACGGAACGTTTAAGCAATTCCAGCAGATCAAGCAAATGCTGAAGTATGGCAGACATGAGCTTTTCCTGAGTGACAGCGAGACGCTTGTCATCGCCGATCTTGCGTAAGACATCTAGTAGCTCGGGCAGGGTATTGATCTTGAAATTTTCATCATTGACAGAAAAAAACAAGCAGTTAGGATTGTTCAAATGTCCTATGCGCAAACGATAATGACTGATCTCAACCGAAAAAATAAAATCCGGTGTGGCAGCGTGTACGCGTCTGGGTGGAATCAGAGTGATGCAGCAGTTCTCCTCAGGCAACTCTGACGGAACAAATTTCAGTTCCCAGTTATTATGCATATGCGGACAGAACGCCGTGAGCAGCTCTCGTCCATGCAGCTCCTTTTCAAACTTGATTGAGAAAGCACCAGAGATTGTTTTTTTCAGAAATCGGCTGAATTTTTTTTCGTCTATCTTCATGACAAGCTCTGCCATGTTGTCGTGGAACCCGCCCGCAGATTTTTCACTCAGCCAACGGAGATTGTCTCAATGGAAATCCCAGCTGTTCTAATTTGTGGCGCAGATCAGTATATCCTGAGCGGATGAAGTGGTAGTCAGCACCGCCGGCGAAAAAGCGAAAGCCGCGCTCCATATATTGAGGCAGCTTATCTGGCGCGCAGGGTATGCCGGCGGCTTTGCCGTATTTCTTACAGGCCGCTACTACCCGGTCATAGACCTCCAGCATCTGCGGATGCTCAAACTCTCCGGCTATGCCCAAATTCATGGAAAGATCACCCGGCCCGACAAAAACCACGTCGACACCCGGAATGGCGGCTATGTCATCTATATGTGGCAGTGCCTCCGGGTCTTCTATTTGGACGATCAGGAAGTTTTCAGCATTGGACTTTTCAAGATATTTCTGCAAGGGGATAAGTCCATAGGCGGCTTCGGCATTCACGCCGTCCAGGCCCCGGCGGCCTTCCGGATAGAATTTCATGTCATCGACCACTTTTTGCACTTCCCGGGCATTTTGCGCCCTGGGCAGCATGATTCCCTTTGCGCCGAATTCCAGCACGTGCAGCATGGGTTGGTAATTTGCCGGCTTGATGCGTATAACTGCGTCCATGCCGGAGATGCGGCAGGCCCTGATGATGCCGTCCATCTTAGAAGAGTCTATGCCCACGTGCTCGTTGCATATCCATACGCAATCATAGCCCAACAGGCCGACCAGTTCATAAAGAGCCGGATCCTGATAGTGAACTTTCACCATATATACGGGTTGTCCGGACTTGATTTTTGCTTTGGTACTCATTTTGCTTTTTCCGATGGTTTT
>JAAZKR010000098.1 GCA_012799725.1 Oligosphaeraceae bacterium | reverse complement strand
GGAGGAAAATCCCCCGGGGTTTCTCTCTGCCGGCAACTTGCATCTTGAGAATGACATCCCCAAGGTAATTTTCCAGTCCTTGCAGGCAAAGGTCTCCATAAGCAAGTGATTTTGGCAAAGGTACCAGGAGCATATTGCGCTCTTGATATTGGACAGCAAAATCACCCTGAAGGACTATTGGTTCCAGCATTTCATTGGTGTGAAACATGGAAATTCTGCGTGCTGCGTATTCGCTGGTTCGGGCGTGGATAACAAGGCTGTTCGTACCTTCTTTTACAGCTTTTGTCAGATCAAACTGATGGTTCTCATGTCCCCAGAGAAAACATGGCTTCGAGCGGGGGATTTCCTTACCATTGAGAATAACCTTGTCAAAATCATCCGTATCGACAATAAGGGCGAGGCTGTCAGGCATGGCCTGTGCTGTAAATTCTCCCCGTACCCAATATTCTGCGCATTCCTCAAGCGAGAAATCCAGGCCATGCCTGCCGTCACGGCCGCATGGAATCCAGCATTTCACCTCTGCAAATTTTTCTCCGTTTGGTGCCAATCCAATTTCAAAGCAAGGTCTTGCATTGTTGGGTTTGTTCAATTCATATGCCCATTTAGTACCAGGCAGCTTTACTCCATCGGATGAAATCTGATAGGAAATTGAGGGGTTTCCTTTAGCCACCTTACCGGAAGTCAACAGAAGAGATTGCTCGGGTTCAAGTACTACATCCTCTCCTTTGAATTCCCACTGGGCATCATCATCACCGGGGGTAACCGCATGAATAGGAGCACGCAAATCCGTCTTCAGTTTAAAGCATACTTTCTTTTCACTTTGATTGGACAGAAGCAGGGTTTTACCGCGCAAGGCTGCAAAAACATCACGGGCTTCCTTACCGATCAGCCGATATTTCCGCTCGATATCTTGAGTTAGTTTCCGGGCAAAATCCTTTGCTGCGTTATCCAGCATAGGGCAGGATGAAAAATCGGGCATTTTTTCGGCACCGCGCTTTGGGCGTGTCCCCACAAAAATCAACCGGCCACCGCTTTGGGCAAAGGCGTGGAGTTTCTCAGCCAATTCCTGCGGTAGGAAAGGACTTTGTGGAACAATAATTGTGGTAAATTCGCTGTTGGGTGCAAATAGGATTCCTTTGTTGACCGAAGAATCCAGAAGGACATCCTCGAACATCAGCTCGAAATCTACGTGATTTCGCAAGAGGGCATCCATAGTTGCCAGAAATGGTTCTGTAACTACGCCGTCCGGAATGATTTGAGAATCAAAAGCGGCAGGTGTGCAGGCTCGAATTGTACTTTCCGGAACAAAAACGCAGGTTTTTGCCTGTAGAGGTTCGGATGCGAACCGGCTCATCGTGCGGATATATTCTGAAAAAATGGAATAGTGTTTTATCCAGGGTTGTGACCAAGCCTTGTTGCCGAGTGCCTGTTTGTGATATCCCTTCACCGAATAGCAAAATGCATTTTCGTTCAGCATACTGATGCCACAGCCGGCCAGCCAGTCGTAGGATACTTTCTCCCGATTCAAGCCGGTATTCGGCTGATTGACACCCATGGCTTCAGCCAACACCCGTTTCGCGCCCGAATAGCGAGCGGTGGAACAGGCCTGTTTTGCCGTCAAGGTAAAAACCCGCTCGGTACCGGGGGCAATTCCATACCAGTGCGCTGTACGGTCCAGACGATATGGAGTGTTGTCGGTCAGCAAATCCATTCCGGGTATCTGGTGGTATTTCAGGTGCTGATGTACCTCTCCATTGAAGAGCAAGCGGAATCTCTGATTCGTGATTTCCTCTCCAACGCAGTGTCCGGTGGACTGCACGCCGTGGGCGGCACACCAGTCCGCTATGGTCTTGCTGAATGCCGTTGTGCTGATTTCAGTCACAAGGGTCCAAAAATCATGGCGAACCTGCTCGGCATTCGGATAGGCCTTGGCATCCACCTCATAGAACAATTCTGGAAGGCAATCCCGCATATCGTAGCCATAACGTTTCTTGAATTTCCCATAAAGTTTCGGTGTCCAAGGGAGATACATATATCCGGGGACATACTGGTAATGCATGGTGAATGGCTCGTCGAAGAAAAAACCTCGAACGGTTTTTCCGAACTCTTCGGGAAAGAGCGCAAAGTATTTTTCATGAATGTAGCTCATCCAGCATTTTACCGCGTCCGGATTCAGGAGATCACAATATCCACGATAGGCATGTGAATTGTTGGCGTCGCAACTGGTCATCATCGGGAAATTGTAGAAACGGATAGAAGTATAGAAAAGCTCGACTTCTTTGCCCGTATTGTTCGTCCAGCTCAAATTTTGCAGCTGTATGGGAAGCCATTTCTTTGTGCCTGCTGGACGCATGAAAACGCCTTCCGGTGCGTAGGTTTCATTAAAGAAGAACTGATCTCCTGCCGGCAGATTCAGTTTTCGTCCTTGGATAGAACGGGAACGGTATTCGGGATGTTCCCGCACCATCTTTCCGTTGGCGGTGCCACTGGGCCAATTAAGATCATCGTAAATCCACACATGCATATTACGCTTCTTGGCTTCGCCAACTATCCAGGCAACCATTTCAAACCAGTCATCTTCAAGGAAATTTAGAGAAAGCCCCTGTTCGCCGTAAATGAAGAATTCATCGATTCCAGCGGCTTTCAATGCCTCCAGTTGATTCAACATTTCTCCCTTTTCCATGGTTCCATTCCAGACCCACCAGGGACAGGGACCAAATTCGCGAAAGGCAGAGTACTTTTTCATTGTTTCTCCGATTTTTTAGAGAGGCGATGTAAAAACGAAAGCATCTATATGAAAGTTTTTTTGCATCCTGCCCAGAGGATGCTTGACGATATTATTTTCTTCCCCAGATTTCAATTTCCGACAAAACCATCTTTTCCCCTGCGGGGCGCTGTGCGAATTTCAGAATGACTTCTGAAGTGACCTGTGCCGGAATTTCCAGTTCGGCTTCCCCCACACCGGCTCTGCAGTTCAGCATGATATTGATGTCAGGTTCCTGATTGTTGGCCTCAAACAGCGCAAGGATTTCATCTGACAATGGTTGGGTCTTTTGTCCCTGCCCCTGAATAAAAGTCCTCCCTCCGTCACAAGACACCTGATAGTCAGGCAGGATATTGCTGAAGTAGATGCGAAGCTGCTCTACAGTAACGGGTTGTGGAAAATGGAAGCGCACTTCGAAAGCATCGGTATTCTTCCAAGTATCCACGAACATGCCCATGTGCAGTTTCCCGGCACGGATCAGCGGACGATTATCCGCAAGATGAATATTTGGAACAAGCAAAGATGCCAGGCGGTTGGTCAGATTTCCAGTCTCAAATGGGAAGGTGACAGTGCCGGTTTGATCGGAGTCCGGAGGCAAAGTGAGCGTATAGGTTGCCCCGGGGAGGGAAGCATTCCCCAGTTTCTGTGGGGTGTTGTCGAACCAGAAGAAATAATTACCTGTCAGGCACTGCCGTGTGGGTAAAGTTGGTTTGACGGTCAGATATTCTTCGGGCACGGGAATAGAAAAATTCCAGATTGGCTCATCCACAGGAATGTTTAGGTTTTTAAAAATTGCCCGGAAGCAGTTATGCCAGGCGCTCTGATTCTGTACGGGTTCTACCTTGCCGATGGAAAAGCCGAAAAGAAGCGCCTTCCCGCCGCCTGGGAAGGTTTTCAGTGTAATGGCAGGCATTCCATCGGCAAAAGTTGCCAGAGTTTCCGTTCCAGGCAGACATTCCAGATGAGTGTCCGATTGGAATAAAGGCAGTTGTGGCGTGGTCTGCCCGTTCCAGAAAGGATGCTCCAAATTCAGAGTGATAGCCCCACTATGCTTTTGAGCGATTGTCTTAGTTCCGAATAACTCCTGTCGAATAGAGGAGGTGTCTGTCCCATCAATTCCATGAGAGAAAACCAGCGGGTCAAAGCAGAAAACGGTTCCGCCATTTTTCACATAATCCAGAAATTTTCGGGAGACAGCTTCTCTTTCAACGGAGGCATCGGGCAAAAAAACAAGCCGCCAGTCTTCCAGCTTGACATCATTGTCTTCTAACTGGATATCATCAAAAATACGGAAATAGGCTCCGGCGCCCGGACCGGCGATATTGTAGGCGATTTCGGGCGGGATGACGTCGTAGGCGGGAGTGCTGTATTGAGTATCGGACGAATAGAAAAATCCAAAGGATGGTTCAGGAAATTTCAGGGTGTTCAAGCTTCGCACCAGATTAGCAGTGTCAATCATTGCGTCCCAACGGGCGCGATGCCCATAGTAACAGATGCGCGTATCACCACTTTTGGCTATCTTTCCTCTTGTGTCTGAATCAAAAATCTGGAAACCGGTGGCGCCTCCGCGAACCGCTTCACTGTAAGCAAGGACAACTTCCTCGGGTGAATAGTGTCCCAAGTAAGATTCAACATGGGTACATGGCCAGACGGGGCGTTGGCTTAAGTCTCGAACCAACTGGGTTCGGAACGCGATAAGTTGACGATGCGGATGATGGGCAGGGCCATTCTGCAGGGTCATAATATCGCATTCTCTGGCAAGCCGACTGATATATTCATCAGGTGTATACCCTATGGGATCCTGAGCAAGAAGAAGTATTTTCTCCCCCGTCTCCTTTTCATGTGTCAACAACATCTGCTTGATGTCATGCTGGAGAAGAAGACATTGATCCGACATAAAGCGACGAAGCGCCAGTAAGGCAAAGGGATTCCCTTCACCTTGCTCCGGAACGCCGTATTTTCCAAAGCCGTAATCACGCTTAATGATCTCCAGCATCTTCGCAAAGGCAGGATGGTTCTTGACATAGGCGGGATCGTTTGCTCTACGCATAATGATGATCTGAAAATGGACAACCAATTCATCGCCCGGCGTAACACACCAGACCATTCCAGGACGATCTTGAATAGATTTTTGTAGAGTATCAACTACTTTTTTGCGTATCTTTGGGTCTTCAGGAAATGTCCAATCATCCAGCCAGACAGGTGCATGGATAACAGCGCCACAACCGGGCTTGGTCGTAGCAACATCCGCCCAATCTACCATAATATCATAGACAGCAAACAGATGAAGCTTTTTTTCTGCAAAAATCTTCCCGAAATCCTCCTGACTCCAGCGGAGACCATGCTGCAAGGCAAAGGGAAGCATGGCTGGGTCAAAGGGATGGTACCAGAAGATAGCACCTTCTCCGTATAGCGGCGGTTTCTGATCAGATAACAGCTCTTGGAACTGAGGTTTCTTTACTTTCCAAAACCGTTCTTGTTTCTCTCTGGCCACCAGGCCGGCTTCAGTATATAAATTCGCCGAATAGGTGATGGGATTCGCCTTTTCCTGTCGGCGAATCCGCAGATAGCGGGGAAAATCGAATGTTTCCCGGATAGGTGCCAAAGTGGATTGGCGTTCGCAGAGTCGGTCTGCGCATTTTGCGTGGTTTCGCCGCACATTGATCCGCCAAAGTGGGTCCACGATATTGTCGTCCGTGCCAGGAATAAATCCCAAATTGCGAAGCGGCATCCGGAATTGGATGATAGCGGTTCCATCCTCTTGATGAGAAGCAGCCGTCTCGAGGTCGGCATCCCACTGGGTTCCTTCATTCATACTGTCATATATACAGCCTAAAGTATTGATGATAATCAGATACAGAGGGCGATTGCCACCGACATGGGTGATGAAGAATTCAATGGAATCATCCCGCCACATGGCATGATGATCCCTGGTGCGTTGCTCGCCCACCCAGGCAATGCCCGGCGTTTGTTTCATTAGGAAAGTGGCAAAAAGGTCTGTATTGGACATGGCAAGGTACCCCTCGGTCTGTTCGTCGTCCAAACCTTGATCCTTGAGGGGATACGCCAAAAAATCTTTCAGGGTCAATGCCTTGGCGGCAAACTCCGGATCCAGTTTGCCATTCAACTCCGGCAATGACATAAGCATGGGAATTGCAAGGGTATTGTCCCCCTGAGTTAAGGCTGCTTTTTCAAAGGTAAATTTACCGGTTATCTCGGTCGCGGTGACGCGTGCTTGCAGTGCCGTGACTTCCGAAGGAACTGTCAGACTGCATATCCAGGTACGTTGACCGCTGCTTTCTCCCGCCTGAGCTCTACCCGCAGGAATGACACTGATTTTTTTCATTTGCCGAACAGAAGCAGGAGTGCCATCGTAGCCGCTGAAGGAGTGGAGTTCCAAGACCACCTGCCCTGCTGTGAGTTCATTCGTAATCCGCACTGTAACGGTATAATCCAGCCCCGGTTCCACTTTCCAGAAGAGACTGCGCCGTGCGGTGAAATCTCTTGGGGCGTCGGAAGAACTCAGAATGACCCTCCCCTCCTGCACAACGCCCCCTGTGGAACATCTCCATTCTTGCGGAGCAGCCCAAAGGGACTCAAAAGCCATAAAGATAAGGCTAATGCGAAGAAGCTTTTTCATGGGATGTTTTCTTCTACTTGAATGTTTCGGAATTCGAAAGTCGCACCTGTCATTCCGGCATCGAAACAACGAAAAATGATATTGGCAGATTTTGTACCCTGATACCATTTGTCCGGACCAATCTTTCCGGCAGGATGCATTCCCCGGATCACTCCACTCCATTTAACCCATTCTTCTCCGGGTTGCGCACCCTGTGCCACGTATTGATATGTAGGACCATCGGAATGCAGCCGGACTTTTGTTCCCTTGGGATACGAACCCTGCAACGGGCGGCTGAATTGAAGCTGCAAGACATTTTCCCGCAGCACACTGCTTTCCATGATAATTCTGGGAGAACAGTTGCGATTGGGGAGATCGCTCATATCCTCCTTCACATCAAACGCAACCACCCAATGGGCATAGGGTATTTCCCATGAAACACCTTCAACGAAAATCTCCGTGTCCCCATCCAGAACATCGTCTGCAAGTATGCCAATCGGGGAATCGGGCACAACAAAGACTTCATGAACAAAGATACTCTTGTTTGCTGCATCCCGTGGCTGAAAGGCAAAATTGAAACCTTTTATGGGAGATTGGGCGTTGAGAATTCGGAATTCCCCTGAAAGAATATAGTTTTTTGCGGGGTCCACCGGAATGGGCTTGCTGAAAATGCAGAAAACCCCTGGATTCCTGCCGATGCCATTTTGGAAAGACCAGTTCCCCCGCATATCAATATCTTTGGGCGTACTCAAGCCAGGACGGAGGAATGGAGCAGGAGTAGTATTGCTGTCAAATACAATATCCGCCCTACAAGCGATCGATAACAAACATAGCAGAAAATACGAAAAAACAGACCGCTTGCTCATATATGATCTCCTTCGTATGGTTACGGCTTTTTTACGTAACTTTATTTCATGCCTGAATCTGCCATGAAAAAGGGAGGTTGCCACAAATTCCCCCAAGATCACTGCATAGTGAACATTTTTCAAATTATTCGATTAAATCTTTATTGAGGAAAGGCGTCTTTTCCAGTGGAATAACGAGTTTGCGCCCAAAGGGAGGCAAACTTCATGTAATGTATAAGCCCCATAATGCCATGCAGTTCCAATGGGGGCGCTCTATTGTTATCCAAATACCTCCTTGATGGATGCCTTGAATTTTTCGATGATCTCATCACATTCAGCTTGATTGATAATCAGCGGGGGTTTCACTTTCAGCACGTTTTTACGGACGCCGCCGGTACCCAGGATGATACCGTGCTTGAAGCCGAATTTGCGAATGAGGCCTGCCTCCTCGGCAAGGGGTCTCATCTTCTCATCGGTGATTTCTACACCGATATGCATACCGACTTGGCGGATGTCGCCAAGCTGCGGATAGGTTTTTTGAAGTTCCTTCAGCTTGTCGCCCAGGTACTTGCCCATCGTTCGCCCATTGGCTAACACTCCATTGTCGAACATTTCCAGCTGTTTGCAGGCACAGGCCATGGAGAGCGTCGGGTTGGCAAATGTGTGCAGCTCCTCGGAATCCGGTTCGAAGCCTTTCAGCTTGTCCGAGATAATAATGCCGGCAAGAGGTAGCCCTGCACCGAAAGACTTGCCGAGACAGATGATATCCGGAATAACCCCGAAATAGTTTGCCGCGAAAGTTTCGCCGATACGACCGAAAGTTTGTATTTCGTCAAAAATCAACAAGGTTTCAAATTCATCACAGATTTCTCGGAGACCCTGGAGGTACCTCTTGGGGAGGATAAGCTGACCTGCACTGGCCTGAATAGGCTCGACGATGACGCCGGCTGGCTTCCCTGATACCCCGCGCTGGAAAATTTCACGCGTCATTGTCAGGCAGATGTCAATGTATTCCTCTGTCGAGACCCCCAGTGGATTGCGGTAGGTGACGGGATTGGGGATGCGGACGAAAGTCCGGGTTAAGGGCAGAAATCGACTGCCGCCATAGAATTTTCCGGCGCTTTTTGTGGAAATCCAAGAGGCGCCCATGGAGCCCAGCGTAGAACCGTGGTAACTGTCAAACAGCGTAACGAATTCACGCGAGGGCTGTACATTTTTGAAAGCAATTTTCATTGCCGCCTCAATCGCGGGACCGCCCCCGACCGTGAATGACACCCGGTTCATTCCTGCAGGAGCCCTGCGCGCAAGCTCGCGAGCCAGATAGAAACGCACTTTATTATCAAAGCCCTGGTGGATGTGCGTCATCTTGGTGCTGTGCTCGCGGATGATCTCGTTGATCTCATCATTCGCATAGCCCAGAAGGAGTGCCCAACTTTGACTGGTGCAATCGATATAGTCCTTACCAGAGGTATCCCAGACACGGACCCCTTTCCCGTGATCCAGAATCGGGCCGCCACGAGTGCCCCCACCCAACATCAGGTGCCCAGCACATTCTTCCATTTCCTTATCTGTCAAACTGTAAATCTTTTCAAGTAATTCTACCATTATTTCCCCCACAGATTTCTGTAAAATTATATTCTGGACTCGACTTGAAAAAGAATCGTTGCACCAGCGTAGCATTCAGTATTACAGCAAAAAAACATCTGTGCACAAATGCAAATACAATTTATCCGAAAAAATGATTTTGTCAAGCAGAAAACTTCTTTTTTTTGATTTAAAAAGTCAAATTAAATATAGAGGATCTGTTTTTCTGTAAAATTCCTGCACTATGCAGCACTACTGCGCCATAATTTTGTTTTTCAGAAAGGCATGTACAGGGAACCTAGACAATGGCCTTTCTGTCTGTGTCCCGTCCGTATTGCAGGTTACCTACGTCCAACGCTTCGAGGTTGCCTTGGAGCCAAAGTTTTCCAGCGGGCTCCAACCGGTTTCAAGGAACTGTGCCAGAGTCTTCTGGGTTACACCGAAGGTTACGAACTCACTAGTTGGCAATGCATCATCGTCGTAGGCGCGCCGAAATTCTGGAATTGTCCGCAGACGGGCAATCACTTTCTCATCTACAGGTTCCATACACCGTTCCCGTTTTTCCGGGTCTGCCTCGAGCACCATCTTTTGGATCCGCGGATGCAGGGAGAAAACCAGCGGTGCGCCGGCAAGTTCGGTCAGATGACGTACCTGTCGTAGCCCGGCCGGCATAATCCTGGCGGTGTAGCCGCGCTGGGCAAAACAGGCCATAGTTTTTTTGACGAGAGCGTTCCCCGCCTGAAGGATCGTCTCCTCATCAATGCCGAGTTCCTGGTCAGCGGCGACCATGCGCAAATAGTCTTCGAGCCTTCCGCCTTGCTGTACAACAAAACAGGGACGCGTCGCCTTGCCGGCACGTTCACAGCCTCTCTGATATGCGTCCGCGACAGCAACTGCCTGTGAAACCGAGAAATTTAGCGTAGCGCAGATGGCGATCCCACGGCTTGCCAGTTCTTCAATCACCGGGATCGCAGCACCCGTAGTCGGCAGTTTCACTGCAAGGTTTTCGGCCCAGGACGCATAACGCAGCGCCTGTTCGAGCATCGCCTTCCTGTCTCCCGCATAGTCGGGGTTCAGTTGCCCGAAAGCGTAGCCGTGTGCCCCCTGTGTCCGATCGAATATAGGGAGAAGTTTTTCCGCCGCGTAACTTGCGATTGCGCGCAGGAGTGCTTCGGCACGCGGCACCCCGTGGAGATCCGGCGGAATATCCTTGATTTGTGGTGCCCAGAACTGCGGCACAGTATTCAGTGATTTGAAGGTCAGCACCGGATTGGTAGTGATCCCGAGCGCTCCCAGTTTCAACGCGGCGTCGATTTCGGCGGGAATCGCAGAGTCATGCCACCAGCGCGTCGCTGTGCTTTCATGCAACCATTGCAGATAATTCATAATAACTCCTAGAACTCGAAGACTGCCTTAACCGAGCGTTCGTTGACCTGGTCATTGAAGACACGTTCCCAATCCTCGATCTTTTCGTGATGGGTGATGATCTTGCTGATGTCGTAGCGCGAATGCGCCATCAGCAGCAGAGCCTTGTCCCATGCAGTGTAGCTCGAACTGAAATTGAAATGCACATCGAGCATCTTGCGCATCGCGGTGTTCCAACGGAATGGCGCCTCGTCTTTCGGACAGAGTCCGATACAGCTGATTCTGCCGCCAGTGCGTGCCAGCAGCGGCAGATCGCGGATCGCTGTTCCGCTGCCGCTGGCCTCGATGATGAGATCAGCCCCTTTCCCATTGGTAAGCTCATTGACTCGCTCCAGCAGATTTTCGTGCTCGATATTCACAATCACATCGACACCGACCTCGCGAGCGACAGGGAAGCGTATGGCCTCGCTGCGACTCAGACCTGACATGATGACCTGTGATGCGCCGGAGGATTTAGCCACGAAAGCGCAGAGAATGCCGATCGGGCCGGAACCGGTGATCACGACGCTGTCCATGCATTCAACCTTAGCGCGCTCATCCACTTCATGGATGGCAATTGCCAACGGCTCGCAAAGCGCTCCAACATCAAAGGGAACGTTATCCGGCAGCTTGTGTAGCAGGCTCTCAGGTAATGCAATGTATTCGGTCATGCCGCCATTGACTCCCCAGCCCGGAGCACGGCGCGTCGGGCAGAGTTGAAGCATGCCTTGCCGGCAGGCAGGACACTTTCCACAGGAACCGGTCTTCGGCTCGGCAGTCACACGGTCGCCGATTTTGACCATCGAAACTTCAGGGCCGACTTCGCAGACTGTGCCGGAAAACTCGTGCCCCAACACCACCGGCGGCCATGAATTGAAAGTGTCTTGCCATACATGAACATCAGTCGCACACAAGCCACAGGCAGCAATTTTGATGATAACCCAATCCGGACCCTGCATTTTCGGATATGGCAGGTCACGAACTTCAACATTGCCAACTCCTGGAGCAAACTTTACCAAACCACGCATTTTCTACCTCCTATGAATGATTTTCAATTCTTTTGAGTGCTGTGCCGTCGAATATATTCTTTTTCGAAACACCCAAACGCTTCATCGGTCCAATGATCCTAAATTCGTTGTCATCAGTCAAATCCGAATGAAGTTTTCAACGAATTGAGCAAGGGTTTTCTGGACGACACCGTAAGTAATGAATTCTTTTTCGTTCATCCCATCCGGCTCAAAAGCGCGTTGGAATTCTGGAATCTTCATCAGATTAGCGATTGTTTCAGCGGAGACCTCCTCATCAATTTTCTTTTCATAAGGTGCTTCCATCGCTCCAAGCTTTGCCTGGATCGTCGGATGGATCGACATCGACATCTTCGCTCCGGCGAGGCTTACCGCATGGTAGGCGCCGCGCATTCCGGCGGGCATCAGCACAGCATCAAACTTCTGCTCGTTGAAGTAATGGTACGCACGTTTGATGACTGCGGTGCCGGCTTGGATAATGTCGCTTTCGGGGACATCCAGCTTGCTGTCATGAACAACATCGCGCAGGAAATCATCCAGGCGGCCAACCATTACCACAGCGAAGAGACGTCCGGCGTTGGCGCCTGCACGTTTTGCACCGGCACGTTGACGCAATGCCGCCTGTAGCACCTGCGGGAAGGTATAACTCACCGTAGCGGTCACGGTGATGCCCATTGCTATGCATTCTTCAAGAACATCGAGCCCGGCTGCGGTCGCGGGTAATTTTACGGCGATGTTGGGCGACCATTCATGATAGCGTTTGGCCTGCTCGAACATTGTCTTGCGATCAGAGGCCTTGCCGGGATCAACCTGCGCGCAGACATAGCCTTGCGCACCGTTGGTCTTTTGATAAACGGGCATAAAACGTTCTGCAACATGACAAGTTACGATTCTGAGCCGCTCGGCGGAATCCTTCGCTTTGGCAATCATCGGCGCCCAATACTCCGGCGTCGCAGACAATGTCCTGGCAACCAAAACCGGATTGGTAGTCACACCTTGAGCTCCATTCTCCAACGCATTCGTGAGTTCAACACTATCTGCGGAATCGTTCCACCAGACGCTGCCGCTCTCAGCGGCCAACCAAGAAAGATAATGATTCTTCATTTTTATTTTATCCTATTATTTGTTCATAGACCCGTCCCAGGTGTCTACAACCACGTTTTTCTTTTCTTCTTCGTCAAACCAGCGAGTAGTGACAGTCTTGGTCTCCGTGAAAAATCGGAACGAATCCTTGCCGTGGCAATGGAGATCGCCGAAGAAGGACTGCTTGTGCCCGGTGAAAGAGAACATGCCGACCGGAACCGGGATGCCAACGTTAACCCCGACCATACCGCCGTCGGTACGCAACGCGAATTCACGCGCAAAGTAGCCGCTGCTGGTGAAGATTACCGAACCATTACCGAATGGGTTCGCATTCATTTGCTCAAGGCCTTCCTCGAAGGACTTCACCCGTTTGATGCAGAGAACCGGGCCGAAAACCTCGCGTTGGCCGATGCTCATTTCAGGGGTTACCTTGTCGAAGATCGTGGGGCCGATGAAAAATCCGTTTTCATAACCGGCAACTTTCACGCCGCGCCCATCGAGCACTAGTTCGGCACCCTCTTCAACGCCCTTAGCAATCCAGTCAGTGACAAACTTGAAGTGAGAGGGCGTTACGACCGGGCCGAGCATGGTATCCTTGTTATAAGCAGCTCCGATCTTCAGCCCCTTCGCGAGTCGCACGAGTTCTGCGACCAGCTTGTCGGCGATCGGCTCCTCGGCGACTACAACAGGCAGGGCCATGCAACGTTCTCCGGCACAGCCAAAAGCGGAGTTGATGATCCCGGCTGCGGAGCGAGTGATATCAGCATCGGTCATGACCAACGCATGGTTTTTTGCTTCGCAGAGCGCTTGGACGCGCTTGCCGGCACCGGCGGCAGTCGCGTAAACGTGCTTGCCGACCTCAGTAGAGCCAACAAAGGTAATGCCCTTGATCGTCGGATGGGTCAGCAGCATCTCAGCTTCATTGCGTGAGCAAGTTACAACATTGATTACTCCAGGTGGAAAACCAGCTTCCCGGTAAAGATCGGCTATGCGCAATGCGGTCATCGGGGTTGGACTGGCAGCTTTCAGGATGTAGGTGTTTCCACAGATGATCGCCAGCGGGGACATCCAACCCATCGGAATCATCGCCGGAAAATTCCATGGAGCGATACCGGCAAAGACGCCGAGCGGTTCACGGTAGGTCATGGTGTCATAACCTGTCGAGGCGTTCATCAGGCTCTCGCCAAGCAGCATATTAGGCATTGCGCAGGCCAGCTCGGTCATCTCGCGCGCCTTGAGCACGTCGCCTTCGGCCTCGCGCCAGTTCTTGCCATTTTCCCGAGCAACCAACATCGTCAGTTCGTCCAAATGGGCATCGATCAGGGCCTTCAACCGGTAAAACAATTGAGCGCGCTTTAACACTGGTGTATCGCGCCATGCCGGATACGCAGCTTGCGCAGCGGCGACAGCCGCTTCGACTTCGTCGCGGGTGCAGCGTGGTGCCTTGGCGATCACTTCGCCAAGGCTGGGATCATAGACTTCAGTGTAACTTGTTGTCTTAGATTCAATGTACTCATTGTTGATGAACGGCTTCAGAATAACGGGGCTCATAGTCTTCTCCTTGTTCGGGTTAAGAGTTTGTTAACTCATGTCCTTAATTTGTAAATTGTGTTTATTTCATCAGTTGGGCTAACGGTGCATCGCTCTGAAGCAATGTTGGCAGGACTTGAAGAAGTCGCTGCTAAAAAGAAAACAGGGGCAAAACAATTTTGCAGAAAGTCAGTTTTTCGATGTTTGATCTCTATTACTCTCTCCTTGCCATTTAGAGGGCGTCCAAAAAGGGTTCCGTGCACATTCTATCTGCAGATTACGCAGATGGACGCCGATTTCCAGGATCAGAAATTGCAGACCCCTGCTATTGTGGAAAGGCAGCGGTTCTGCCTGGTCCAGCCATATTGCTGCAGAAAGGAGATGCGGGAAAGCCTAGTCCGTTATAAAGCGGCGTGTGGGCCGGATTGTCCGCCCAGGCATAACGGAATACAATCGGAGCGATGATTTCATTTACATGCAGCAGGACAGTTTCGCCGTCAATACTGGCTTTGACAGGGACAAAATGGATGCGGTCGTAGCTAACGAAAAAGCCATTGAGCTCAGGTTCACGAGAATGGAGTCCGTGGGCATAGTCAAAGTAGATACGGATGGCTTCCGGTTCAAGTTCGTAAGTGCGGAAAAGGGGTCCGCAAGGGATGCTGCCGATATGGAAATCATTGTGCAAGGCCCAGGCTGCAAGGCGTTGACCGACAGTAATTTTATCCATAGGATGGATATTGTTGGCATCACTGGCATCGATGATGATGGCCAGTCCTGTGTTATGGGTATTTCTGAAGGCACTGAATTGCTCATTTCGGAGGGCAGCCCAATTTGCATTGCCATCAAAGTCCTGTTCAGGCATAAAGCCGGCAAGCTGAACTTGGTAGAAGCTGAAATCACCATTTCCGAAATGATATCGCCAATCTTGGATAAGATCCTGCATCAGCCTGCCATAGTCTTTTGGGAAACCGGCATTGGATTCACCCTGATACCAGATGACCCCGCGAAAAGCGAAAGGAATGAGCGGATATATCATATTATCGTAGAGAATATAGGGTCCATGCGGGGCATCACCGGGCGAGGAGAGCGAATGGTATGGAATGTAGTCATAAGCGATTTCCTGCCTATAAAACCATTGACCGGCAAGAGGGAAATTCTTTCCGTCGCATTCGAGATAAAATGCCGCAGCCAAGCCATTGCAACTACCATCCTGATCATAGCTGAAGGCACGGATGGCGATTTGATTTACACCTTCTTTAACGAGTTCTGCTGGGATGGGATAGGTTCTTTCACTATTCCAAAATTGCGATTGATATCCGGTACCTGTTTGCCCTATTTTATGACCATTAAAAAAGGTAATATCCTGCTTGTCGATTCCCCCCAGATGAAGGATCGCAGGCTTTCCTGCGCAGTGTGCGGGCAGGATGATCTGTCGTTTCAGCCAAAGATAGCCGTAAGTGGCATGATTGTTGGCAAGCCAGCTTCCCGGGATGGAAATGCTTTGCCATGATTCCAAATCATTGTCACAAAGACATTCCTGCGCGGAAAGCGCATCTTCCCGGACAAGGGGGCGATGTTTTACGAGAAAATCCAACTTTTCGTTACTGATGTCATGATTCCGAGGAATATCCTGCAGGATTTTCAAACGCTTTATATCCAACTGAACAAACCGTGAAATTTCATATTCATATTGTTTGACGAGGCCATAATATTCAGGATTGCGCATCAAGGTTTCTCTGCTGGTCCATGACTCGATACGCGTACCACCCCAGTTGCTGGAAATGATTCCAACAGGGACGCAAAGAGTTTTGGTCAGTTTTCCGGCAAAGACAAGGGCAACGGCGGAAAAGTTTTCGGCTGTCTGGGGCGAGGAGCATTGCCATTTTCCCTCGGGATTGCTTCGAACACCTGGTTCTGCGGTTTTAGGCACCGTAAAAAAGCGGATGCCGGTATGTTCGAGGTCGCACAGTATTTTCTCACGGTATGGACCAGTATCTTTTGTACATAATTCCATGTTGGATTGACCACCGGCAAGATAGACTTCACCGATCGTCAAATCATGCGAGACAACGGTTTCTGTGCGGTCTTCATTCCAAGCCTCAAGCGTGTAGCTGCCACCGGCTTTCATCGGCGGAAACCGTAGCAGAAATTTCCCGGTGGCATCTGCTTTTATGGATAAAGTGATGTTATTGAAACAACAGGAGATGCGTTCACCAGGTTTTGCCCAACCCCAAACCGGAATGGAGCTGTCCCGTTGAAGAACCGCATGATCGGAAAACAAATTGGAGAAAAACATAAGAATCGAACAGTAATGGGCAGGATCGGGTGATGGTAAAGCTGATTTACAGGCAATGCAAGTCCACAGATGTCAAGATTGCGGCAGCCGCACAATTTATTCATGCATAATTACTGAGTTCAGGCCTAGAGGCATGGCACGAACCTTGCGACAACCATAAGCACGCGGCAACAGATTGCCAAGGGTACCCGCAAGACAGATACTCAGGAGATTCTTTCCCTGTCTCCATGCTGAACTCAGATCAAACCGGTATGGCCCCCAGAGTTTTTTATCGATAAGCTGGTCGTTGCATCTGACCTCCACGCCACCAGCATTCGGTGATGCAAGAGTCAATGCCGGAGGTTTTTGCGCAGTGATGAACCGCTGGTAAAATATCTCACCAACATACCAGGGGAATCCCTGCGGCCCCACATCCCCCGAAGAAAGGTTTTTTGGAAGCGGCTTGAGATGGATCTCCGGCTGCCCTGATTTGACCGCAAAATTACCATGAAGCACGCAGGGTTCTATGAAATTCAGAGGAAAGATCGTTCGCTTGTCAAGGGAATTCCATTGGCTTGTCTTGCAGAGGATCATCATTTGATTCTTCCCGACATGTACAGCTCCTGAAAGGTCATATTTTCGGTTTTCATGAGTCCACAGATTATACGGGAAAGATTCCCGGATTTCCGTCCCATTGACAAAGACCTTAAGGCATTCATCTTCTTCCACGATCAAGGAAAGATTCGGGATGACCGAGAGCTCATCAATGAAAAAATTCGTGCGTAGCCAATAGGCCGGCGATTCTTCAGGGGTGAAATCGAGGTCATGGCAGCCATCATAGGTGACAGGCAACCAGAGACGAATTTTTTCAGGATGTTCAATTTCGTCATTGGGAGTGAGCCCGAGCTCAAAGTTACAAAGGGCATTATTAGGGAGTGTCAGGCTGTAATCCCATTCTCCTGTCAATTCACTGCCTTGGGCGAGCATGGGGCCATAGCTGATAGGCGCACGAGATTGGCCGGCAGATTTGCCAAAATGAAGGAAGATGGATTGTTCCGGTTCAAGGTGAATGCTGTTTCCTTCGAAAGCCCATTCGGTGTTTTCTCCGACAATTTTTGCACAGATGGGACTTGGCAAACAATTCGTTTCAAGTTTCGCAGTAGTTGCTGAGGTTCCCATATTGGCAATAAAGAGGGTAGGCGCATCCTTACAACCTCGAAGAGCAGTGAAAAGTTCGCCATTGTCAGTGATCGAGTAGAGTTGTGCAGCAGCTTTGTTGATGGCTTTTGCAAGCTGATCAACATTGATGAGAGGGAACCTGGTAAAATCGAGCAGACCGCCTTCCGGCGTCCGATTGGGACGTTCGCCGATGCAAAGGATGGTTCCGCCAGAAGTCGCAAACTCAAGTAGTTTATTGGCAAGTGCCTCTGTCAGTACAACACATTTTGGGAGAATCACAATCCTGAAAGAAGAATTTGGCACAAGAATGTTGCCATCCTGAATGCTGCCGGCAAGAAAAACATCTTCAAAAAGAAGTTCAGAATCAATGTGATTCCGCATCAAATGATCAAGGATAGCGATCATGGTCTCAGAAACATCGCCCTTTGCGGCGATGGACCTGTCCGGCGTGATCCATGTACAAGCTCGAATTGTGACTTCCGGCGTCAAGACGGCAACATTGCAAAGGAGGGTCTGTGAAGCGAAAACAGACATTTCGCGAACATAATCGGCAAAGAGATGATAAAGCCTGAACCAGGGCTGGGACCATGCCTTGTTGCTGATGGTGCGCTTGCTATAGCCTTTAATGGTGTAAGTCATACAGTTTTCATTGAGCATGCTGACACCGGATGCGGCAAGCCAGTCAAAAACAAGTTTTTCACGTTGCAGTGGCGCATTAAGGTTGCAGACGCCCATCGCTTCAGCAAGTACACGTTTTGCACCTGAATAGCGCGCCGTCGAGCAAGCTTGTTTGGCGGTAAAGAGGAAAGTACGTGCCATGTCGGCGTTTTTTCCATACCAATGATAAGCGGTGCCAAGATGGTAAGGAGTATTATCCGTGAGCAGATCCATGCCGGGTATGTGCTGATGTTTTAGAATCCCATGAATTTCACCATTCCAGTAAAGTCTTAAATTCTGATTGGTGATTTCCTCATAGACACAATGTCCGGTTGACAGCAAATTATGTTCAGTACACCATGTGGCAACGGTTTTGCCAAAGGACTCGCTGGTAAGATCGGAATAAAGCGACCAAAAATCGAAACGGGTTTTTTCAGAGCCAGGAAGATCCTCGAAAAATTCATGCAAATGTTCCCGGATATCATAACCATATTGTTCTAGAAATTTTGTTTCCAAGCCGGGAGTCCACGGCAATTGTCCATAATTTGGCATACAGTGTGGCTCGTCAAAAAAGAAGCCACGGAGGGTTTTGCCGCATTCATCTGCACAATGTTGATAATAGAGATCATGGATGCAGCTCATCCAGGCACGCACGGCGTCCGGATTGAGGAGATCGCAGAGACCTTGCTGGTTCCAAGTGGTCGTTGTACCGCGTGCCCCCAGTGTGTGGTAATTGAAGATTTGGACTTCAAAGCATTGTAAAGCCACAGCACAATCCCGCTCATTGCGGTAAAAATTTTCAGAGTCCAGTGTGACTTTTTCCCAGTTTTGCTGGTTTTCGGGGCGTACAAAGACGGAGAGAGGCTCGAAATTCAGTGCCAAAGCGAAGTCCTCACCAGGTTGGAGTGTGGTCTCTGTCCGGGTGACGGCGCGCATGCGATATTCAGGGAACTTGCGCAGAAAATATCCGCCCGCTGTGCCTGATGGCCAGTTCAGGTCATCATAAATCCACACCCGCATGTGGCGTTTTTTGGCCTCTCTGATGGCAAATTTCACATAGTCAAACCACGATTCCTGAAGGAAATGCGGGTATTCAAGGCCCATGCTTGGATAAATGAAAAATTCATCAATCCCTTGATCCTTCATCAATTGAAGTTGACGAAGCATTTCCTTCTTTTCAAGACGTCCCATCCAGCACCACCATGGCACTGGTCCAAAGTCGCGAAACTCACAAGACTGGAAGGCTTTCATGGTATTGACAAATCCTTGCTCTTGCAGGGTGAAATATAGTCGAGTGTCACGGCGCCAAAAAGACCACTGGGAAAGCTGTCCGGTTCAAAAAAGCGTACTATTTTATCATAGGCTGCGTTTTTCATGTATTCGGGATAATGCTTTTCCCAGAGTTTCCTTGTCTTTTCATTGCAAATGGCGTTTGCAAAAGTATTACTGACGCTAATTTCCAGGTTGTTTTCCCCTTTTTTTAGAACACCCGCAGGCAAATCGAAGTTAAAGGGGCCCCAGAACCGGCGTCCGACGATGACACCGTTGAGCCGAACCGTACAGGAGTATTTGACCTTGCCTAAGCATAAACGGGCAGGTCTGCTGGAAGGAGCGTTGAACTCAATACGATAAATACATTCGCCACTAAAATCATCTCCCAGGAATGAACGCCAATCGCCAAGGCCGGCAGGGATCACTTTGCCTTTGCTGTCATCAATTTCAAATTTCTTTTCACTGACATAATAGCGTGCCCACGGCTGCAATGTCCACCCTTTCTGAAGAGGCAAACGTTTACGGGTGCGAAAGCTGCGGTAGATGCCATCCGCTTTGCGGCTGGAGCCTGCTACGAGGACAATTGAGCGGTTGGGTTCAAAATTCCAGACTAAGGGGGTGTTGTCGACTCGCTTGATGGTGTAGCGCTTGCCGGTTTCCGCGTCGAAGTAAAGCAGATCACCTGTTTCCGGTATGGCAAGGGTGGCTTTGAGACGACGTGGACTTTCATTGGCGATAAAATAGAGAGTTTCTTCGCCGCAATGGCGCTTGATGACCCGGAGCGCATCGGTAGATGGGGTGACGAGAAGAACGGGTTTTACTTCATCGATTTGCTGTGGGGAAAGAACTTTGCCACCGACACGACGGAACGCCTCAAGGGTTTTGGCAGCACCCGGATCCATCAAGTCGGTTTCAGGAATAATGACCGTGTCATATGACATTTTTCCAATAACAAGTTCCTTCCCTCGGATGCTGGCATCACGCAAAGTATCATCATCGATGAAATCAAAATCGCATTGCCGTTTCAAAAGCGCTTCGCTGGTTTTTTCGTGCGTTTCTATCGCCTTTTTCATTGTTTTTGCACCGCACCAGATACTACGTATATCAAAATAGAATGCGGTATGAATATCAGGTGTCCCGCAAGAAAGCAGTTCGCACATGCGCGCGGTGTAGATATGGTATAGATCAAAGTATTTCCACAGCGTATGCGTCGGACCAAAGTAAGGACGGCATCCCGTGATCATACGCGGCCCGTCCAGAGACATGGGAAGATTACTAAGAACAAAGCGGTTGGCTCCGCGAAGCAGCTGATAATCGGTAATCGCCCGCATGACATCCGGAGTCAAGCCAGCCCCATAGACGGCAAAAGTTTCCGAAAGAATGGCGGTACGGCCTGCCTGATGGGCGATGGAACTGGCATATTTGGTGAAAGCATGGCTGCGAGACCCTGTGGTAATACCATCATGTCGTCTGGGAACAACACGCACATTTCTAGTTGGGGGACGGGTTTTTGGATAAAGTTGCCGCCAGATAACATCAACGCCGGGCATATCCATGGCACGCAAGCTGCGAAGAATATGCCCATAGCCAAATAAAAAATTCCCCTCAGGGCTGTCTTCCCCGCCAAAATGTCCCCCGGAAAGAAGTCGATTGGCGCGAGCCCATTTTTGCAGAGGGAGTAGATAATTTTCGACAAAGAGTTGCGAACAAACATCGTGGTAATCGATACGGCATTTGAGGAGTTCTTTGCTGTCGGAATCTTTCGCCTGACTTATGATGTCAGCAAGCCAAGGCTCAATAGCATAGCCCTTGCGCTTCTTGAATTCCACGCTGAAATCATCGGACCAGCTAAGCCCATGCTGAAAACGCATCCTGGGAACGCGAGGTTCATCGGTGAATGTGTAAAGGATAGTTTTGCCAAAGTACTTCCCCAGATAAGTACGCATTTTTTCATGAGTGAGTTCAATGAAGCATTGGGCAACTTTTTTATTCAGCAGGTTGGGATAGCCAAGCGGATTGGGTTGATCAAGACGCTTGAATCGGACACCGCCGGTACGAGGCCTTCACGACAAACTGCTGTGCAAAATCATGGGGATTTGTGTTGAAAACACGGCCAGCAGCGCTGCCAGATGGAAAGCCCCCCTCGTCATATAGATAAAAACACATGCCCAGACGCTCACACTCCTCAACAATCATGCGGATGATAACCATGTATTCGTCCGAAAGATAGTCAGGTTCCATGCCCGAACAGGGTGTCCATTCTTTAGGAGATGGGTGCAGACAGATAGAACGAACACCATGGTCGCGCATATCACGCAATTGTTCGAATAGCACGCCCTTTTCCATCTTATCATTTATCACCCAGAAATAACCCGGCGTGCAATCGGCACTGGGCTCGCGAAAACGAGAAATGGGAAAGTTTTTCATGTGACCTGAAAATTTATATGGTGAAATTGAACAACAGGCTTTATCGCAAAGCAAAGTCACAGTATTGTAAAACAATTATATCATCCATAAAATAAGGGCATGCCCGATTTTGTCAAGCAAAAACAAGAGTATTTTTTAATAAAATGATTGAAAAAATCAAAAATAAAGAGTTTTTTACGAAGATTGTCGCAGATTAAGAAGCATTGCATTTAAAATCAGCGTTCATCAGCGTAGTCTCCGGATTCATCTTTGAAATATTGTAATGGCTCAATTTTCTGTAGCGCTGATTTAAAGTGGCAATGCATGGAACCCATGGAGCCAACACTCTTAATTTAACGCTTTGACAATCACAGCTGCGACGCTATTCCACGAAGCCGTCCTTGGCGTCTGCGTCTTGGCGGTTAATTCTTCTTCATTGAAGCGCCAAGAACGCCAAGCAATCGGAGAAAACAACAAAACAGACCGAGATTCCGCTAGCCATCCCATCTGTCAGAACCGCATCCCGATAAACTTTCCGCGTTTTCTGTAGTTTTCGTGGTTAAAAAAGTTCTTAAGCGGGGATTATTGGTCTCATGCGCCCCATGCAATTTCCAGGCTTCCACACGCTGCGCTACAGATGACTGACAGATTACGAAATATACAATTTCATCAAGAGAAACTAACTCTTCCGAGTTGCAAATAAACAAATTCGCATTAGTTTCTATCGTATCCGCACGGCTCCTTATTTCTCGAATGGCTCCTTTTTCGAGCAATGGGCCATGAATGCACATTGTTCATATTACCCAACAGGACTGTGTCTTGGATATGGAATTTGATTGAAACATTTCTTCGGGCTTTTCATAAGCATAGTTAAACGAACATAGGGATTGTTATGGGACGGGCACCATCGCGGCGACAGACGAAAATTTTCAATTACCTTCAGGACGTCCCTGAAGTCAGTGTGGCAGAACTGGTCAAGTTGACTGGGGCATCGGAGGCGACGGTTCGGCGAGATTTGCTGAATATGGAGAAAGAGGGCTTGCTGGTGCGTACATTCGGAGGGGCTCGCTGTGCAGTTCAGCAATCTCTGGTATTACGCACATTCGAGCATCGCAGCATGCTACAACACGATCAGAAACTGGCTATTGCCGCCGCCGCCGCTGATCTGATCAAGCCGGGGATGACAATTGTTATTGACAGCGGAACGACCTGCTGGCATTTTTCGGCACAGCTGAAATTGAAAGAAATAAAGCCCTTGCGGATAATTACACCGGCTTTGGCAGTGATTGAAACCCTGGGGGGGAACCGAAGGAATAGACATCCATCTGGTAGGGGGACTGTTCCGGATCAACAATCTGGATTTTTGCGGTGCCTTATCGGCTTCGATTTTCAACAGTTTTCATGCCGATGCAGCAATTCTGGGCTGTGACAGTTTTATTCCCCATAACGGCGCGTTTTCTCAAGATATGGATTCTGCAGCTATCAGCCAGGCAATGGTGCAATGTGCGGATAAACGTATTTTACTTTGTGATCATAGCAAATTTACTAAAAAAGGGTGTTACCGGATTCTTACACTGCAGGAAATCCACTATTTGGTAACCGATCAGCCCGACAAGGCATTCAAAGATGTACCCTATGAAGTTGTTATTGCAGGACAGATCCAACCCATAGAATGAAAATTTTAGCGTCCCAAAACTGGGACGCTAAAAAATGTTTGCCAGGCTTAAATTTAAGGTATAATACTTTGTTGTTGGTTTCTTCCAAAAAAATAATACGAAGCGAATGTCATAATTGCAAGACCTTGCTCTTTTTAATTTCTTTGTTCTGAAATCATTAGTGAAACAGAGGCTTTCTGCAAGCAGGCAGCATCTGCTTATTTGCAGAAAGTGCGTCCGCCGTCAATATAAATTGACTGTGCCGTAATATAGGCGGCAAGGTCTGAGAGCAAAAACATGACTGCGGAAGCAATATCCTCCGGTTGTCCCAGACGGCGCAGAGGAACTTCGGCGGCAAGTTGTTTTCGCTTTTCAGCGTCGGGATGTCTTTGTTTTAGCAAGTCGGTCTCGATCAGCGACGGATGTACCAGATTGCAACGAATTCCAAACGGCGCAAACGCTTTGGTCACAGCCCGGTTGAGTCCCTCGAGACCGGCTTTAGCGGAGGCATAGTCAGCTCTTCCGCCGCCGCCTGCAACGATTGCTGCCGAACCAATCAGGACGATGGAGGCATTTGTTGCTTTTTTCAACATTGGCATGGCCAGTTTGAGAGCTAGAAAAGCGCCATTCAAATTGATGTCAACAACCTTTCGCCAAGAGGAAAAATCAATATCTTCAAAAGGCGCCGGACTGGTATATCCGGCACTGTAAACCAGATGTTCCAGGCCACCCCAGGCAGATTCCAGGTCTTGGAAAAACTGCCTGGAAGCGTTCTCATCCGTGCAGTCAACTGCACGGTGAAACACGCGTATGCTGGCAGCGCTTAGTTCTTCAGCCAATTCTTCCGTAGCATTTCGGTCAAGCTCCGTATCCAAATAGGTCCAGGCGACATCACTGCCGCTAGAAGCTGCCATCCGGATAATTGCCGCGCCAATACCTCGAGCGCCACCGATCACTAAAGTACGTCGTCCTTTCAGAGATAAAGTCACCATCGCTTGTGGCTCCTTTCTTATTTACGCAGAACATCCCGTAATGAGGCTGCAAACTTTTCCAGAATTTCGTCGCATTCATCGCGGTTGATGATCAATGGAGGTTTGATTTTCAGAACATTGTGGCGTACTCCGCCCATGCCCAAGATCAAACCATGGCGGAATCCGGCCGTACGGATTTCACCGGCCTCCTTCTCCAATGGGTTCTTCGATTCCGGATTGTCAACCAGTTCCACCCCGATATGCATGCCCAGTTGGCGGACATCCCCGATCTCCGGATAAGTCGCGGACAATGCGCGGAGCTGACTGCCCAGATATGCGCCCATTTCACGGCAATTCGCCAGGACTCCATTCTCAAACATCTCCAGCTGTTTGGCGGCAGTGATCATCGAAAGTGTCGGATTGGCAAAGGTGTGCAGCTCTTCCGTGTCGCCCTGGAAGCCTTCCAGCTTGTCGGATATGATGATTGCCGCCAGCGGCAACCCGGCCCCCAGTCCTTTGCCGAGAACGATAATATCCGGTGTAACCCCGAAATGGTTGGCGGCAAAGGTTTCCCCGATCCGTCCAAATGTTTGGATTTCATCATAGATCAGCAACGTTTCAAATTCGTCGCAGATTTTGCGCAATTCCTGAAGATAGCGCAGTGGTAGTATCAGCTGGCCGGCGCTGGCTTGGATAGTCTCGACAATGACTCCAGCAGGTTTTCCAGATGTTCCGCGCTGAAAAATTTCCCGCGTCATTTTCAAACATATATCGATATATGTTTCCGTATCAACACCAAGAGGATTACGATAAGTTACCGGATTCGGTATCCGGATGAAATGGCGGGTCAACGGGAGAAAACGGCTGCCACCAAAAAATTTACCAATGGATTTAGTTGAAATCCATGAAGCGCCCATGGTGCCCAGGGTGGTGCCGTGGTAGCTGTCAAACAGAGTGACGAAGTCCCGGGAGGGCTGAACATTTTTAAAGGCGATCTTCATAGCTGCCTCAATGGCCGGGCCGCCACCAACGGTGAAGGATACCCTGCTCATGCCTGCCGGGGCAAGAGAAGCGAGTTTATGTGCCAGATAGTAACGAGCCTTAGTATCGAAGCCTTGGTGAATGTGAGTCATGTTTTCAATATGCTCACGGATGATCGCATTGATTGCATCATTGGCATAGCCAAGATACAAAGCCCAACTTTGCGAGGTGCAGTCAATGTAATCTTTGCCCTCGGTGTCCCAGACCCGCACCCCTTTGCCATGATCCAGAACCGGGCCGCCGCGAGAACCGCCGCCCAACATGACATGAGCGCTGTAGGCCTGCAACTGCTCCGAGCTCAACCCATAAATTTCCGAAAGAAGTTTATCCATCTTGTCTTCACCAACCTTTTTGAGTTGTTCAGTCAAATGCAAAAAATGCGGCAAAATCTCTCTAATACGAAAGTTAATATATTCATAGAAACGATTTTTTCAATAGAAAAAGCATGGTTTTTAGTTAAAAATGATTTTTTTTGTCATAATTAACTATCTTTTACTTGTGATTTCAATCATAAATGATATATTGATGCACACGATTTCAGAAAAAACATGAATGCCCACAACCTAATTTTTACCTAAAAAAGAGCCGCAAATTTTAAGGGTCTTACTTAGCGGATGGGACTGTACGCAAATTCACAATCTGGGTTATCGATTTCTCTGATTGATCATCCAGGCCGGTTCAGTTCCTGTTCTTGTCTCTGTACATTTAATAAAACTTTTCAAAAAAGAATTTGCTGATCGTGCAGAAAGGGATCACCGATGTTCAAAGCATTGCAGAAACCGCGTGTAGTTTATCTTGGCTTGTCTTTGGAATTATACCAGACGGCCATGGCGTCGTATATGGAGCGTTGGGGCAAGGTTTTTGACTGTTGGTGTCAACAACTTTCGCAACTGGCGGAAATCGTATATTCGCGCACCTGCTATACGGAAAGTGACATGGCGGAAGCTGTGGCGGGATTCGCGGGTCTGGCACCTGATGCGATTGTGATGTCTCCACTATCCTACACAGCCAGTCTGACGAGTGTCCCATACGTTCAGGATTGCGGCATTCCAATCATCCTATGGAGTACGCAATTTGCTGATCGGATCAATGATGATTACCTGCCTGATGATCTCAATATGAATCATACGGTGCAGGGAACTCAGGACATTACCAATGTACTCTTCCAGCGCGGCGTCGATTTTGCGGTGGTCACCGGTCATTATCAGGATGAAGCGAGCAATGCCAGGCTGGCTGATTGCTTGATTGCGGCGCGAGCCGCTCGTCTGGCACGAAAAATCCGCACCGTTTCTCTGGGTGGCATGTTTAAGGGGATGGGAGACTTTGAATTTGACGCCGCCCAGGCAACTCGGCAGTGGGGACCGGAATTTTTCTCTGCGACAATCGACGAATTCAGGGAAGAATTCATGGCTTCAGATGACCATGAATTGGAGGAATTACGGCAGCAGGACTTGGATATTTATGAAATCGCCCCTGGATTAAGCCGAGAAACCCATCTCGAATCCCTGCGCGGATACCTGGCTCTGCGGGGCTTGCTGAAAAAGTATCAGGCCGATGCCTTCACGATGAATTTTCTCAATCTGATAAAAGAACCAAGATGCCCCGTACTTCCTTTTTTTGCGATCAACCGTTTGATGGCTGAGGGCATGGGATATGCCGGGGAAGGAGATGCCTTGCGGGCGGCATTAATGGCGCACTTGCGCCAGCTCGCCGGCATGGCCAATTTCACGGAAATTTACACGGTGGATTTCAAGCGTGATATCATGCTGATGTCACATATGCAGGAATGCAATCCCGCCTTTGCCCGACGTGACCGCAAAATCAAATTGCGACACCATGATTTCTGGGCGCCGGGCGTGCCGCCATACTGCGGAATGTATTTCACCTTGGAACCAGGCGAAACAACCCTGGTTACCTTGACTTGCGACGGTAAAGGCGGCTTCCGCTACATCGCCTTTACCGGAACTATTCAGGATGCGGAGCTGTTCCCCAATTATGACCGGCCTTACTGGCTGTTGCACAGTCAAAATAACGTATCGGAATTGCTTGATCGTTACAGCCTGGCCGGAGGTACTCATCACCTGATAGCCTTGCCCGGTAATCAGCTTGCCAAACTCAAGCGCTTAGCTTTTTGGCAAAAATTTGATTTCTATGATATTACGTAATGAAAGCAGGCGTGCAGTAGATTAAAGCAAAGTAGAACAGATTCAACGGTAAAATGAAAGCACAATCCCATATCGCCATTGACCTTGGCGCCGGCAGCGGGCGAATCATGATCGGAACCCGGCAAAAAGATGAAATCCGATTGGTGGAAGCGGCTCGCTTCAGCCATTTGATGAAATCGGTCGATGGCGTCCTTTGCTGGGATTATCAAGGCCTGTTGCATAATTTGATCAACGCTTTTCATGGCGTTTGCAGTAAACTCGATACAGTGCCACAGTCAATCAGTTGTGATTCCTGGGCACAGGATTTTGCTCTCCTGGATACCAGTGGCAAAATCTGCGGCGAAATTGTCAGTTACCGGGAGCAGCGCACTGCCGATATGCCACAGCAGATCGGCGCCGTGATTCCCCCTGAAGAATTACAATCCCGAATCGGACGAAAAAACGTAGGCAGTATTTCCACCTTGGCACAACTCAAATTTCTGGCAGAGCAGGAACCCGGCTTGCTTGATCGTGCATCAACATTGCTGCATATCGCTGATCTGATTCATTACGAACTGTGCGGAAACGCGGTTTCCAACTGGGCTCTTGCCTCCGCTTCCCAGTTGATGAACATTCAAACGCAGACTTGGGATACCGAGATGTTGGACAAACTCCAGGTCCCTACTCATTTCCTCGGTAAAATCGCTTCCAGAAAAATCATCGGTCAGGTCAATGATTCACGCTTTCCGACAACTCTTCAGGGAGTCCCGGTTGTTTCTGGGGTCGGACACGACACGGCGGCGGCATTTCTAGCGGTTGATTCAGCACCTGATGCCTTTTTTCTTTCATTGGGTACTTGGGCCATGCTTGGACATCAGCATGAGACAAGCAAACCCTTTCCGGACGAAACTCATCCCATGGGTATCTTTCCTGATCTCTGGACTGCTTTCTGCGGGCTTCCAGGAATGTGGCTACAGCAACAATGCATTCAACATTGGAAAAAACAGGGGATTTTTCCCGGCTATGCCGCTTTTGATGCCGCTGTGGACGCATCTGATTGTAAAGGAATTTTTGATCCAACTGCACAAGAATTATTCAGTCCCTCCGATATGCCTGCCGCAATCCAGGAATTGTGTGACCGGAACCACTCCGAGATTCCGGTCACACCCGGCGACTTTGGGAAAGTGATCAACCGTAGCCTGGCAGAGTGCTATGCCCAGGCCATCGGACAAGGTCTTCAGAAAAGCGAGCTGGTTGTTACCGGCGGAGGCATCAATAATGCCCCGCTGATGAAAGAACTGTCAATCCGGTTTCCTTCCATTCGCAAAGGGGCCTGCGAAGCAACTGCACTAGGCAATATTAAAGCCCAGATCGCCGCAATCTCCTGAAATACTTATATTGCAATCACAGCCGTCCCATAGATTGCAGTGCACGGTTCCCAAAAATAACTAACCCGTCCCAAAGTATTCAGGCAGCATTTTATCCGCAGATTACACAGATGTACGCGGATTTTCAGGACAAGGCATCGAGTGGCGGCTCTATTTAAGAGTTTGTGCCGTAAGACCTTGACAAAGATTTATCTGAGTGGTCTCTATGAAAGCGGTCATGGTTGTAGGCGTTCGACGCGCAGTTTGGCTTCGCGTAGAAATTCCTTGCCGTCCTGGAACGCGGAGTGTTGCATGCCGGACTCGAGGAGCAGCGCCTTGGAATAGGCTAGTTTCCTCATGGCCTTGCGGAATTTCTCCCAATCGATATTGCCTTCGTAAGGCAGCAGATGCGCATCCGTTCCGTGGTTGTCATGCAGATGCAATGCTACCAGACGGTCGCCATAGCGCTCCAGTATCTCGAAGCAGGTGCCCTGCACGTTTTCATGTCCGGAATCATAGCACAGACCGACGTGCGGCACTTGGAATTCCTCGAGCAACTGGAAAAGCACTTGATCATATTCCAGGCGCTGGCCATTTTCCAGTGCCAGTATGACGTTGCGTCGAGCGGCATAATCCGCCAGGGTTGCGACGCTGCGTCGTCCCTGCTCGATCATCCGGTCACGTTTTTCGCCGGGTGGTATGCCATAGGGCTGGATCATGTGGATCACCATAGCCTTGCCATCCAGTTCGGCGGCAGCATCCAGTGCCAGGTAACAGCACTCGATCGAGTGCAAGCGTTCAGATTCATCTTCCGAAAAGAGGCGGTCCCCTTCCGGAAACGGCGCGTGCACTGAATCAAGGCTGAGATGATACTGGCGGAGCAATCTTTCCAGTTTACACCGATTTTCTGGCGTATCATAGCCTGCCAGGTGCGGTGTGCCCCCAAGACTGGTAGCCGTAAAGCCTGCCTCCGCAATCAGCGGTATGGCTGTCTCAAAAGACAGCGCCGGCAAGCATGACAAATGTATTCCAACTTCCATTGCAGGCTCTTTCTGTTCTTTGAAAAGTCATTGAACCTAAAAAAAGCAGTCAAAGCTGATTTTTAGTCCTAATTCTTTTGTTTTCAAGGTTTTGCGAAGATCATGCCGTTCACCATGTTGGTGAACGGCGTCTTCATTACTACTTTCCCTCAAAATCTTCTTTTTTGTGAAAGATTTTTTCTGG
>JAAZKR010000016.1 GCA_012799725.1 Oligosphaeraceae bacterium | reverse complement strand
TTAGCCAACAAGGCCAGATTGAGTTGAGAGGCTTCTGTATTCAATTTTTCACCTGCCATTTGGTTGTTTTCAGAGCCGGTTTTTCACCAGGGATATCGATTTCATAATATGCGGTTAATAGCGTTCCATCGTCCAGTTCGACGGTTGAAGGATAGCCATGATCTGCATTCGGGGCAAAGGAAATTTGCATTGGCTGGCTCCAGGAGCGGCAATCGTCTTCACTCAACATGGCATATTGGCCGTTAGGAGGAACCCGCCGGCTGAAAACGTTTAGGATACGCCCGTCTCGCAAGCGGAGAAGATGCGGCGGATATCCCGCCACCCCACTGGAGCGTGGCATACTCCAAGTACGCCCTCCATCCTCGCTTTCCGTGACGCCCATGATTGTCTCCCGTAGAAAAGCGACCAGGCGTCCGTCAGAACATTCCACGGCGTACGGTTCACAGCCATAACGATATGCCTCATTTTGCGGTACACTGCCGATGGTCTGCCATGAGATTCCGTCGTCCACGGATTCCATCACTTCCACCCTGCCGATATGCTTGCGGTGCAGCTCCTGTCTTTTCTCCAATGGCAAGCTTGGGTCTCCATAAAAATTTCTTCCGATGTAGAGCAGCCGTCCATCGGAAAGCTGGATGGGGCCGTGCGGTGTCGACACGGGAACCGCGATTGGCTCTTCCCAGGTATGCCCATTATCGGTGGAACGCCGGATAAAACTGTGCAGCCATTGTTCGCGTTCTGCATGGGTAATGCTGCGGATATGCGTTTCCCAGCCGTCCATGACCCGTTTTTTTTCTACAGGGTCTTCAAAAACGAAACGCATAATATCGGGGTCTTCGAAAGCAAGGCTGGTAAACCAGGTCAGGATCAATGTACCCTTTTTTGTTACAAGAAGTCCCGTATCTCGATCATCCAGCGGGGTATTATTAACCAGTTCGGGTTCCTGCCAGGAATTCCCGCCGTCGAAGCTGCGTGTCAGAAAGGATTTTCCCCATGGGCACGCGTGATATTCCCGATCGCCGGAAAAGACGATCATCAATTCTTCCGGCCCGGCTTTTGCTATAGTCGGCCAGCCAATATATTTGCCGGGGGATTTATAGACAGTCCGTGTCTCGATGATATCGGCTGAGAACCGGAAACCATTTTTTTCTGTTGAATTTGTCATTAAAGGATCCCTTTTTGCCAAGGTGCCAAAAGTGTCATATATGATATGTCCATTCCATTTTCGCGCCTGGCTCGGCGTCCCCACGCAAGAATGGGAAGCATTGCGGATTGCCGGTAAGCATGGCGCTTTCGTAGAGTTCGACCTCATCCAAGCCGGACTTGCGCAGCGCTTCCAGGTCGGCAGCAAGGTCGTACCCTGCAGGACGCCCGAACATTTCCCGGAAGATGCCGATGGTGATTTTTCTGCCGCCGGTGATTTCCGGCGTGAAGTAGTCTGAATAATCAACGCCGTTCTCAAAATTCTTGCCGATCATGATGACTCCGTCAATCGAGCCATCGGCAAAAAATTTCTCATAGAGCCAGGGCATTGGGCCGAATGAGGTATTGTATGCGGGATGTCCTTTGTATTTCAGCGGCATCGGAGCCGACATGAACAGCGGACGCCCGCCCGTCAGAGCTTTGCAGCGCTTGAAAAATTCAGCAACG
>JAAZKR010000015.1 GCA_012799725.1 Oligosphaeraceae bacterium | reverse complement strand
GGAACTTACTTACACTCAGGTTAACAAAATCAAAAAAGAATATGATGAATTCAAGGGAAAACAAGGGTTTTGAGTTTTAAGTCGTTGAATACAAGAAATTTAAGCAAAGATAAGGCTTTTTGGACGAAAGAATGTGGATTTTTTTCGTTCAAGCCAAGAATCTTGTGAAAAAGGGCTGGATTTTGCATCAGGCTGAATCCAGTCATTTTTTGTTCACTTTCATTGGGGTTCTCTAGTTCCCCCTTTGTTCCCCCTTTCATAGATTAGACAGTGCAAAAATAGGCGAAAATAATGAAAAATAAAGAAGTTTCATCTGTAACGAAAAAACCGCATAACTCGTTGAAGTTAAGCGGTTTTAAAGTTGAATATACGATTGGAATTGAAGATATAATTAACTGATTAAGAGTCAGCTGCTCTACCGACTGAGCTACGGAGACAAAGGATTTTGCCGAAAAAATAATATAGCTGATAATCGCGGTTGTGCAAGAGCCGGACGGAAAATTTAATAAGCGAGTTTTGGCATCATATCCACAAAGCATTTGTATGGGCTTGATCGGTGTATTATATTTTTTCTTTGTTTTTTCGTTTTTGCCTGCAAGATTGGAGTCAGTTATGCGAGTTGTTATAGTTGGTGGTGTGGCCGGTGGGGCTGGCACGGCGGCGCGCCTACGTCGGCTTGATGAGAAAGCTGAGATTATCTTGATTGAGCGCGGGGCTAATATATCATATGCCAACTGCGGTCTGCCTTATAGCTTGGGCAAGGTGATTCCGGAACGTAAGTCTCTCTTGCTTATGACCCCAGAGATATTTCGTGCTCGTTTTAATGTGGATGTGCGCGTGCGTTGCGAGGCTCTGAGTATAGACCGCGAAAATAAAAGCGTGCGGCTGCGTTACCTGGATAGTGGCCTGGAAAAGGTGGAAAAGTATGACACGCTGGTCTTGGCGACCGGTTCAGAGCCATGCCCGCTGCCTATCCCCGGAGTGAACCTGCCGGGTATGCATAAACTGTGGACTTTGGACGATATGGATAGGCTGGAGCAAGGTCTGACTGCTGGAGCTAAGCGGGCTGTCGTGGTCGGTGGCGGCTTCGTAGGTGTGGAATTGGCCGAAAACTTACATATGCGTGGTTTGGAAGTGACCTTGGTGGAACTGGCCGACTTTATTATGCCTTGCCTAGACTGGGAAATGAGTAACCTGTTGGTGGAGGAATTACGCCGCAGTGGCATGGGTGTGGAACTGGGCGTGGGACTGGCAGGCATTGAAAAAACAGAGACCGGGCTGCAAATGAAATTGAGCGATGGACGGCATCTGGAATGCGATTTGGGGGTGCTCTGTTTGGGAGTGAGGCCGAATTCCGCGTTAGCCAGGGAGGCAGGCTTGGAACTGGGACTGCGAGGACATATCGTGGTGGATGAACAATTGCGTACCTCGGATCCAGATATATTTGCAGTTGGCGATGTTATCGAAGTAATAGACCCGGTGTTCAAGGGCAAGGTGGCTATTCCATTGGCTGGTCCGGCAAATAGGCAGGCACGTATCGTAGCCGATAATATATGCGGCAGAAACAGCAGCTACAAAGGAACCCTGGGCACATCTATTATCAAGGTGAATAAGCTCACGGCCGCTAACGTGGGCTATAGCGAACGCCTGCTGAAAAGCAAGGGCGTTCAGTATGAAAAGATATATCTGCATCCGGCCTCGCATGCTACTTACTATCCCGGAGGTGCACCGTTGCACATAAAGGTGCTCTTTAATAAAGAAGGCAGGATTTTCGGAGCACAGATAGTCGGCCAGAAAGGGGTGGACAAGCGTATCGATGCACTGGCCATAGCTATGCTGCAAGATATGGACATACGAAAACTGGCCGCTCTGGAACTGGCCTATGCGCCGCCATATTCCTCAGCCAAAGACCCGGTCAATTTTGTGGGCATGATCGCAGAAAATATTTTGAACGGCACGAGTCGCTCGGTGCATTTTGAAGACCTGCCCAAAGACGCATTCTTGCTTGATGTTCGAGAGAAGGCGGAGTTCGAACAGGAATGCGTTCCGGGTGCGATCAATATACCTATGGGCTCAGTGCGTGAACGGCATGCCGAATTGCCACGAGACAGAAAGATATTTGTATATTGTCGATCTGGAGTGCGTTCCTATGTGATGGAACGGCTGTTGAGGCAGCTGGGCTATGACGCAGTCACGGTGTCCGGTGGTATCTTGACTTGGAGAATGTTAAAGGATATTAAGCGTTCTTCGGCGCCTCATAAGGTGGAACCCTGCAGTGTAGGGGGGCGCTGCCAGCCTATGTCGGACGCAGCACAAGTACAATCCGCGTCCTGCTCATCTTCCGTGAAGCAGATAGACCTGCGCTCTCTGCCTTGCCCGGAGCCGATAATGCGCCTGCAACAGGAAGTTGAGCTATTGCAAGCAGGTCAGGTTTTAACCGTGTTGCTGCCCTTGGCTTTTGAAGCAGACCTGCGTGCCTGGAGCCTAGCCAGCGGGAATCAGCTTCTGCAGATACAGAGCGCCGAAGGATATTTGCAAGCCCTGATACAGAAGGGTAGTGCTGGCTGAATCACTTGGTTCCGGCCTGAAAGCTTGTAGAGATACCGCAGAAATGCGCGATCCCAGGCCTATGCGCTTGCCTAACTTTTGAACAATTCTTAAATTCTTGTACGGAATATCGACGAGAAATACTGTTTTAACACCGATTGGCTGAAAGAGAATACATGAACGAATCTTATTATCGCCGACTGGATGCGTTGCTGATCGCCGGCTTTTTGCTGATCTATTTTTTCTGCAACCTTCAGAAAGTCATTATTCCTGGTTCGATTTTCAACGAATTGCAGGCGCATTTCAGTGCTACAGCACCTGAAATTACGGGGCTGGGTGCGGTATTCATGTATAGTTATGGCTTTTTCCAACTAGCCACCGGGATGCTGATCGACCGCTATTACGGCGTGCGGGTGCTGGTTGTTGGCGGAACAGCATTTACACTGGGCTGCTTGCTGACGGCGCTGCCTTTGTCGTTGAGAGGTATGTATGTTGCGCGTCTGCTGGTCGGCCTTGGAGCCAGTACGGTCTATCTTTCCATGGTCACCGAAATGGCTCGCATCTGCGGACAAAATTTCCCGTTGTTTGTTGGCTTGGCTGCCTTTTGTGGATATTCAGGCAGCGCTGTTGGCAGCGTTCCGTTTGTCCTGCTGACGCAACATTTTCATTGGCAGCATCTTCTGCTGATTCTAGCGCTGCTGATGCTGCTTGTGCTGTTCGGCTTCATGATGCTGGCCAAGCTGGCGAAGCTGCCGAAAATCCGGCGAGATGTGCATTTTTCCCTGGCGACTTTCAGAACCCCCTTGAAAAATCCCCAGAACTGGCATACAATGATGTTTATGTGCTTTATTTTCGGGAGTTATTTTACCTTGCAAACTGTCATCGGAAAAAAGATACTCGAGGATTTTGTCGGCATGAGCGCTGCTTCTGCAAGCTTGGTGCTGACAATGATGGTGGTGCTGGCCGCCGTTGATGGCTTTGTTGTAACTCTGCTGAGCAAATGGGCTGGCAACCGGAAAGTTATCTTTCTGCGTATAGCGGCACTGCTGACCGTGGTTTTCCAGGCAGCAGCTCTGGCGGCGGTCGCTTTGGGTTGCCGTGCGCACTGGTACTGGTGGTGTGTCTTTGTCGTTCTTGCTGTCGCCGGTAATTTTGTCCCGTTGGTCTTTGTTGTCATCCGCGATAATAATCCTGCGGAATCTATGGGAACTGCCACGAGCATAATCAATAGCAGCCCTTATGTAGCAGTGGCTATTTTGGGCAACTTGATTGGCTGGATCATGGAACAATGGAAACCAGTCGCTGTATCCGGTAAAATGATTTATCCATCCCAGGCTTATTGCGCTACATTTGTACTCTTGCTAGCTTGCGCCATCCTGGGATGCATTGCCACTTTTCTATTAAAGGAAAAGAGGACAGTGACATAAAAGAAGCTGATCGACAGGCAGAAGACGGCTCTAATCCACATTTCTTCACGGTTGGCGGCGATAGCATCGCGATAGTTTCTAGCAGGAACAGGCACGGAAAATGTCCGGAAGCGGTCAGATGCCCTTATTTGGTATAATGGGGTGGTCTGCAACCTTTGAAGTGTGT
>JAAZKR010000097.1 GCA_012799725.1 Oligosphaeraceae bacterium | reverse complement strand
CTGAGTTTTATAGTTATAGTTATTGTTGTCTCTAAAAAACAGCCGACAGCGACTGCACGGATGAACTGTGTCTAATTGCGGACGTCGGGAGGGGCTGTCGGCTACTACAGAAGACTGACCCATTACCTGGAAAAGTTAAACGCACGCTTTTTGTGCATTTACTTCTGCAAAGGTGCGTTTAGTTTTTCAAGTGACGATTTACACTAAAACTGGATTTGAGTCGATGTAAAACCTGATCTATGACCCAGCCCGCCCAAATAAACCTAAAATACAACTCGAAATTTATGAGCACACCTAACAGAACATCAGACTATTCAGGCATTATATTATTCATTTCTCTAAAGCTACTTTTTTGTTTTTTTTACCATGTCCTTCATCTGCGATAGATTCTGGGAGCTTGAAGGTAGGGTTTGTCATTATGCCTGGGGTGAGCGTGGCAGCATCGAGCGACCGCCGTATATCGCCCAGCTTTTATCTCGCGATCCTGGAGGCCTGCCTTGGGGTGAGCTTTGGCTGGGCGCACACAAAAAACAGCCCTCTGCCCTGCTGATAAACGACCAAAAAGCTCCCCTGCACGAACTGATTGACAAGTTCCCCGAAGAATTGCTGGGCAAACATTGTCTGCAAGCCGGTTTTCGCGAACTGCCATTTCTGCTGAAGCTGCTCAGCTGTGAAAGCGCCTTATCTATACAATGTCATCCTGATGCTGCCAATTCCTTGCGCTTGCATGCCGAAAAACCAGAACACTATCCGGATGACAAGCACAAACCGGAAATATTGTTGGCGCTTACTAAGTTTGATGCTCTGGCCGGCTTCAAGCACTACGTCCAAGCCAAACAGCAATTGCGCCAAAGCCGGCTCTTTGATGCTTGGCTGAACTGCCAGCAGGCAAAGGGCTTCACAGACGACATGCCGGGGCTCTGCCGCGCCTTGTTCGCGCTGCCTGAGACCGAAACCCCGGGGATGTTACAAAAGGCCAAGCAGGAGCTGGCCAAACGCGACAGGCTCAACGCCGAAGAGCAACTCTTCTTGAACCTGCTGGAAACATATCCCGATGATAGAGGCAGTTGCTTCGCCTTCCTGCTCAACCGACTCAGCTTGCTGCCCGGACAGGCCATCTACATACCGCCAAGCATGGTGCACGCCTACTTACAAGGAAGCGGCGTGGAATGCATGGCCTGTTCGGACAACGTGATAAGAGCGGGATTGACGCAAAAACACGTGGCCGCCGAAGACATGTTCAAATGCGCCGACTTTTCTGACGGCAGTCCCAAAATCATGACCGGCATAGAGCTGGCCAGCGGTCCACACTACTATGAGACCCCAGCCACCGAATTCCGATTGCTAGACTTGCGGCAGCAAAAACTCAACTTGGCCGAACGCCCCGAACTGCCGGGCATCCTGCTTCTGTTAGAAGGTGAAGGCGAATTGATTAATCCGAATGGCAGCCGCTTAACGGTAGCCAAAGGCAGTGCATGGCTGCGCCCGGCAAAACTGCGACAAGGTGAATTCTTGCCGCTCAATAAGCATACGCGCGCCATCTATTGTGAAGGAATTACAGTATATTCTTGAGTGTTTGATTAGGCTAAGGATGCGTACAAAAATTAAATTTACACGAATCCTAATTCAAGGTTAGAACTATGCAACCAGACAAGCAAAATGACTTCGCGGCCCTGTTTGAAGCAAAAGAGCGCCAAAAAGTGCGTATCAGACCAGGTGAAAAAGTAAAAGGCAAGGTCATAATGATCGGCTCAGACACCGTCTTTGTCGATCTAGGCGCCAGAGCCGACGGCATCATCGACAAACTGGAATTCATTGATGAAAACGGCGAGTTGAAACTGGCCGAAGGCGACATAGTCGAAGCCTACTGCGTAGGTTGGACAGACGAAGGCGTCAAGCTGCAACTCAAAATGAAGAGCGAAGGCGATTTGGATACGGAACTGGAACAGGCCTTCCTGGCAAAAATGCCGGTGGAAGGCAAGGTCAGCGCCGAACGCAAAGGCGGCTACACCGTGAATATCTCCAAAAGTGAAGCCTTTTGCCCATTCTCGCAAATGGACCTGCCCGGTGTACGCAAAGAGCCGGAAGACTACATAGGCAAAACTTTCCTCTTCCGCATAGGAGAGTTCTCCGAGGGAGGACGCAATATCGTCCTGAATCGGCGACAATTGCTAGAAGAAGAGGCCATGCAGAACCGCCAAAAGCTGCGTGAAACCTTGCAAGTAGGCGATATAGTCACGGGCACCGTGGCCAATTTGCTGCACTTTGGCGCATTCGTGGATATAGGCGGCGTGGAAGGCATGATCCATGTCAGCGACTTGAGCTGGAGCCGGGTAGGCAGTCCTGAGGAGGTGCTCAGTGTCGGCCAACAGGTACAGGTCAAGGTAATCAACCTGGAATGGGGTGACGAGGAAAAGAAAGAACGCATAGGCCTAAGCCTGAAAGAGGCCGTCGAAGACCCCTGGAACAAAGTCGACCAGTCGCCGGACTATGCCATAGGCAACAAACGTAAAGGCATAGTGCGCCGCATTGCTGACTTCGGCGTCTTTATCGAACTGGAACCCGGGGTAGATGGACTGGCGCATATCTCACAACTAGGTGCAGAAAAACGTGTGGGACACCCCTCTGAAGTAGTACAGTTGGGGCAAGAGCTGGAAGTGACCATACTTGAGGTCGACAGCGCCAGAAGACGCATAGGCCTCTGCATAGGCGAACCGAAATACAAAGCCGAACCGGCCGCCGAAATGAGCTATGATGATGAGAAAAACATGCTGCTGGAACTCATCGCCGGTCAAAAGATCGAAGGCATAGTCGAAGGTCAAAAACCCTATGGGCTTTTTGTACGCCTTCCTGATGGCCGCAATGGCCTCTTGCATATTAGCCAAATACCGCTGCCGGAAGATAATACCATACCCGTGCGCGCACTCTATAAGATGTATCCCCTGCATAGCAACATCGAGGTCATTATCAAGGAAGTCGATGGCGAGCGCATCTCATTAACCTTGCCGGAAACCTTGGCCAAAGAACAGGAAGCAGCACGCAGCACAGCAGCCGATATCCAAGATCAGGGCAGCGCCGACTTTGGTGCACTCGATGATCTTTTTGACGGACTGAAGCTGGATGATTGAACCGTAAATTCATGTGGAAGAAAATGAGCAGAAAAAAGAACAAAGAAGAAAAATGCGATGAGTCTCAGGAGTTGCAAGAGCAACAGACTCAGACGGAACCTCAGGCTGAAACGAAGACCGAAGCAGCGGCGGAAGCGACGCCTGGCCCGGAAGAACTGCTCGCTCAGGCCAATGATCGCTACCTGCGCGCCAGAGCCGACTTCGAGAACTATCGCAAACGCATGGCCAGAGAATTCAACGAGACCCGTGACAATGCCAGGATGCAAACCGTAAATGAATTCCTGCCGGTCTATGATATGTTCTGTCTGGCTATCGAGCATGCACGGAACTGCGATGACGTGGAGGGGGTCAAACAGGGTCTAAGCATGATTCTAAATGAATTCCAGCGCACTTTTGAAAATCTGGGAGTGAAAAAAATGCAAACTGAAAATGCAGACTTCGATCCCAGCCTGCACGAGGCCATCTCGCAAGAAGAAAGCGATGAAATCGCCGAAGGCAAGATACTGCGCGAATGGAAAGCCGGTTTTACCCTCAATGATAAACTCTTGCGACCGGCTAATGTAGTCGTTTCAGCCGGCAAAAAAAACAATATCGAGTGCTAACAACAAGTCTGCACTCGGAAAACATCAGGGTTTTTGCTGCATAATAGCCCTCTCAGGCTGATCGCTTGTGTATCTATAGCATCCATCTCTGCTGCTATGGGTACTATGAACATTTTGCCTTGACGAATATTTCAAGAGTATTCTTGAAAACCATGGCGCTTCAGGGATCGGGCATTCCAGACCCCAAAAACACATAGCATTAATGTTAGACGGGCTGCGGAAGGAAATTTGTTTCTGCTAAAAAACTCTCACTACCACCTTTCGGCGGCATCTGCTTGGACACCGTCTAAAAATTCAAAAACCGATCACAGACCACTGACCCCAAATATTTATCAGACATGTCAGAAGACTTTTACAAAACCTTAGGTGTAGCCCGCAATGCCAGCGCCGACGAAATCAAGAAGGCATATCGTAAGCTGGCCATGCAGTATCATCCCGACCGCAATCCGGATAACAAAGAGGCAGAAGAGAAATTTAAAGAGATCAACGCTGCCTATGAAGTGCTCAGCGACGAGAAAAAACGCCGCCAATATGACCAAATGGGACATAAAATGTATACCCAAAGCGGCAGAGGCGGCGGCATGAGCCCCGAGGATATCTTCGCATCTGTCTTTGGCAGCGATGGCGGTGACTTCTTTAGCAGCTTTTTTGGTGGCGGCAGCAGCCGCCGTAACCGAAATGCACCCAGTCGTGGACAAGACCTGCTCTATGAAATGGAAATCGCTTTCGAAGAGGCGGTTTTCGGCGCTGAAAAAAAAGTAACCATACCGCGCAGCGAAACCTGCGCGCGCTGCAATGGCAGTGGTGCAGAACCGGGCAGCACACGTAAAACCTGCCCGCATTGCGGCGGCCAAGGTGAGGTCGCCATGCAGCAGGGCTTCTTCAGCATACGCCAAACCTGCTCGCATTGTCGTGGCAGCGGCAGCATCCTGGAAAAACCTTGTCAGGACTGCTATGGTAATGGCGTGCTGCGCAAAAGCAAAAGCCTGCCCATCACTATCCCTCCGGGCGTCGATAACGGCACGCGCCTGCGTGTCTCCGGCGAGGGTGATGCCGGCCAGCGCGGAGGTCCATCCGGCGACCTCTATGTGACCCTGCGTGTCAGGCCACATGAAATTTTTGAGCGCAACAACCTGGATATCTCTGTAGATGTGCCGCTGCCTTTCAACATAGCAACCTTGGGTGGACATATAGACGTGCCCACCATCACCGGCAAAGAAAATCTCAAGGTGCCCGCCGGCATACAAAATGGCACCAGATTGCGCTTAAAAGGCAAGGGCATACCCTCGCTGAGCGGCAAAGGCCGTGGCGACCAGTATGTGCGTATCACCATCGAGGTGCCTACCGGCCTGAATGCTGATCAAAAGCAAAAACTGAAGGCATTTGCCGATGCCTGTGATGAAAACAACAATCCCAAAACCAAAGCCTTTCAAAAAAAGGCGTCTAAGTTCTATATCTGATTGGTCTCATAATGCTATACGGAGTGCGGCCATGTCCGGCTTGATCTCGTTTCTTTTGTTTTTTTACAGCCTGACGTTATTTTGCCAAGAGCCAACAGAGCAAGGACAAGCCGCCACTGTAGCGCAATGCTTGCAAGACCTGCAAAGCAAGGATCCGCTCACCCGCCGAGCGGCTGCTTTACTCATCGGCAAATATGACACACCTGAGGCCAGACAAGCCCTGCTTGAGTGCCTGCATGACCCGGACTCGCTTATCCGACAAAGCGCTCTGGTCTCATTGACCGACGACGGCATGCAATTGCCGCCGGAAGCCGACGAGGAAATATTGCATCTGCTTATCGATGAGGATGTGCACGTTAGGCGTATCGCCTCATCCCTGCTACCCCGAATCAGCCGCGGCCCCCGTATCATCGGCGCCAATATTGTTATTCGCGGCAATCTGCAAATCCCAAATACAGAACAGACAGTACAGGCCAGAAAGTACCTTAATCTGGCTCTACTGGACGAAGACCGCTCTGTAAGGCGCAATATACTGCTGGCCGCCGGCTACTTCCCCGGTTTGCTGCAAGCAGAAAACCTCCTGCCTTTCTTGCAGGATGATTCCATAGAAATACAAGTGCTGGCTCTGCGTGCCTTGACCCGCTGCGATGCTGACAAGGCCTTCCTAGCCGCACAGCTTCAACCTTTGCTGCATAGTCCACATGCAGCATTGCGCAAAGAGTTGGTCACAGCAGCCGCAAATTTCGCAGAACCGGGCCTGCCACTCTTGCAGACCTTGGCCAAAGACCCACAGGACGACGTGCGTCTGGCTGCAATCGGTCACTTGGCACGCGACCACAGCCCGGAAAATTTCGCCCTGCTGCAAACTGCGTTATTGGACGAAAATATCGCTGCCGAACTGAGACGCCCACTAGTAAACCAGTTGCGCTTCTACGCCGATATGGGCACACCTGTGCTTGAGGCATTGATGCAAAGCCGCTCCGCCGACTTGCGTCTGGCTGCCTTGCGTATCTTGGCTACGCAAGGCAAGGAAACTTTTTCTGCGCCGCTCTTTCTCACAGCTTTACAAGACGAAAATCTCGCTATACGCCGCCAGGCTATGAGCGTATTGCGTCGTAACAAATATCGCCTGTCACAAAACCAGGCGCTGTCCTTGCTCAAAAGCGAATTCGCTGACATACGCAGTTTCTGCTTCCAGCTGGTAGAAGACGAAGCGTTGCTCTTGGAAATGGCACCTCTGGCTATCCTGGATGACGTAGCCTCCGTACGTCGAGCCGCATTGCAAGTATATGCGAGACAAAAACCTGAAAACTATCAAGACATGCTTATAGCTGCATTGCAGGACGAAGATAACGCCATACAAGAAATGGCCGCATCACACCTCACGCCTCTTTGTAGACAGCCCGAAGTCAAAGACGCATTGCTCGAATTCCTGCCAAGATGCCAAAACCAAAGGCTCAAAAGCAGACTGCAAAGAATATTGAAAATAGCCCCTGCAACCCCATAAACCTAAAAAACAATTGACTTTTCCCTTGCCCGACACTCAGAACCCGCTTCCGATGCGGACTGAAACCGAAAGGCGACTATGACTACCCTCACCCCCACAGACGCTAATTTCAGACAACTGAAGCTCAGGTTCAAAAAAAACGAGCGTTTTTTTTTCTTCATCTGACTATTGACCAATAATTTAAGCATGGCAAAAATTTATATTGTTGAAATTTGACTTGTGAAAATACAGTGGCACCTCTTAGCCCGTAGACCCCCTTTCCAGTTTGCGTTCCGCAATTTCTTCCCCCACAGCTCCAACGAGTTGATGTCCCATTCTCGCTGTGGGGGAAATTGCGGGAATGCAAATAACATATAAGGGCTGCACAATAATAACCCCGGTGACTGAGACCGGGGGGCGAGGGAACCGGGGTCGGCGCCCCGGAACCAGCGCCCGGAGGACAACACAAACGAACTCCTGCCAGTTTTTTACAGGATCACCTATGGCAAATCCACCGCTCCCCCTGTGGCGCCCTTGCGGGCGCCGCCTCCTGGGAGAGTCCCCGCCCCGGGTTGCGTCGCGCTCCGCGCTTCCTCACCCGGGGTTACTTTTGTGGCGCTTCGCGCCGGGGAAACCGCTCGAAGAAGTGCTGGCAAGACTTGAACCTAAAAAAAGCAGTTGAATTTTGGGCATGAATTGGGGCGCAAGCCACCCTCCTTCAGCTTGCATGAAGGCTTGACTTTTCGCTTTTTTTCGTTTTCCCTCCCCGCCTGTACTCCCGCTACCCCGGGTGCGCCAGCGGCAACATCAGCTGCCTCCCAATTTGCGGCGGGAAACACGTGTTTATGAGATTGTATTTTCTGAATGCATACCACAGGACGAGCTTCCAACGCTCCTCCCCGCTCAACTGCGTCGCAGTTGATATCTCGTTTATTTTCAACATGATATCCGTGTACATATCCCTGGCCTTGCCTTGTCCCGACGCACTGCAGACGAGGTACTTCTGTCCGCCGTGCGTCGTCAGGCGTCCCACGACCTG
>JAAZKR010000002.1 GCA_012799725.1 Oligosphaeraceae bacterium | reverse complement strand
TAAGATCAGCGCCTGGAAGGCGCCACTTCATGATGAATTTGCCGTATCGGCTAGAGATGAAGCCGAGTGAGACCACCTCGAAAGAGCTTGTATGACAACGAGTTAAAGAAAAATTGCCAGCAAATCTTTCATAAACAAGAAGAAATCGAGCAATAGCCGCACGGAAAACACCCTGCCACCAACAGGGTGAACAGTATAAATCTTACAACTTCCTGAGAATAAAATCATTAGGATTAAAGCTCAGTTTTTGACTGCTTTTTTAGGGATAATGGCATGACCGAAGACTACAGCCCACTTTTATCCATGAAAAATACGGAAAATCCCAGGCTGGGGTATAACTCTAGACAGACCGATCAGACTAGTCGGCTTGTCTTCCACCCCTTATATGCTGTTTACATGTTGTGTTTCACCCAAAAAGATGTTCAGCCTGAAATCCTTGCGCTCCAAGTGCCTAATCATGCTTAACCCCGGGCCTCAGGCTTGGGGAAAGGAGTCCACCCAAAGACAATGCCTTGCAAAGGCGCTACAATCTGTTTGACTGCACAGCAAAATCAAGAAAAACACAGCCCGCTTCAAGCCACCCTTTTCCTTTCGAACTTCAAACTTTTGGAGCCACGTCATGGCAACAGTAGATGCCAAATTATTTGAGGTCTTGATACAAGAGCGCTCGTTACTGCTTTTCAGCGTAGCGCAGAAAATTGTTTCTGAGGGACTGGAGCATTTACGGCTCACCAGGCCGCTGCTGGGTAATTTGCAGGCTGAGTCTACTCAACTTGAGGAATTACTTGACTCTTACGGTGCACGCAGCAACTCGCAATGGTATGTTTTTCGCATGCAGGTCGCGGTCTTGAAGAATTTCAGCACCGCCGGCTATGAGCTCCTGCATCTTAAGCATACCAGCCAGGGATATAACCTGGAAGTGAGTCGCGATGATTTTTTAGCCGGCACCGATGATGCTCTGGCCTATGTTGCGGCTTTCTCGTATTGCGCGCTGCAAAATCTGCTCGAGGAAGGCGAACGTTTTGGCTGGCCTGAACCGGAGGAAAATCTGGGCTTGGATTTCAGTGAGCACTTACCGCCGGGCCGCCTGCCCCGAGACCGCAAAACCAAGGAAATCAAATCCGCTGAAGAATTGATTGTGCGCCTGGCCACTGAATTTCTTAACAATACCGAGGACGCCAAATTTCTGCGTGTGGCGTCCCGATGCAAGGGGCCGCAGTGGCGCAACCTGAATTTTGACCGCATGGGCGAGGCGCCTATGCGTGCGCTGGAAATGCGCATACATAATCTGCAATCTATTTATGACACCCATGTAAGCGACAGTGAAACCGAGGCCTGCGATACAAACCTGCCCAAGTTGCGCGGCCATATCAGCATTGTGTTGCATATTCTGCGCGTAGCCACCATTTTCGCGCATTTTTATGAGCGTCACTTTCACCTCAATGCCGAGGCTTTACGTTGCGATGATAAGAATCCTGAGTTGCGCAGCGACCTTTTTTTGGAGCTTTTCACCCATTATCTCTGTCGCCACGCCTACGAATTTCTCAGTTCGGCCCGCAGTCTCTGTCAGGAGATGCTCAAGAAGTATGCCGTTATCAGCCGGGTACAGTTGCCCATACCGCCGTTTTTCGGTTTCCATGCCCGTCCTTCAGCCCTGGTATCTTCCATCGTGCAGCATTATGGCAGCGATGTACGTTTGCTTTGCGGTGAAAGCAGTTATGATGCCGGCAGGACATTTGACTTGTTTCGGGTCAACGGCTGGATAGACCAGCAAAAACGACAACATGTATATACCGAGCTTGACCGGCTTGATCTGAATGAGCTGTCACGTAAAATCAGCGCGGGGAGCATCAGCAGAGATGAGGCTTTGCTCGAAATTCTGCGTCAGCTCGCCCTGAAAAATACTATACAAATATTGCAGTATCCGCCTCCGGTAGCCCCCATCATTGAAAACAGCAAGGATAATTTGCGCGAACTGGCCAAGAACGTCATCGTCAAACTGCATGAACAGCGTGCTTTGACCATCATCCTGGACCTGCGTGTCACCTTCGAAGGTGATACCCGGGTGCTCAAGGATTTGCAGATTCTGGCCGAAAATAGCTATGGCGAAAATGAGATGGGCACCAATATCGCATTGCCCAAAGCACTTGGCTACCTCAGACATTATCGCGACGAGAGCTGAGGCAAGCCGAGAAACAGAAAAATACGCGCAGCCGGCAACGGCGAGGAAAAGCTATGAGGACCAGGCAAGACAAACGGGGCAGCATCGCGCTGCAAAAACCCGACAAAAAATTGCTCCCGCCTGCCGTCCTTGAACTGATAGCACACTTGCAGGCAGCTGGGCATCAGGCCTGCCTGGCGGGAGGCTGTGTCAGAGATATGCTCATGGGCAAAAAGCCGCAGGACTGGGATATAGCCAGTTCAGCCAGCCCGGAACAGGTGGAAAATCTATTCGAACATACCTATGCTGTGGGCAGGGCATTCGGAGTGGTCGTAGTGCTGATGGGCGCAGAAGCATACGAAATTGCCAGTTTCAGAGGTGACGGAGCGTATCTGGATGGCAGACACCCGGAAGAAGTATACTTCGGCAGCATGTCGGAAGATGTGAAGCGCCGTGACTTCACCGTCAATGCCCTGCTCTATGACCCGCTTTCCGAACAATTGCACGACTTGGTCGGTGGTCTGAAAGACCTGCAAAACCGGCTGTTGCGAGCAGTGGGACAAGCAAACCAACGCTTCCAGGAGGACAGGCTGCGCATTTTGCGGGCGCTGCGTTTTGCCGCCAATCTGGAGTTCGACATCGAGGCGGACACTTGGCAGGCACTCTGTGCCGCACGTGACGGAATTGGGCTTATTTCCCAGGAGCGTATTGCCGGCGAGCTTGAAAAAATGCTCTGCGGTGCACATTCCCAAACCGCCTTCAGACTGCTGGAGTCCTCCGGGCTGCTCGAGTTGATTTTGCCGGAGCTGGCCGCACTGCGCCATATCGAGCAGCCACCTGAATTCCATCCGGAAGGCGATGTCTGGCAACATACCCTGCTGCTTTTGCGGGAACTGGACTTGGTACTGCGTGATTGCACGACAGAACCTGCTGCACCGCGTTTCAACCAAGGACGGCTATACCGCTGTTCGGAGACGGAAAAGCGCATCCTGGCCTGGGGCGCCTTGCTGCACGATGTTGCCAAGCCACGTTGCTTTGAACGGCGTGAACGCATCCGCTTTCATGGACACGAAAGCCTGGGCGCAGAAATGTGTCAAGAAATATTGACCAGACTGCGCCAGCCACGAGTACTGATCAAGCGGACTGGCGAACTGGTGCGCCTCCACATGTCACTGAGCAACTTTGAACAGATGCGGCCAGCCGTTAAGATACGCTACCTGCAAGAAGAAGACTTCCCCTTATTGCTGGAATTACACCGCATGGACTGCCTGGCCAGTCATGGTGATCTAACGCTGCATGCCCAGATTCTGCAAGCTTGGCATGAAGAACAAAAGCGCCCCAAGGCAAGCCCGCCGCTTCTGAACGGCAAGGATCTGATCAACATGGGCTATGAGCCGGGTCCAGAATTCAAGAACATACTCGAGGCCGTGAGAATCCAACAGCTCGAAAACAAGCTGAATGACAAGCAGGAAGCTATAAATTGGGTGATACAGAAATTCCCTGAAAAGCGGACACAGAAAGACAAGCAAAGCGACTGAAAAAGCCGGCATCAGTCATCTGGCTTATAGCATCTCCTGTCATTGCGCCGGATTTGACCGACAAACCCGAGCATGTCACTGATTGCCTTGAAGCGAATCGGCACCCACACTACATTTTTCTCTATAGAAGCCCAAGGGATGCCGGCCAAGTATGGCCGGCCACAGAACACTCACTTCAGCACTGCACGCTGCTGACGACAAGGCCTATAATCCTAAAAAAAGCAGTTGACTTTTCCTCTTGACCGATAATCAGAGCTTCTTCCGATGCGGACTTAAGCCAAAAGGCGACTGAACCCTGACAAGGGCTGCACCATACATGACCCCCGCCGGCTGCTATAAGCTGTTACGCTTCGGATCCTACTGTGCACCTATCAAAAACCAAGCCGGTTTTACATCATCCACCCCCAACGGGAAAATGACCGAAAACGACAGCTTTTACCTAGCCGAAGACCGCCAAACTGCAAGAGACCCTGAGCCCTGACAAGGGCTGCACCATGCGTAACCTGTTATGAAAAAGTCAAGTGGTGTTGTGAACTAAAAGGTCTGATTCCTGAAGTTTTCTTCTAAAGTATGTCGTCCAGTTTTGAACTTTTCCAG
>JAAZKR010000014.1 GCA_012799725.1 Oligosphaeraceae bacterium | reverse complement strand
GCAATGGCACCTGCCGCGCACTGCGGTATGACGATCAGCTTGCCTATCTTCGAAAGCACGGCAAAGTCAGCGAAATGCGTCTGGGGATCGCCCACCTGATGCTTTTCAAACTCTCCGATTACCGCGCTGCGTATGAAGCCTGCATGAAAGTCCCGGGGCGAGGATGCCGTAATTGCCCGGTGCGTCCAAGGGAAGTGATTCAGAATGTCCCGACCGATTGGAGCGAACGGAAGAATAAACTGATCCCGGCTGGAGACGCTTTTGTCGGAGAAGTGGACTTTGCAAAATATGTCAACCGTTGAGGAGGCAATGCTGGCATGTTTGCCACTTGTACGGCCAGTCAAGCAGCGGCAGTGGCAGCCCATCATGGCGAGCGCCTCAATCTGGCATTTGCAGATGGCCATGCAGAATCCGTTGTCCCCCTCCTGTGCAGGGATGTATTAAGGCAATCCTACTTGGACGGTGACTTTGGCCGCACAAGATTCCACTACCTGCTGGGCACAGCTGGCTACGCATCCCGCACTCACTCTTGGCCAACCAAGCCCTGAAACAGGGTTGCTGTGATGCAACAACTGCAATGTCACCATAACACCTGTAATTCTGAAAATGCACCTAACAAAGGGAGAACCGCCACATGAAACACATCATCAGAAAAATCCTGTGCATTGCCATCGTTGCAGCCGGTGCAGCCTGCCCGAGCGCCGCTGAAATTTCGGATGCGCAATGGAACAAAATGAAGCAGGATTTGCTTAACAAGCCGCGCAGGGTCTTCCTGGACAATGATGGCTGCGACGCCATCAATTTCCCGGCAAACAAGGAAGTCACCCTTGAAAATTTTTATGGCATGATGATGTCTCCCATGATTGGCTGCCAATTCGATGTCCTTGTCTATTGCCCCGGATGCACTGGTTTTGCTGTCACCAGCAAGACCAAGACCAACAATAGAAAAGTGCAAAGCTTCCACGACGGAACACATAATCTAAAGAACATCACACTCGAACTGGAACAGAAATTCGGCAAAGACCCCGCAACCTTGGCGATGGAATTCGCGCACAAGAACGGCTTTGAATTTGTCATGAGCATGCGTGCCAATGACACCCATGACTCATTCTACGAAAATTTTCTGCCTGAGTTCAAGAAAAAGCATCCTGAATTCCTCGTCGGAGCCAAGGATCCGGACAAACGGCCCAGATTCGGGAACTGGAGCGCCTATGACTACAGCTACAAAGAAGTCCGGGAACTCTTCCTGACTATGGTCAGCGAATTTTTCGACAACTATGACCTGGACGGCTTTATCATTGACTTCCAGCGAGGAGATGCCTATTTCAGGTCCGTCGCCCAAGGAGGCAAGCCCACCCAACAGGAGTTGGACGCCCTTACCCAGCTTATCCGAGACACCCGCACTTATGCTGAGGCCGCAGCCCGCAAACGCGCCCGCCCCATGTATTTTATGTTCCGTGCTCCAGACTCCGTGCTGGTTTGCAATCTGATGGGGCTGGACATTGAAACGTGGATGAAAGAAAAACTCTTTGACATCTATGTCGCCGGAGGGGATTTCGGCCATTATGCGTCTTTGGAAGAAAATGTCGCCTTGGCTAAAAAGTATGGCCTGAAAGTCTATCGGTCTCAAGACATCAGCTGGACGAAAGGTTCACCGGCTGTCTTTAACCGAAATGTCGATGCCCGCTATAATGCTGATTTTGCCGCCGCTTACACTGCCGGCATGGATGGCGTCTATATGTTCAATATGGTCTATGCGACGCAGTATTACCCCCATGTCCGCAGGCAAGCGCAGGATTTGGCCATGGTGAACAAGGCTTATTTCGTCACCACTCACCGGCCGCGCACCTACAGCGCATTTGTACCCAAGCCGGGACAGCAGGGCATGCTGAACGCTCTTTTCCCGGAATACCCCCTCAATATCACCAGCGATCGGGAAAGCCATGACTTCCTGCTTGAGATCGGCGACGACTTCAAGAACCTCCCCGAAGACGCAACGACTCCGGAAGTCAAACTTCATCTGAAGACCTCCATGGCAGAAAACGAGCCGCTTTCTGTCAAAATCAACAATGTGCCGCTGAGGTTCTCTGCCCTAAGAAACAGGGTTGCCGTTTATGACGCCCCGATTGCGGCCATTCGCCCAGGGCAGAATATTCTCTCCATTGCATCAAGCGTGCCATTGCGGAAGGAAGAAATCACCATTCTTTCAGGAAAGGAGCTGCTCGAAGGCGCGAATCAGCCGCCTTGGCGCAGACTCTTCCCCGGGAATGGGGCAGAGGGAGCAGAAAACATCGTTGACAACGCCTACCAGCTTAAGAGCACAGGGAAAGGCCCCGTCAATCTGATTTACCCCCTGGCTGGCATAAAAGGGCAGGACCTCAAGGTCTCTGTCCAGGCAAAGGTTGAACCGGGTTCAACGCCGGGAAGCGTTTCCTTGCGGGTGGCCAACGGCAGATTCATCGAAGTGCTGGACTTCATTCCCGGACGCGTCAGGCTGCGTTACTCGGCGCATCAGACGAATGTCGACACGTCAGTCTTCCACGAATATGTCCTTACTGTTTCCGCCAACGG
>JAAZKR010000096.1 GCA_012799725.1 Oligosphaeraceae bacterium | reverse complement strand
ATGCCGCAGATTTTTTAGGGCTCACTTTGAAAATGCGCTCCTAAGACAAGAAAACTGCGCCCTAAAAAATCTGCGCCAATCTGAGTAAATCTGCGGATAAAGTAAAAATCGAAAATGGCCTTTTGGGGAAAACGGTTTTGCTAAGCGTGAAATTGAACCAATTATGCCGTTTTTTACCGCCTATGGGATGACTGTGATTTTTTTCTTGCCTTGGCAGTCAAATTTTGAAAGCTTCTCACCAACCCCCTCGACTAGAATGCCCCCATTTCTTTCACAAGGGCATTGTTACCAGCTAATTTAAGCGCGACCTATAGGAAAATAAGACGTTATATTATCAACACTTTTTCCTTTTCTTACTCAACGAGCTTTATTCATGTCAAGGTTTTTCCGTGTCCATTTTTTTACCTTGATTGAGCTGCTGACCGTCATCGCCATTATAGCTGTACTCGCTGCCATGTTATTGCCCACTTTGAGCCGAGCACGCAGCAAGGCTACAGACAGCGCCTGCCTGAATCTGCTCAAGCAATATGGTGTCGCCACCGCCATTTATAGCATGAGCTGGGACGGCTATCTACCTGACGTGCAAACCTATCTGCTACCCGAAAGCGGCTTTGCAGAGGCATTTGCCGCCTCGGCAGGCGGCAGCATGCCTGAGAAGATCACGCGCTGCCCGGCGGATGGCAGCACGGCAAGCTTAGGACGACTGGGCGAGACCAGCATAAACGGCAAAACGCTTCAGTTGAGTTATGGCGGAAGCGGCAACACGCTGTCAAATTCGCTTAGCGGACGCAAAATAAATGGAGTCTTTGTTACCGTGCCCGACTTTGTAAAAGTAGCCGACTCACGCATCAAGCAGCCTGCCAAATCCTTCATTTGGTGTGACTATCAGGCGCGTTCCAGCGACAGCCATGTCGGCTTTTATCCGGCAGTTCCACCCGACAACAGTGACAGCCTGGGCAATATCGCTTTCCGGCACGCACGCCGCTGTAACGCCGTTTACCTGGATGGGCACACCGGCTTTGCACGCATGAACAACAACATCGTGCTGTGTGACAATGGACATAATTTGGCACCGGGATACACCTGGGCAAGACCCAGTAATACGCAATATCCCTTCGGCCCCAGAGCCGCAAACGTAGCCAAGGGAGTGAGTGACAACCCGTCAGTTACCTACCAGTAAAACCCCGGAACACGAACATGCCCGCAAGTCAAGCAACTTTACTGATTAAAAAACTGGTAAAAACCTTCCCTGCCGGCAACCAGCGCATACAGGCATTGCGCGGTCTGTCAATGCAGGCCCATGATAGCGACTTCATCGCTATCATGGGTCCCTCCGGCTCAGGCAAAAGCACTTTGCTACATTGCATAGCCGGCCTATGCCAAGCCGACACCGGCGAAATATATTTGGACGGGAAATTGCTCGCCAACAACAATGACCGACAAATGACCGCACTGCGAAGACAAAAAATCGGAGTTATTTTCCAGTCATTCAACCTCCTGCCCAATTTGAGCGTAGGCGACAATATCTGCCTGCCTATCTATGCTGATGGTAAAAAAGTCGATAAAGACAAGCTTTACAGCTTGGCAAAGCGTCTAGGTATAGTTGATAAGCTGAAACGCCGACCGGCCAGCCTCAGCGGCGGCGAACAACAGCGCGCTGCCATCGCCAGAACCCTGCTCTGTGAACCCAGCCTTATTTTGGCTGATGAGCCTACCGGCAGTCTGGACAGTATCGCCGGCAATCAGTTTTGTGAGCTGCTGCGCAGTCTCTGTGAAGAAGAAAAACGCAGCATTCTTCTGGTCACTCATGAACCATCCGTCGCCGTCTGGGCAAAAAAAGTCATCGTCTTGCATGATGGCCAAAAAATCGGGCAATTGGAACTGCCGGAGCAGATGCCGGCGACGGAACTGGCTCATATATACCGCGAAATAATTGCCGATGCACCACGCTTCTCTGCCACAGCGACTATGCCGACAAAATAAAGGCATAACAATTCCGGCCTACTCCTCCAGCCCCGTTTATCTACTCTCTTATCAACGGCTCATCGCTGACACTCCCTCTGGAGTCATGCTTCCATGTTTTTTCAGTTCAAACTTGCCTTAGCCCATCTATTTGCCAACCCTGCCCGCACATTACTTACCATGTTGGGTATGATCGCGGCCGCTACTTTGGCGGCCTGGACGGTAGCCAGCTATGACGGCGCCCTTAGCCAACATAATCAAAGCCGTGGAGATGAGCAGTTAGGCAATTACGATTTTTTTATTGTGCCAAGCAAGGACGGCAAGGATAGCGAGCTGCTTGACCCGCAGCAGCGTTGTGACATGTTACCTACTGAGCACTACTCCTGTACCGAGGTAAGCTTGCGTACCTCCACCGATCGCGCTACGCCGGCCACTGACTTGGTTGCGCCTCCTCCATTGAAAGGCCTGCCCCTCAATCTGCCCTATGTCATAGGCTGCAATGCACTGAAGCCACCACGCCAGCTCGAATCCGGTCATTGGCTAAACCATAACGACAATGAGCTTTCTGACCCGGAACCGCCTTTCCCGTGTGTAGTCAATATTTCTATGGCAAAACGTTTCGATTTACGACTACAAACAGTTTTTGCGGTGGGTTCGCATGCCGGCTCCTTTCTTATGCAAGTCATAGGAATCATCGAGGATGCGGACAGTAAAAATCAGCAAGCCATTTGGCGCAACTTGAGCCCCACTCTCGATCCCCCCATACTCAACGGTATCTTTGTCAACTGGTCTACCGCTGAACATATTGCCGGCGGCAAACTAAAAGCCGATTATTTAGGCGGTTATCTAAATCAAGGCAAGCTTGAGGTCCAGGTAAAAAAACTGCTGCAAAATGAAAGCCTGGTATTTGTCAATGCCGAATCCTTGCGCCATGCCGCCCAAAAAATACAGCGTTCAGACACACGTCTGCGCATGCAGAGCTGGACGGCTTCCGGGCTGGCTCTGCTCATCGCCTTCTTTATCATCTTCACCAGCCTAAGCATGGGAGTGGAAGAGCGCATTCGACAATATGCCCTGCTGCGTGCAGTGGCTTTAACACGCAGACAACTGGCGATCAATATATTCTGCGAGAGCCTCCTCTTCGCGATAGTCGGATGGCTGGGTGGACTTTTGGCCGGGGGCTTGCTACTCAAATACTTCTCACAGGCAGCTATTTTACAAAATCCCATGCAACGCGGCAATATACTGCGACTGATCGGTTATAATACCGTATTGCTCACAGCGCTATGCAGCATTCTGGGAGCGCTTGCAGCTGCTGCGTTACCAGCTTGGCGCGCCGCTCGGAAAGACATACTAAGCGCACTACAGCCCAACACCCTGCGAGATCGCCGCCGTATTTCCTTCAAGCTTTGCATCATCGGCCTGTTTTTACCGCTCATACAAATCCTGATAATCACTCAGCCCGGCTTAACCGAAATGAGCCGCGTTAAGCTCTATAGCCTGCTGGGATGCCCCAGCACCGCCATAGGCTTTGTGCTGGCAGCTCCTCTTTTCCTGATAGCAATAAACCGTCTTCTCACACCCTTGATGTCAAGCATTTTCCGTTTGCCGCTGCCTTTTTTACGCTCGCAGCTCGATGCCAATCTCTGGCGCAGCAGCGGCACTGTAGTAGCTTTGAGTCTGGGACTGGGCTTTTACATGACGGTTTTGATCTGGAGCGCCTCCCTGCTGAAGCCCTTTTTACCCGGTGACTGGTTGCCGTCACTCTTTGCCGCTGTGGTGCCTGGCGGCATACAGGAAAGCGACTACAAATTGGTCAAACAGCTGCCTGGCCTGAAACCCGAAACCTGTCTGCCGGTTTATGTTGAACAATGTCAACTCGCAGAGGACCTCACCGACAGCGCCCGGCGCCAAAATGTTGTACGCCAAAACAATGTCACCATGCTGGGGTTATCGGTCGAGGCAGCCTACAGCGGCAAAAATCCACTGTTACCCTTTGACTTTGTAAGCGACAAGCAAAGCGCCTTGCAAAAACTTGCCGGTGCCGGCAACTATTGCCTAGTGCCCACATTTTTTGCCGAAGTTACCGGTCTAAGCCCCGGCGACAGTTTCAGTTTAATCTCACCGGATAATCCCCAAAAGACCATCAGCTACGAGATTGCCGGCCTTATTCGCCTTGATGGCTGGCACTGGTTCTCGAAATACTCCGGCACCAGACGACATTATGCACGTACCTCAGCCATGATATTCTGCTCTGATGAAAGCTTGAAGAGAAACTTCAACTTGCAGCGCATCAACTATTTCTGGAGTCAACTCAAGCCGGATTTTCAGGAAAAGCAATTTAAGTCTGCCTTGCAGGAGTTAGCTGACAGTCAAGCCGGGCAGAGCTTCCATGTCAGCGGCAGAGGCCAAGCCACAGTGGGCAAGCAAAGCGTGAAACTGACTCTCAAGTCCGCCCTGCATAGCTCCATCATGAGACGCACTGAGCAGATACTCAGCGGCATGTTACGCATGCCCAAGATACTACTTTGGATCATGTCTCTGGCGGTAGCCAATACAGCTCTAGCTTCTATCAGGGTACGACGTCAAGAAATAGGGTTGATGCGGGCTTTGGGTCTGGATAGATGGGGTCTGATGCGCCTGCTCCTGGCTGAAACCCTGTTGATCGCGATCTCCGGCATAAGCCTGAGTCTGACCTACGGCTTATTCTCCGGATTGTGCAGTGCTAAAATGGCCATGTATATCAGCTTCTTTGGCGGCATGGGCTGGAACTTCGCAGTTCCTTGGAGCCGCATCCTGGAAGGCAGCCTGCTAATGTTGTTGGTCTGCTTTACCGCTGCCGTCATACCGGCGCTACTCGCCCTGCGCCCCGAGCCACTAGAGCTCATGCAAACCGAACAATAATTGGTCTGCAAATAAATTTCCCGCGTTTCCCGTACTTTCTGCGAAAAATCGGTTTTATCATATACAACAGAATTATTCCCTCCGTACCTTCGCAGCACCACCCTTTTGCACAATAATTGACTTATAGAGATTATGCTCGGTCAGGCTACGGCTGATAAAGCTCGCCAATGCGCTTACAATCATCAACGGCACAAGCAGGTCGAAACTGCCGCTAAGCTCAGCTACAAGGAAGCTCCCGGTGAGCGGCGCATGCATAACACCGGCTATGATACCACTCATGCCGACGCATATAAACGGCACCGGGCTGCTCACATTTGCCCCCAGCCGCAAGAAAAGCGCGTAAACGAAATATCCCAAGAACGCGCCACAAAAAAGCGAGGGGCCGAAGACACCACCGTCACCGCCGCTTTCTAAAGTCAAGGCGGACACTATGGGCTTGAGCAGGAATAAAAGCAGTAAAAGCGGCAGCCACAGAGCCGGATGCCGCAGAAAAGGCGGCAGTGCGCCATGCAGCAATTGATCACCTTGATTACCGGCCAGCTCTATAATATGCCCATAACCCTCACCCATGAGTACCGGAAAAAACAGAAAAAAGGCATAGAGCAAAGCCGCACCTATCAAGGCTTTGCGCCAAATCGAAAAGGGCATGGCCTCCATTTTTTTGCCTATCTTCAAGGTAATCTTGATTATATATGCTGAAACAAGACCGCATGCCAAGCCTATAAGCAGATAGTAATGTAGATCGCCCAGCTGCCACTGCACATCTTGAGCCTGCATGAAATGCTTGCTGCTTTGCAAAAAACGTGCCACCACCGCTGCCGTGGTAGTAGCTGACAAAAGCGGCACCAGTGACGAAACTGAAAAGGCCGGCAAGAGTACCTCACAAGCAAAAAGCGTGCCGGCTACCGGGCTGTCAAAGACAGCAGCAATTCCGGCCGCCCCGCCACAAGCCAAAAGTAAAATACGATTCTCGCGATTGAGCTGGAAAAACTTGGCTACATTTGCACCTATAGCCGAACCGGTAAGAGCGCTGGGCGCCTCGAGCCCAGCCGAACCACCCAGCCCCACCGTTACCGCACTGGTGAAAATGTGTGCGTAGCTATGATAAAAAGGCAACTCAACATTGCCGCGAATACTCTGCATGACACTATCCAGCCCTTTTGCATAGCTTTGCCGGCGCAACACATAACGCACAAAAAACAGACAAAATAAAATCCCCAGGGCCGGCAAGGCCGGCACAAGCCAACAACCCCAAAACGATTGCTTCCTCCACAAACCCGGCAGCAAAGCGATGCGATGGCATAAATACTTCATTGTCAACGCTGCCAGTGTGCTAAGCAAACCGACCAGTATACACAATGTTAAAATAAAACTCTTGCTACGAAATTGTGAATGACGCAAAACTCGCAAAATAACCTTCCTGTCGCTTAAGCCTTAATAACATTCAATGTTAAACAACATAATATAGCCTCATTCACCTGTATATACAGATGAACTTTGACCTTAGGAATCCCATAAACCAATTGCTCATAAAGACTTTTACACTACCTGACCGGAATGATCCGAGCGGTCCGGCGTCCATGTCCCACAGAATAAAGAGCTATATCATGGCAAAGCCGTTATTGACCGCGAATATCTGTTCGAAAGGAATAGCTGCGGCACCCAAGGCTGCTGCTTCCGCTCCAAATCCAGATATCTCCAATTGTACCCGATTCAGGCAGGAAGGCAATGCTGCCTCTTCCAGACCTTGCATCAGAGCCGGCATCAGCAACGTCTCGAAGCGAGTCAGATTGCCATGCAACACCAACAGCGGCGGGCAAAGAATATTCACCAGCGGCGCCAAGCCGCGCCCCAAGCAACGTCCGGCCTGGCACAACAGCTCTTCAGCTTCGGCATTAAGCTGTCCAAGCTCCAACTCCTGCAAGCTGCATACTGTACGCGTAAGTATCCGGCTCAGTTCCTGACAGAGACTACTTTCGGAGACATAGGCCTCGAGGCAGCCCAGGTGCCCACAAGCACAAGCTCTGCCGCCCGGTTCTATTTGCACATGGCCGATCTCGCCGGCATAGCTGCCGCCGTGCAAACGACGCTCAGCCACTATGCCCGCGCCTATGCCTATGCCCAGGTCTATACAAACAAAAGAGGCGTGGCTGCGACCAAGCCCGAACCAGAGCTCAGCCAAGGCTTTGGCGCGCGAACTCTCCTCTATATAAAGCGGCACCGGCAGGGTTTCCGGCAAAAGCAGCTGCGGTGCCAAGCCATCCAAGGCAGGCAAATTCACCGAGCGTAATATTTTACCGGCCTCAAAATCAAGCACGCCGGGCAGCACCAAGCCTATGGCACTAAGCTCAGTGAAGACCGCAACAGCCAAGCTTTCATAAACTTGAAGCAGACTGCTCTTGATAGCTTTCAAATCCGCCGGCAAAGCAAAAGGCATGCTCTGCTGCGACAGTATCTCACCATGCAGATTGATAAGCACACCATGCACCAAATTCTCTGAGAGATGTAGCCCTAGGAAAAGATGCTTGCTCCGATCCAGCTCAAGCAGAGTGCCGGGACGTCCGCGCCTTTTTAGCTGTATGCCTACCTCACAAAGCCAGTCTTGCGCAATGAGTTCAGAGACCAGGTTGGTGACGCTTTTGCGATCCAGGCTCAAAGCATCAGCAATGGCAGCTCTGGACTGCGCCGCATTTGCGCGAATATGTGCCAGGATACGGCTTTTATTCAGCTGTTTTAAGTCGCTTTGATTGGCCATGAATAAAATTACGATAATGACAAAAAAGGATGAAAAACCGCATTACGACGACCGTATCATGAAAGCTCATGGCAACGATCCAAACCAGAGTTCACATACGCCGGCAACCAGCATCTGCATCGCTATGGCACTAAGTATAAGGCCTGTGACCTTGCTGAGCACCGTAATGCGCGGGCGTCCAATAAATTCCTCTATGCGCCCAGAGTAATATAGCATAATCCCGATTGTGGCGGAAGCCGCTATAATGGCTAAAACGGACATAAACTTGTGCGACCACAGCACAGTGTCCATGCCGGACACCATCAATGCTCCCAAAGTGGCCGGTCCGGCAGTAACCGGCACCGCCAAAGGCACCAAGGCAAGCTCTGACAGACTTTCATGGTTCTGCTGCTTTTTTTGACGATCGCCATAAACCAAGCTGACGGCGCTAAGCATTAATAGAGCGCCGGAACCGGCGCGGAAAGCGGCAACCGTAATACCAAAAGCCTGCATGATCCAAACACCAAATAAAAAGATGAGCAGACACACCGCAGCAGCATTCTTCGAGATCGAAATCGCAAGGCGACGGCGCTCGCTTAAAGCCTCATCTTCGGTCATAGCCAGAAAACTGCTGAGTACGAAAAACGGCGTAAAAAGGAAAAATAAACGAAGATAGAAAGCTAGAAAAAAATGCAAACAGGCAAAAAAATCAGACATTGATAGACACCAATTATGGAATATGGAAGAAAAGGAGCTTCTACTGAGTTTCCGCCAAGAAACACCGGCTCGAAAAAGTGCAGCTAAAACAATCCGGCGTTTATGGAGAACACGCCGTAAACCGGGGATATCGCTGTCCTCTCCTGAAAACTGTGCAGTTTTAAGCAGGTGACTTGAATTTCAGGCATTGATTGAGTATAGTTGTAGCGTGCTTGGTTCTGTTCCCTGCGAAAGAGTGCATCGCTAAAACCGCTGTTTGCACACTTTACACCGTGTAAGCCATACTATCAAGTCTGCCATTCGCCAATTTGGCAAAAGAATCTCCGAAAAAGCACAAAACGACTTTATAGGAACGTGACCGAAATCTCGGAACAGATTGTTATGCCTTTACAAAGTACTGTCTTTTGGGATAATCTTCGGGTGTAGTTCACAAAAGCAGACAAAGGACATCCGAACAGGGTGCAAAGGTGTGGTGAGAGGTGAAAGGTGAAAGGTGAAAGGTGAGAGGTGTGGCGCAAGTATGCGCCACCACAGAACTGGCGCCACAGGATCGGGGCGCCACAGGACCGGGGCGCCACAGGACCGGCGCTACTAAGAAACGCTAAAACGCCCGTATCTCGCCTACCTGTCCACTATGGCCACCTATTCTGGGCATCCATGACAAATAACAAATAAGTTTTTAGGAGCATGCATGAAAATATTAGTTACCGGCGGTGCCGGCTTTATTGGCAGCCACATTGTCGAGCATTTTCAAGGCAAGGCACATGTACGCGTGCTTGATAATCTGCGCAGCGGTCATAAAAAAAATCTGGAAGGCTTTGATGTTGAGTTTATCGAAGGCTCCATCTTGGAACCGGAACAGCTCAAAAAAGCCATGCAGGGAATCGATTACGTTTTTCATCTAGCTGCGATGATCAGCGTGCCCGAATCCATGAACAAGCCCGTAGAATGCGTCAATATCAATACCATCGGCACTTTGCATGTACTTGAAGCTGCAGCTCAAGCCGGCGTTAAAAAACTCTGCCTGAGTTCCTCGGCAGCGATTTATGGCGACAACCCAATAGTACCAAAGCGTGAAGATATGCTGCCGGAACCCAAAAGCCCCTATGCGGAAACCAAGCTGGCTGGCGAACACTACTGCGCCATCTATAGCAAGGAACGTGGGCTGCCTACCGCTTGCCTGCGCTATTTCAATGTCTTCGGCCCCAGGCAAGACCCGGCTAGCCAGTATGCCGCCGCCGTACCCATCTTCGTTTCTAAAGCAGTAGCCAATCAACCCGTCACTATCTTTGGTGATGGTGAGCAAACCCGAGACTTCATCTTTGTCAAAGATATCGTGGCCGCCAATGTCTTTTTTGCGACGCAATCGGATGCCTGCGGGGTTTTCAATGTCGCTTACGGCGGCAAGATTACCATTAACGCACTGGCCGAAAAAATTATCCGGCTATGCGATTCAAAGTCTGAGATCGTACATCTTCCTGAGCGTCAAGGCGACGTCAAGCATTCGCAGGCTGCCGTCGATCGCCTAAAGCAAGCCGGCTTTCGTCCAGATTTCGACTTTGACGCCGGCTTGGCCTCTACCATAGCATATTTCAGCAACTTGCCGAATGCTTAAAATTCTTTTCGTGTGCAATTCCAATCGTGGGCGCAGTCCAATGGCAGCGGCCATGTTCGATGACTTTGCGCGCCGGGTCGGATTGACAACGATGCAGGTACAGTCAGCCGGCCTGCGCGCTGATGCACGTCAGATGCTGCCTGAAGCGGTCACTCTGACTCTGGCCGACATGGGTCTACGCCCATTACAGCTGGGTCTGAGACAAGTGCAACCCAAAATGCTCAAAAGCGCTGACCTGATTATCTGCTTTACCAGCAATCAGCTCACTGAGCTGGAGAGAGGCTACCCGCCGGCCAGAGGCAAGTGCAAAACTCTGATGAGCCTGATAAGCACTGACAGGGAAGTATTTGACCCGGGCAATGGCAGCGATTTGCAAAAATTCAAGCGCTGTGCCGAAATGATGCGTCCGGCTCTGCAAAGCCTGGCTGAAAGCTTGGCTAGAAACGTGTAAGGAGTTTGTCCGCAATTATGGCTCCAGCCAGTCAGCCTGAGTTTGCCAGCTTCGAGTTCAAACCCGTCGCTTTGGTGGAAAGTTGCTTTAAGAGCAAATTCGGTATTCCGCGACAGCCTGGACTGATCGCTGAGGCTCGTGGCAGCATAGTGCTGCTGCCACCATATAACCAGCCTAATATCGTGCGTGGACTGGAAGACTTCTCGCACATCTGGGTGATCTTTGTCTTTCACGAGGCTCTGCGTGAAGACTGGAAAGCAACAGTCCGCCCGCCTCGACTCGGTGGCGAAACCCGGATTGGTGTATTTGCCTCGCGATCGCCTTTCCGCCCTATGCCAATCGGTCTCTCGGCGCTGAAACTGGAAAAGCTGAATATCGCAGCTCATGGACGAATCAGCCTGGAGGTAAGCGGCCTGGATCTGCTTGACGGCACCCCGGTGCTGGATATCAAACCCTATCTGCCATATACCGATGCGATCGCCACTGCACAAGGAGGATTTGCAAAAGAAGCACCGGCGGCAGATGCACTGCAAGTGAAATGTAGCGAAAAGGCAACTCGACAGCTTGAAGAACTGCGCAAAGCCGGACGCCAGGATTTGGTGCGGCTCTGCCTGAAAATGATCGCAGCTGACCCGCGCCCCGCTTATAGACGCGAACCGCAAAGACAGTACAGTATCTTTCTGGAAGACTACGAGCTGATCTGGAAAGCAGGAGTGGAAACCGGACAGGCTGAAATAATGGAGCTGCGTAAGAATACTTCTAAAAAATAAGGGAAACAAGTGATGCGTAAAAAAAAGAACAGTAAAGGCAGCTCGGTACTGCGTAATATTATGGTGCTGATTTTTCTTTTGCTCAGCTCTTGGATAGTTTGGCTTAATCTGCAAAAACGCCTTCTGATCAATCTCGAGAATCGCGGCATAGAACAGATGGAAGCCGGTAAGTATAGCTTGGCCATAACCAGCTTCCAGCAGCTATTTATACGCCTGCACAAGGAAAAAGATCAGCAAAGAGTGCGCAACTATATGGCAGACTGCTATCTCGCAATGGCAGAAAATCCCGAAAATAAATATGAGACCTCGATGCTGTATTATAGACGACTGTATAGAATGGCGCCGGAAAAATTGCCGCCAGCAGTTAAAGAAATCATAGAAAAAGAAAATGCCAAATTAGAAGCTGCAAATTGAGACCTGCCTGCACCGGCATTAGGATTCATGCTTTATCGAAGTTTATTCGCGGGTCTATAATCACGTAGCAGAAATCTGAGAGCACGTTACCCAGCAACCCGAGCACTGAAGTCAGTGCCAGTATTCCCATAAACACGGGGTAATCTCGGCTCACAATGGCCTCCAAGCTAAGGCTGCCCATACCCGGTATCTCAAACACCCTCTCGATAATCACTGAACCGGCGAACATTACTGTGAGTATGGAGCCAAAGCCAGTCGACACCGGAATCAGGGCATTGCGCAACGCATGTCCCCAAAGAGCGCGGCTTGTACTGCCGCCCTTGGCGTAGACAGTGCGTACATAGTCGCTGTTTATCTCTTCCAACAGTGAATTTTTCATCAGCATGGTAAGCAGCGCGAAATTTCCCGATATATAACATATCAAGGGCAGTAGCATATGACTGGCAATGTCTTTCACCTTGCCAAAACTTGAAAGACTGGCGTAGTTTTGCGATTTGAACCCAGTGGCCGGCAGCAAATCCAGGAACCCCTCGGTAGTACCACAAAACAGCATTTTTAACAGCATGCCCAAAGCAAAAGCCGGGATGGCATAACCGATAAACACCAAAACGCTGCTGATAAGGTCAAAGCTTTCGCCATGCTTCATGGCTTTGCCTACACCTAAAGGAATACAAACCAGATAGCTCAGAATAAAACTGGGAATACCGAAAGCCAATGAAATGGGAAAACGTTGAGCGATAAGCTGCCAAGCTGTGCGATTGGGATACTTGTAGGATTCCATGCGCATGCCGATACGATCACGCATCAGCCAGCGCCAGTAACGCACCAGAAATGGCTGATCAAAAGCGTAATGCTTGCGTATAGCTTGGCGCTGCTCCTCTGATATGGCTGAGCTGGCCTCATGAGCAGCAATGCTTTCACCGCCGACACCGCCGCCTTTCATGCGCAGCAAAGCTTGCTCCACCGGACCGCCTGGCACAAATTGAATGATACTGAAACATAAAAAGGTGATCCCTAAGAAGGTAGGTATCACCAATAGCAGACGACGTATGAAATAATGAAAGCGCTCCAAAATCAGCACCTCGCGTGAGAAAAACAAGACACGACAACGGGAAAAGGCGCGCAAGACCGCAAAGGACCCCCGCTGCTGCGCGCCTGGCAACGCCGCCGTGACACTCCTGCCGCTGCGCTCATATATTCCCAGCGACAGGCTGTCTTTACGGCCTAGAACTTAAATGAATCAAACTGCGGCAGGAATTTTTTGTTCTTGGCAAACATTTCCTTGACCATGCTGCGTATTTCCTCAAGTGAGAGCACCGCTGCGGTCAGTGGGTCATTAACAATGGCTTGGAAGACCAGCTCGGCATTTCCGCTCAATGCCCCTTCTACCGCCAACATTTCGTTAACTGCGCTCAGGTGCGTGAGCGGCAGCACCGACATAGGCAGCTTGCCTACCCGGAAAGCCTGCAACTTGCGCCGCGAAGCCAGTATGGGCACCTCCACACAAGCACCCTCAGGCAGATTGTCGATTATGCCTTGATTGGACACATTGCCGTTAAAGCGGAACATTTCACCGCCTAAATAGGCGTTGATAATGGCCGAGGCGTATTCATGGCGTTCACCCTGCGCCATCTGACGTCCTTTTTTCGGATCATTCCAATCCGGATTGTTGACCCAGTCCTCAAACTCCTGCTTCCAGGTTTTCTCGCGTGCACGATAACAATTTAGGATATAGGCATACTCTCCCGGATTCCAACCAGTTCCGTGAGTACAATATTTTTCAATCAAATCCGGACGTTTGCGGAACCACCAGTTGTATTCGGAGTTATGTCCGCTCGACTCAGTAACATAGTATCCCAAAGCCAAGAACATCTCGTTGCGCACCTGCTCCTCATTGTAAATATCCGCCTTGCTAGAAACCGCCTTCCGTAGTTTGGGATAGATATCCTTATTCTTGTGCTTAAGCTCCAAATACCAGGAGAGATGATTGATGCCGGCGCAGGTATAGTCCAGCTCTTCATAAGGCACTTTGACCCATTTTGCCAGCATCATGGCAGTACCCTGCACCGAATGGCAAAGACCGGTAGTGTTAATAAAACTACGCCGCTGCATGGCATGGCAAAGCATGGCCATGGGATTGGTATAGTTGAGCATAACCGCATCCGGACAAAGCTCCTCCATATCCTTGCAAATATCCAGCATGGTAGGAATCGTGCGCAAAGCGCGGAAGACACCGGCAGGACCACGCGTATCGCCCACATTGATGTCAACTCCGTATTTCTTCGGAATGAGGATGTCATGCTGCCACACCTTGGTATCGCCGCAAAGAATAGTGACCAGTACCGCGTCAGCTCCCCTAAGAGCTTCGCGCCGATCCATGGTACATTTCAAGGTGGCCTTATTATAACCGCCGGCTTGTATGATGCGCTCGCAACAACGCCGAGCCATCTCCAAACGCCCCTCATGAATATCCATAAGCACAATTTCGCTGTCCTGTAAAAGCGGATAGGTCAGCAGGTCTTTTAAAACCGTGCGCGTAAAGCCAAAGCTACCTGCGCCAATAAACGCGATTCTTGACATTGTGATTCTCTTTCTTTGATTGACTTATACCGAAACAACTAGGACGAAACCTAAAAGATAAACCATATATGAAATAAGGCAAATACAACAAGCTTGGCGCAAACTGGCACCCACAACCCATCTTTTACCACGGAAAACGCGGGAAACACGGGATATTATTTGTAGAGGTGTTGCTTTGACGGATAAATCCGCTCCGGCAAAATTGCATTTTGAAATATTCAATCTGCGTAAATCTGCGGATAAAACAAAAATCTTTTACAAAAAAGAAGAAGTTGAGTGATAGTACAGCAAAACCGACAGAGGCGACACGAAGCAGACTTGCATCTCGGACAATTAGGCCGGAGACTGTCCGATATAGCGCTGGTACTCCTCCGGACTCATAAGTGCCTCGAACTCCTCTGCTGCCACATCCTTACAGCGGCAAATCCAGCCCTTTTGCTCGGGTGACTCATTAATAAGAGCCGGATTGTTTTCCAGCATGGCATTGACTTCTATGACGCTGCCGCTAAGCGGAGAGATCAAGTCCGAAGCCGCTTTTACCGATTCCACCACGCAGAGCGCCATACCGGCATATAGCTTGCTTTCCGGCTTAGGCAATTCCACGAAATTGAGTTCTCCAAGTTCTTCGGCACCGTAAGCACTAACCCCTATCTCGTAACAATTATCACTGCATCTTCGCACCCATTGGTGCTCCTCGCTATATCTCAGCATGTTTGCTGTCTCCTTCTAAATTAATGTGTTTCCTTGCCGAAGTATATATTGACGCCTTTGCGCAGCGCCTCAAAATCCTCTGGCTTGAAGTCAGCTCGTGGCAGTCTTACGGTGCGCAACATCGGCATATTCCTCAGCATCTCCAGCGACTCCAATCCTTGACAGCTTCCCAAGTCCAGATACACCAGCTTGCTCAATGCCCGTAAAGCTTCCGTCTCCTGTAGAAACAGGTTTCGCAATTGTAACTGTGAGATATTGCGACAGCCACGCAAAAATTGCAGATTGAGATTTTTTTGACTCGCAGCGGCATTGCTGATTCGCAGGATACGCAGTCTATTCAATTGCTGTAATGCTTCGATGTTGCTGAAGTCAGCGGCAGCAAGCTCCAACCAAAGCAGCCTGTTTAATTCTTGCAGGAAGCTTAGGTCTCCCAAGTCCTCGGCCTTGATTTTAAGCGTTTCAAGCCTTTTAATTTCGCTTAGGCCACGAAAGTCAGTCAGGCCGGGCAACTGCAATTCCAGCTCCGTCAGTCTTGGCAGCTTATCGAAGCCCCGTACTTCCTGCATAGGCAGACAGCTCATGAGCAGTGTTCTCAGGGCAGGCAGCTCCGGAAGTGTATTCAAATCGCTGATCTGCTCCAATCCTTGCAGCCTAAGCTCAAGTAAACCGGGCAATGCGCGCAAAACGCTCAAATCGCTGATATCAGGCGAATAAAGCAGCTCCAGTCGCTCCAGTTCCGGAACGCTTTCACAGAGCAAGCGCAACCCCTCCTGATCCAGTCCACGCGCGCTAATGCTACGCAGCGGCGCAGCATTATCCTGCGCATCAAACTCAGCGCGGGCGGCCTTGAGCTTGTCAGCAAAAAGCATGCCTTGAAAATTGATACCAGCAGGGCTAATGCTATAGCCGCTTTGACCATAGAGAGCTGATGAAGCAAAAAGCAAAAACGTTAAAACAAAAATCGGATTTTTCATGGTAGCGCGAATTAAATCTGACATTGGCCTATATGGGACTAAAGTCCGAGCAGCCGCATTGCGTTTTCTCTGGCAATCTTGGCAAACACCGTTTCTGATATCTTTTTGTCGGCACGCCAGGCCAACAACAGCTCATGCGTTTTGAAGGGCATAGTTGGATTGCAGCAGTCAGTGCCGAAAAAGAGACGGTCTTGGAACTCAGTGAGAAATTTCGGTCCGTAGTCCCCATCTCGTGACAGGGCGTTATACGCATCCGAAAGCTCTCCGTAGAAATTTTCATAAGTGCGCAGCAGATGTTGCAGCACTCCCTCCTCTTGGATTTTACCCATACGCTGATACCAACCCACCTGTTCCCCATCCGGTGTGAATGCGGTCTTGCGGCTGGCCGGGCTTTTTAAGCGCGATATTTCCGCCCAAACAGTAGGGCCGTGACCAAGTACAACTAGCTTGGGAAAGCGCTGCAGGGTATGCTCAAGCTGTGGCAGCCCGGGCTCGTCATAAAGTCCGAAGTCGCCAGTTGTGCGGTCTGAGCCATCAAAGGTGACTGGCAGTCCCACTGCTTCGGCATGTTTGAAAAGGTTCTGCAACATTGGGTCAGCCATGGGCATATTCGGCATGATTTCGCCTATACCTTTGCAGCCCTTATCCTTGTAGTAACGCATAATGCGGTCTAATGGAGCGTCACTGGCATTGGTCAAAGCGCGGGGGTCTATATTGCACCAGGGAATAATACGGTCGGGGTAAAGCTGCGCCATCTCCAGGATGTCCTCGTTCGCCTGCGGCAGGTAAATCTCCGGATTAACCACAGGAAGAACACAACCCATACGGATATTAGCCTCGTCATAACGCTGGATAAGCTCCTCTACCGTCGGGAACTGTACAACAAAAGGAATCGGGTGCCTGTAAGCATGAGCGTGAATGTCAATAAACATGTGAAGACCCTTTTTTGATTGTATGATCAGTTAATGTGTAAAATCTTGCGATGAACACAAATAACTTTAGACCAAAGCATTTTTGTCAGTGGTCAATGCTCATTTGCCAGTGGTTGATGATAGTGTCTAGTGCTTGGCAGTCATCAGTCAGGAGTTTGGGATCAGGGATATTATGATGCGACAGCATGCAGGATGGATATTTAATTGCAGCCATTGCAATGCAACTTCTTAAAATGCTCATCACCAGGCTTGCACATTGTCTTCCAATCAAAGACCTCTTCAGTATAAGAAAACTGCGCCGCAATCACTTAACTGCGCCGCAGCAAACTGAGCCAGCAAAATTTAACTCCTCAAGCCTCATATCACAAGATTTCGTACATTGCAAAAGACTAAGGAACCAGATATAAGTTAGCTTCATTTCAGACGGACGCAAGCGGTTTGCGCAAACCCTGTCAAAAATGCACGGCTTGGCTTTATTTTGTCGACCGGCGCTCGCTCAATGCTGCATCTACCACTTGACGCAGACTTTTGGCAGCAGCATAAGTATCCGACGCAAGCATGATTGCCGAGACCACAGCCACGCCATCAGCACCGTCAGCGATGGGCCGAGCGGCGTTTGCCACCTTGATGCCGCCTATGGCCAGCATGGGTATCTGCACCGCCGCTCGAATGGCCTGCAAGCCCTGACTGCTCAAAAGCTTGACAGACTTGGTATCGGTAGCAAAGACCGCGCCACAACCCACACAGTCAGCACCAGCCTGTTCAGCAGCCTTGGCTTCATCGACAGTAGACGCTGAGACACCCAAGAGCATCTGCTTCGGGATGATACGCCGCAACACCGTCGCAGGCAGATCCTCTTGCCCTACATGCACACCATCAGCCTGCGCCGCTAAGGCAATATCAACCCTGTCATTGATCCAGAAGCTGACCTTTTGTTCGCGGCAAAGCTTAGCCAATGCCAGGGCGAGCTCATAGAATTCGCGTCCCCCGGCCTCCTTTTCGCGCAGTTGTACGGCGGTAACACCGCCGCATATTGCAGCTGCAACGCGGGCTAGAAACTCTTCACGGCTGTAGTCGTAACGCTGTGTAACCAGATATAAACGCGGATCAAATTTGAACATGCCGGCTTCCATGCCACTCCTTTCGTATTTTTAAGCTCAAAACAATTCCAATTGTTTTAAGTTGCTTTCTTGCTTGCGTTTACGGCTCTGCGCCAATTTCGGCTTGCCTTCCTCGCTAAACTCATTGTTTTCCAAGTTATTGAGCACTTCCGTTGCTCTACTGATGACGCTAGTCGGTATGCCGGCCAACCGAGCCACATGTATGCCGTAACTCTTGTCGGCACAGCCGGGCATGATCTTGCGCACAAAGATAATATTCTCGCCCTGCTCTCTTACCAGGACGTTGTAATTTTTCACGCCTTTCTTGGTCAGAGCCAACTCAGTCAATTCGTGATAATGCGTAGCGAAAAGGGTGCGTGCCTTCACCTTGGGGTTATCGTGCAGATACTCAGCCACAGCCCAGGCCAGGCTCAAACCGTCAAAAGTGCTGGTGCCGCGTCCGATCTCATCAAGTATGATCAGACTCTGCGCGGTAGCATGATTAAGAATATTGGCAGTCTCCACCATTTCCACCATGAAAGTGGACTGTCCCCGGCTGATATCGTCAGCAGCTCCAACTCTGGTGAAGATACGGTCAGTGAGGCCTATGCGCGCCTTGCTGGCCGGAATAAAACTGCCCATCTGTGCCATGAGCACCAGCAAGGCCACCTGCCTGATATAGGTTGACTTGCCGGCCATGTTCGGCCCGGTAATAATAGCAAGCTGGTTATTGCGATTATCCAGCAACACATCGTTAGGCACAAAAGCCTCATGTGTAAGCCTGGCGTCCAATACCGGATGACGCCCATCACGTATATCCAGAATCGCCTCCTGACAGATATCCGGACGCACATAGTTGTGCCTGCCGGCAACATCAGCCAGAGAAGCCAGGCAATCGATCAAAGCCAGAGAGCGGGCGCAACGCTGTATATCCGCAGTATATGAACAGGCCTTCTCACGCAGCTCTTGGAAAAGCTCATATTCCAGCTGCCGGCTTTTCTCCTCAGCACCGAGCACCTTGTCCTCGATTTCTTTAAGTTCCGGCGTAATAAAACGCTCGGCATTGACCATAGTCTGCTTGCGCAAGTAGTCTTCAGGCACCATTTCCAAGTTGGCTTTAGTAACTTCTATAAAGTAGCCAAAAACTTTGTTATAGCGCACCTTCAGGTTTTTGATCCCGGTACGCCCCTGTTCCTTGACCTGATAAGCGGCGATCCAGTCTTTGCCTTCACGGCTGGCGCGACGCAGCTCGTCCAGCTCGGCATGATATCCCTTCTTGATCATGCCACCGTCCTTGGTGCTCACCGGCAATTCATCCAAAAGGGCATTAAGCAGCAGTTCATTGAGTTCGGGGAATTCGAGCAACTCTTGACGTTGGCGCTGCAAGAGCTCGGCTTGTGCGCCGGCCAACACTGCCTTTAGTCCGGGCACCTCATTGAGTCCCTTTTGCAGCACTTGCAAATCTCTGGCACTGGCATTGCTGCTCACATTCAGCCTGCTGATTGTACGTTCCAAGTCCCGCACTGCTGTAAGTATCTCGCGCAGTTCACTGCGCAACATCACCTCTTTGAGCAGGTTCTCCACTGCATCCAAGCGCGCTTCAATGGCCGGCTTATCCTTCAATGGTCGCAGTATCCATTCACGCAGTAACCGCGCCCCCATGGGAGTAACTGTCTCATCCAGCACTGAGACCAGGGTATTATCCTTGCCGTCGGCAAAGATAGGTTCTATAAGTTCCAAGTTACGCTGTGAAATGCGGTCAAGCACCAGACAATCTTGGGCATGGAAGCTATGCAGGGAGGTGATATGGGCGGCGTCTTGACGCAGGTTGCGTTGCACGTAATGCAGCACTGCGCCGGCAGCGGCCACACCTAAATCCATACCACGGCAACCGAAGCCATCCAATGAAGCTACGCCAAAATGTTTTTGCAGCTCTTCACGGCAGACCTGTACATCGAAACGCCAGTCATCCATGCCGGTCCAGGCGATATCGCGATCCAATTCGGGCGGAAACCCTTTTTCTCGCATGTTTTCCAGCCAAGTGGACGGGACTATCACCTCGCTGGGCTGCAAACGGCTGAATTCGATCTCCAAGGCATTGTCAACCCGGCACTCGCTCAGCCTGAAGTCGCCGGTAGACAGGTCAAGCATAGCCAAACCATATTTTTCCTTGCCGGGGCATAGCGCCAGCAAGAAATTACTTTTGGCAGCGCTCAACAGATTATCATCCAACAGGGTACCCGGCGTGATGATCTGGGTGATGTCACGTTTAACCAGGCCTCTTGCCAACTTTGGGTCTTCCATCTGTTCGGCAATCGCCACCTTCAGACCGGCCTCCAGAATGCGGGCAATATAATTGCGTACCGCATGATACGGCACACCACACATGGGCACACCGGCGCGCGCCGTCAAAACCACATCCATGTGCGGAGCAGCAGTCTTGGCATCATCAAAAAACAATTCGTAAAAATCGCCCATGCGAAATAGCAGTATAGTATCTGCGGACAGACCTTCCTTCAACTGCAAATACTGCCGCATGGCTGGAGTTAATTCACTGATATTACTCATTCAATAACCATATAGACCTAAATCAGTCGCAATCTCGTCATT
>JAAZKR010000013.1 GCA_012799725.1 Oligosphaeraceae bacterium | reverse complement strand
CGGTCACAAAAAAGCATTGCAGAACTAAATGCACCCCTTTTGTAAAACTAAACGCACAATTTTTACGCACAACGTGCATTTACTTCTGCAAAGGTGCGTTTACTTTTTCAAGTGACGATTTTATTGGTTATTTTTGTCATTTGTCATTGGTTGGTTAACGGCGGACAGTTAGGGTGCGGGCGTTTTAGGTTCTGTAGTGGCGCATGCTTGCGCCACGTTCCTTTCTTCAGGGTATTTCCAGGGCTTGTGCAGTCAGTCTGCGAGCACCCAGGTATTCGCAGGCTTTTACTTGAACAAACGAGTTCACCGTAAGTTTTTCCGGGCTTTTTACTTGTATTTGCAAGTAGTTATCCGACCAGCCCTGTGCTTTTGGCGAGGATTTTTCCAGCAGCACTTGTAGTTCTTTGCCGAGTTGTGATTGGGCGAATTCAGCTGCTTTTTGGGCAGCGATTTTGCGCATTGCGGCGGCTCTGGCTTTGACCCGATGCGTAGCCGGACGCTCTTTCATATTGGCAGCTGCAGTGCCTTGACGCATTGAGTAAGGAAAGACATGCATGAGGGCAAAGGGTATGCGCCGCACATAGTCGCAACAAGCAGTGAAAATATCTTCGGTTTCTCCGGGGAAGCCCAGGATAAGATCGGTACCCAGGCAGATTCCGGGAATTTTTTCCAGCGCATAGAGCACGCTGTTTTCATAAGCTTGACAGTCATAACGTCTTCCCATGCGTCGTAATATACTGTCTTCACCGTATTGCAGGGGCAGATGCAGAAAGCGGCATATTTGTCTTTCTGCGGCCATCAAATCTACGAGTTTGCGCAAACAGGGGCCGGGTTCGGTTGAACCCAGGCGCAGGCGGAAACCTTTGCCTAACTGCAACAGTCTGGTTATCAGATCGGGCAGGTCAGCACCATTATTCTGATAGCAGGCGATGTTTACGCCGGAAAGCACCATTTCCTTGTAGCCGCGCTCCAAAAGTGCTTCGGCCTCGCGCAGTATGTCGTCTTTCTGTCTTGAGCGTGACGGCCCGCGTGTCTGTGGTACGATGCAGTAACTACAGTGAAAATCGCAGCCTTCCTGGATTTTCAGAGTGGCTCGTGTGCGGTCGCCATGTTTGCCACAGCCCGATACGGTGAACCCTTCGGTAAGGGCATGGCTTTGCACGAGCACAGGTTTGTTTTCGCGGTGCAGTCCTAGCGGCAGCAAGCCATGGAGGTCCTGGGGCTTGGGATTGGGCAGCAGCAGGTCCAATTCAGGACATTGCCGCCAGTATTCCATCTCGGCAGTAGCATCGCAACCCAACAGCACAATATAGGCTTGCGGTGCAAAACGACGTGCAGATTGTAACAGCTGACGTGATTTGCCCGAGGCTACGGCAGTCACCGTGCAGGAATTGATAAGCAGCAGATCAGCAGGCTGACCCCAGGGCAGGGCGCTGAAGCCGTGTTTCTCCAGATTGTCGGCCAAAAGGGCGGAATCAGCCTGATTAAGGCGACAACCTAGAGTGAAAATGCTATATGTAGGCATAGTTGAGCGCTTTCAGCGCATTGATTTATATCACAGACCCTTTCAAGGCGGCGTGATGCGAGGGCAATTATGTTCCGCGCTTTTAACGCTACAGTTGTAGTGCCTGTATGAGGCTCCCTCCAGACCAAAGTCTGGGATTATTAAGGATGGTAAAGCGTTTACAGCGCAAAGCCTTGGGTTGAATGTTTTTTCGATAGAAATACAATCACAAGGTCGGTGGGAAAAACAGTCCGACTGATTTATCCTTTCCACTAGATCTAAGCTGTCCACTGTGCATTCACGGCCTATGGCAGCTCTGAACCGTAAACTATTAGTCTACTCCGTCTATGATATCGGAGATTTTATCGCTTTGTTCCTGAAGTTGTTTTTGGAAGTTTCTATAGAGAAGGATATTTTGTTCGGACTGTTCGGGCTTTCTTTCCAGCCATTGGCTTAGCTGTTCGCTAAGTGTTTGCATTTCTTGTTTGGCGTTCTGATATTCGGCCTGCTTTTCCGGTGACAGTCTTACTACTATGCTATCAACGATGGCCTTTTCGGTTTTCTCGCTCATTTCGATGATATTCAGCTGCAGCTTTTGCATATTTTCTTCATGTTCCTTGATCATGTCGCTGAGCAGTTTGCTGTCCTGCTGAATTTTGTCATACATAGCCTGTGTTTCTTGACGTTGTGCTTCGGGCATGGCGGCGATAATCTGCTGCACAACTGTTTTGCGTCGTCGGTTGATGGCTCTTAGGTTGCGTTGTACGGTGCGTACAGAGTTGTCTTCACGCATTACTACCTGCCCCAACAAGTTGCCATCATGCTCCAGGACCAGCAGAGAGGGAAATGCTTCTACCTGGAACTGCTCACGCAACTTGGCGTTTTGTGCCATGAGTTCAGCGTTGATCAGCTCCGGGTTGCGTGGGAAATCCAAGTAGACCAGGATAAATTTGTCAGCAACCCAATCCTGCCATTCCTGTTGCGAGAATACATCGCGCATCAGTATCTTGCAGTAGCGGCACCAGTCCGAGCCGGTGAAGTTAAGGATGATGGGAAGCTGCTCCTGTTCGGCAAGCTTGAGAGCCGCGTCATAATTGGTGGTCCAGACACCTACTTTGGCAGTGTCATGGTCAATATGCACATTTGCAGAAACAGACTCCTCAAACTGTTGGAGATTGTTGTCCGGCGATGCGGAAGGAGCCGCTCCCTCGGCTGCCGGCTTGGAGTCACAAGCTTGAAAAAGTAGAACGAGAAAAAGCAGTAGAGACATTGAAAGCGAGTTAAACATCTTGGTATTCCTTTTTTTGGGCTGACAGCATACTATAATGCAAAGTTGACCCACTGGCAATGGATGAATAGACTCCGTCCCAAAAGGGAGCCGGGCTTATTTTATCCGCAGATTGCACAGATTACGCAGATTGCACGTCTTACAGGCGCTGGTTTTAGAGGCTCTGGCCTCGGGTTTCCTCACTCTTCCGGGTTTGGTCACCCAGATTATCATGGTGCAGCCCTTGTCAGGGCCAGGCTCCGACAGGCCCGACTCATCTGAATGATCCGGTTGATCGGATTTGGGCGTCTTCTGGCACGCCATGAAATGAGAGAAGGTTTTAATTGCCGGTCATGGGGAAAAGTCAACTGCTTTTTTTTAGGATTAATAACCCACCCTTGCACTGAAAAAACTGCGTAAGTTGTGTAATCTGCGTAAGTTTTGGAACCCGGTTTTACTTTGCCTTGTCCAAAGGACTAACCCATAAATTGGTGTTATATAAGGATTTCACAAATTGTCTGGAGAAATATAAATGTCTAAACGTTTTAGCTATGCGGTGTTCATTTTGTTTTTACCCATATTTCTCTTTGCTGCCGAGCAGTTTAGAATAGAGGCCGGTCTCTCGCCTGATCCCAGCTCGGAACGACAAGGCGTGCTGACTTTCAGACTGGATGTTCCTGCAGATGCCTATCTATATGATGCTCAACTGCATCTGAGCCTGCCTGACGGGGTCGTCGCCAAACGCAGTGGCGGCATGCAGCCATTGCTTGAATCGGAAAGCGAGGGACTGGTCTATAAGCAGGGTGGTGACATCATTTATCAACTTAGCGGCATCAGTTTTCCACTGCAAATTGTGCTAAGCTACCAGGGTTGTGTTAACGGCCTGTGTTATCTGCCCGAACAAAAAAGCTTCAGCTTTACCGGGTTTGGTGAGGCAGTTCCGGCCGGAGAAACCGATATGCAGTATAAGCTGGCTGACGCTGACAGCAACCAATTAGATGCATGGCGCAAACATAGCGCTGGACTGCGCCTTCTGGCCAGCAACAGCGGTTACATGAATGCCAAGGATTTTAAAGCCTGGCTGGAAGCAGCCGAGGCCGGCAAAGCTGTCAGAGTAGAAGAAAACCTTCTTGCCCGTGTCTTCGCACGCCACGGCCTGCTGCTTGCCGCTTTGCTGATCATACCATTGGGCCTGATGTTGAACCTGACGCCCTGCATACTGCCTATGATCCCCATAAACCTGAGCATTATTGGTGCGGGCGGTGGGCGTGGACGCGGCCTGCTCCTGGGCGGTATTTACGGCTTGGCTATGGCATTGGTATATGGTGTGCTTGGTCTGATCGTGGTTCTGACCGGCAGCCGTTTCGCTGCTATCAATTCTTCGCCATGGTTCAATCTGATTGTGGCTGTAGTCTTCGCATTCCTGGCCTTGTCCATGTTTGATGTTTTTCTGCTTGACTTTACGCGCTTGCGCGGCTCCGGTACTAAGTCGGATAATCCTTGGATCAAGGCTTTAGTGCTGGGAGCAATTTCAGCCACATTGGCCGGTGCCTGCGTCGCACCGGTGCTGATCTGGGTGCTGTTGCTGGCTACCGACCTCTATGCCAAGGGCAATCTCATTGGTCTCTTTCTGCCATTGCTACTCGGTGTGGGCATGGCCTTGCCTTGGCCTATCATGGGGGCAGGAATTTCTAAGCTGCCCAAGCCTGGTGCCATGATGGAGCGGGTGAAACAGGGTATGGGAGTGCTAATCATGCTCTCTGCACTGTATTACGCGTTCACGGCATTCAGTCTCTTCAAAATGCAGTCCGGACAAAAAAACGCCAGTCAAAGCATGAGCGGCTGGCATGATGACTTGATCAAAGCGGTGCAATTGGCAAAAATAGAAGAAAAACCGCTGTTGATTTATTTTTGGGGAATGAGCTGCAAAAGCTGTGTTGCTATGAAAAAGACGAGCTTCCAAGGCCCTGAATTGATCGCGCGACTGCAAGATTTCATACCGGTGCAATTCCTGGCCGATGATAGCAAAGACCCGTTGACAGCTGCCGTACTGAAAGAATATCAAATAATGGGGATGCCGAGCTATGTGGTACTGGGACACTGAGCGTTTGCTACCGGAATTTATCCGCAGATTATACAGGTTATCACAGATTTTCGCACCATTGTTGCATCTAATTGGCAGAAGCTAGTCCGGCATACCGGCGGCCTTGGCGATGGTCTCTGCCAACTTTTCGCCAGCCAGGATGCATCTTGGACCGGGCAGCGCCATAAAATCATCGGTCAATATATACACCTGTCCATTTTGCACTGCTTTTAACTCCGGCAATACCTGCCAATCATCATGGGCGGCTTGCAGGGCTTTTTGCCCTTTTGCGGCAAGCTCCGGTGCGATTTCGATAATCAGGTCCGGGTTGAGTTGCAAGATGCTTTCCGGCCCCAGGCTGGGATAGGACAGCTTCATGTTGACAGGCAGTAATTCAGCACCTATAGCTTGTATCATTTCGCTGTAAAAGCCGTCGTTGCCGGCCACACAGATGTTCTTAAGCGTGCCTAGACCCCTGTCGCGCCAGACTACCAGCATCACCCGAAGCCTGGGGCTGATGTCAGGGCTAAATCTTTGCAGCTGCTTGAAACGCTCCCGCATATCTGTTAGCAGGGTCTGAGCCTGTTCTTGCACACCAAAGCTTTGTCCTAATATTTCTATGCTGCGGTATACATCAGCCAGCTTGTTGCCCGGCATGGCCAAAGGCTTTAGACCCAAATGCTGTAGCTGCTCGCTAAGTGTGGTCTGGTGAGTATAGATTATGACATAATCAGGTTGCAAGCGTAGGATGGCCTCTAAATTGGGGTCCAAAAGCGCTCCAACCTTGGGAAGACCCCTGACTTCTGGCGGATACTGACTGAAGTTGCATACCCCAACGACTTGCTTGCCCAGTCCCAAAGCGTAGAGCAGCTCAGTCAGAGCCGGCGCCATGGCAATAATCCGCGGCGCTTGTCCAGAAGTCGGCTCTTGAGGCACAGGGTCAGCCTCTGTCCCGGATTGCTTGCAGGATAGACTTAAGATGCTGACCAACAGCAGGCAGCAGACCGGCAACTGTAGCGCTTTATAGATTGAACGAGCAGACCCCATGTTTTGCACCTCTTGTCGTCAACTTTATTTGAGAAGCAGGAATATCTTTTGTGCAGCTTCTTTGCCGCCGCCGAACCAGCCTAATTTATAGCCGCTTTTCAGGTCAGCGCCGCTGATGCCGCTGTAGCCGGAATGCGTATAGCTCAAGACTTCATTGCTGACATGGCCGTCAACCCAGCAGGCATTGGTACGCCCGCCGTGCCTGAAGTGCATGTCCGGCGTAGAGTCGCCCCACTCTGAATAAGGCGCGTTAATCGTATATATTTCGACGATTTCAGTGGGGCTGGTGAATTGTGCCGAGTCAGCAAAGGCGATGGTTCCCGAGGCGTTTCGCGCCTGTGTAATGCGGTGATAGCCAGTCCAGGCAGAACTCAGCAGTAAGTTATAACCGTAGCCGCCACAGCCCAGGTTATTGCCGTAGGGACTGTCATCATTGGCGTATTTCTGCATGAGTGGGCATTGTTTGACGCGCCTGTCACGGGTGAGATAATCCAGCAGGCCGCCTTCTGGCCTGAAAGCGCTGTGGACATCGTTGCGCGTACCGCACCAGGCGCGCAGGTTGGCTTCGTCGGCCAGAGGCACCATGTAATCGTCGTTATCGCTGCAGTAAATAGTGAAGGCCAGCCCCAGCTGTCGAAGATTGCCGGCGCAGAGTGCACTATGAGCGCGCTCACGTGCCTTGCTTAAGGCCGGCAACAACATGGCCGCTAAAATGGCGACAATGGCGATGACCACCAGCAGCTCTATGAGGGTAAAATAATTACATTGGCAGTCAGAGCGCCGGGATAGCTTCAGCATAACAGCTCCTTGTGTTTCGCGCACAAACAGGCGGTTGAACAAGTACAATTTGCGGGCTCTGGCTCACGTACAATAATGCCGTTCACAGTTGCGCGACAGCCCCCGAATTACACGGGGTTCACCGCAAAAACAATTGCACTTGCAATTCGTCTAATATAAATCTAACCGGTTTACTTTACGAGAACTAAATCTGGACAGCCGCAAAGTGCTCAGCTCAGTTCCTTTTTCTGGTTCAGCTTATCTGCCAGTGCTTGATGTACCTTATCGGTCAGGCTGCTGTAGCTATCATCTTTATCAGGGTATATGGGGTCTAAAAAGGAGATTTTGACTTTGCGGAACAGGCGCGGGAAGAACTTGCCCCGTGGCAAAGCCCTGTATGCGCCGTCTACCGCAACCGGTACGATAGGCACTTCCAGTTCACGCCCCAGAATGGCGAAACTCTGTTTGAAGTCGCCCAAGCTGCCATCCAAACTGCGCGTACCTTCCGGAAAAATGATCACTTTCTTGCCTTTTTTAAGCACCTCGGCCAGCTTCTGCAAGGAAAGCTTCAAATCTTTGTTGATGTCCATAATGATAATATTATGGCGACTTGCCATAAAACGTTGCCACCAACGTCGCATGTGTTCGGCCTTGGCATAGAAAAAAGTATCGCGCAGCACTTTTCGTTTGAGAAAAGCCATAATAAACAAGGCATCCAGATAGCTTTGATGGTTTGGAGCCAGGATGCAGGCACCCTCAGGAAGATTTTCTACATTTTCGCCGCGCAAGCGGAAAAGGCAGCGCAGGCTGAACCCGGAAAACAAGTTAAGCCAATGAAAAGTGATCCAGCTTTTGGGCAGCTTCACAGAAATCTTCTCGCGCAGTATTTCGCCCCATTTGAATTGCTTGCTGCTGTCAATGGATTTGGCTTGGCTCTGCATGAATTCTGCCAGTTGAGCAGGGCTGGGATGATCCAATAATGTTTGCTCGGTGACTTCTATACCGAAAGTGCCGCTCAGGAAGACCTGGAAGCTGACCTTGCCCAACGAGTCCAGGCTGAGGTCTAGCTCAAAATGATCATCAGGTGCAATATCCAAGCCGGTCTGGCCTTGCAGAAACTCTTTGATGACCCTGTATTCTTCCAGGTCGGGTTCCGCGATTGCGGTTTCTTTGCGGCTCTTATTGCTGCAACTGAGCTGCTCCAGCTCGTGGCGTTTCAGCTTGCCCAGCCGGGTGCGCGGCAGTGACTCACTTACCAGGGTACATTTCAGGATACGCTTGTAGCTGGAAGCCTTTAGATTGTATTTGGCGATCACCTCGCTGCGTATGGCTTCCTCTAAATTTACTACGCCGCGTTGCTTTAACGCTTGCACATCTGGCAGGATGAGCGCCTGCAAGGCGTCACCGGAAGCCAGTACCGCTACCTCTGCGACCAAACCCTTGTATTGCAAAAGCTTGCTTTCTACTTCCTCTGGATTTATATTCTTGCCGCTGGGCAGTACGATGATCTCCTTTTTGCGGCCGGTAATGTAGATGTAGTTATCTTCATCCAAATGTCCAAGATCACCGGTGTGGAACCAGCCGTCACGCATTACTTGCGCAGTTTCTTCTGGGCGCTCAAAATAGCCCTTCATTACGTTTTTGCCTCTGACCAGTATCTCACCATCCACACTGCGCACCTCATTGCAGGGAATGATCTGGCCGGCTGAGTATTTGCGCTGTTGACCCGGACGCGTGAAGGAGACCATGGGGGCGGTTTCACTTAAGCCATAACCTACCAGTATTTCAAAGCCCAGGCTGCGAAAGTCTTTAATGACCTTTTCATCCAGCACTGCACCGCCGCAGGGCATATAGCGTATGGCACCGCCAAAGCGCCGTTGCACGGAACTAAAAAGAAGCCTGGAAAAGCGCAGGTTGTTGACTTTGGCGGAGAGAGCGAAAAGCAGGCTGGCAATCTTGCTTTGTCGGATTTTGCTCATGATACCATCACGCAGCAGCACAAAGAGTCTGGGCACGCCCAGAAAAAGTGTTACCTTGTGTTTTGCCAAGGCGCCAAGTATATCAGCGGCCACCAGTGATGGTGCAAAGACCATGCTTGCTCCTATGGTCAGAGGCATGATCATGGTGCCTTGCAAGGGCAGTACGTGATGTAGCGGCAGTAGCGCCAGCACGCGGTCGTCCGAACGATAAATAGGCACTTCGGCGGAAACCGAATATAGATTGGCCCATATATTTTCAAAGCTCAGCATCACACCTTTGGGCTGGCCGGTGGTGCCGGATGTATAGACGATGACCGCTACGTCGGAGGCCGGCGGCTCTTCAATGTAGTCAGCCGGGTCAAATTTGATTTCAGTGGGCATGTTTTCAAAGGCCAGCAATTTGGTTTCCAATCCACTTTGTATTATGGCCTGCTCGGTTACAGCTTGGCTGGTTTCGGAGCAGTAGATGCAGCTTGGGCGGCAGTCCTTTATGACATAGGCGATTTCCTCCGCAGTACTGGCCACATCCACCGGTACGGCAATGGCTTTTGCCTTCCAGATGCTGTAGAAGGCATAAACCCATTCCGGGCGGTTTTCCGATATGATCAAGCAGCGGTCGCCGGGTCTGGCGCCGCTACGGGCAGCATAGGCCGAGGCCCAGGCGAGCAACTCTTTATAGCTGATGGTCAAATCCTTGTAGTAAAGAGCGATTTTATCACTGGCTTCGAGTATGTTCATGTAAAACCTTTGCAGTGGTTAAAGTGTGATTGAGTGCAGGGCGGAGCGGTTCAGGGCAGGGCAGCAACGATAGGCAACTGTCACCGCTGACAGATCGAATGTTCTTATTCAGTACTTCATTTCGCTATCGACCTGTATAGTGTTAAGATGAGAGACGTCGTTCCAGCAGGTGAGTTGCCATTTTTGTTCGGCAGTGAAGACACAACTGCTATAACTGGCATTGGCAACACTTGGTTGCAGGCAGTCCGACTTTGGCGCAGCGACTATGCGGCGGAATATGGCTCTTAGCGTTCCCCCATGCGTGACCAGGAGCAGGCGTTTGCCTGGATGCCGGCATGCCAGGGTCTCTATAAATCCTTGACAGCGACATTCCATTTCATCCCGGCTTTCGCCGTTTGGAATATTAACCGGTGCGCCGGTTTTATACAGCGAACGCATAATATCCGGATACTTATGCAAAAGCTCGTCGTGTTGCAAACCTTGCAGATCACCGAAATTCCACTCGCGCAGCTCGCTGCTCAGGATGATTTCACCGCCTATTTTCTCTGTGATATATTTCGCGGTTTCATGTGCCCTTTTCAAATCGCTGCTGTAGATAAAATCGAATGGTGGTTGTTGCTGCAAGCGCAGCGCCAGCAATTCTGCTTGGCGTCGCCCGGTCTGATCCAGTCCGCTATCGCTTTGTCCTTGCAAAATATTCTGCGAATTGGCATGACTCTGACCATGTCGGATAAATATAAATTCAGTGGGGATCGTCATCTTATGGTTTTTCAAAAGCCTCTTTTCGGTTCCGGTTTGCGTCTGCTGTTCGGGTAGTGCCCTCTTGGCTGTGCTACTTGCTGTGTATCAGCGATTTTTTGTCGATTCAAACGGGGCAGTAGCTTTCTCAAGCAACATTGCCTTTATTGCCCCGAGCGAATCGACTTGGGCACCTTGAGCAGGGCTGGTTTGTTGGGGGAGCTGCAACAATCACCAAGCTTGTTTAGTGCCGGCCTCGCTAAGGTAGTCCAAAGCATTTTCAGCAGACATTTTCTCGAGTTCAAGCCTGATTTTTAGCTCCGGTGCGGGCAGGGCGCCGACTTGTGCAAAAAAGCGGTTGCGTTGCTGACGCTGCGGGAACATTGTTTTGGCTCTATCGTCAATGTATGAGAGGTCTGCGTAGCGCAGCAGCCTGGTATGTCCCACCATGATTTGCGCTCCCTCCATGAAGACCTCATGATGTTTCTGCATGGCTTCGGCTTCAAAGTCATCTACCAGCCGTTGTCCTGGCTTATTGCCTTCGGTTCCCACATTGATAGGCAGTTGCAATGCAGTGGCGGCGGCAACATAGCGGTCCAAAGCGGCGACCTTCTGCTTTTGCAGCTCCGGATCCTTGAAATTCCAGTTGCGATCCGGAATGATATTGACCGCCTCTACTTTTTTATCCAAGAGACATTGCAGCTGTTCTTCCGGGTTGTGTTCGCCCGGCAGGCTGCCATCCAGCCAAGCGCTCATGGGTATGGCGCGACATTGGCGTATCATGGCGATGACCGCATCCAGTCTCGGGAAGGTTTCGGCACTGGGCTGCACATAACCCAGGCCGCCACGTTTCATAAGCTTGCCACGCAAGAACTCCAAGGCGGCATTGACATTGCCGACTAGCTCTTGCAACCGGTCTATCGGGGTATCGAGCTTGCTGCTCCAGAATTGCAAGCGTTCATTTTCATTTGCAAAACGTTTCTGTGCCAAGTTGTAAAAAGCCTGTGTGATATGCCTTTCGGTGGCATTGCCTGCCGGCGTCAACGGCAGCACATTTTTTTCATAGTCAAGGACGAGCGGTTCCAAACGGCTATTGATGCGTGCTACCAGCTCGCGATTACGTTGGTGCGATTGACTCAGCAACTCAGCAAACATTTGTCCGGGCTCACTATTTTCTGCCGGTTTTTCAACAAATCCCATTCCCATGAAGTAGAAAACACCCGGTTCACCGGGAGAATTGATCTCCTGGTCGGCATATTCTTCAAAGAAAACACGGCTTTCAAAAGCCACGGCGGCGCGCAACTGCAGCATGTCGGCGGCTTCAAGAAATTCCGGCAGTCCATGCAGCACATCAAAGTCACAAAGCGCGGCGCTATAGACCCCCAGGCGTTTCATCTCGTAGGCAATACGCGACGGCGACCAACCTTCGCCATTATAAGAGAAAAACGAGTGCAAGTGCATATTCACGCGCTCTGAAGCAGGCGGAAAGCCGCCCCGTTGCAGCGCTTCCTTAAGCGCAAGGCCGCGCATATCAGGCTCCATAGAAGATAAACGTTGCAGATAATCTAACATGATCGCTCCAAAAATCAGGCGTAAAACAAATACCGTAAACGAATAACTTTAATGTGACAATACTATTTTGCAAATCCGGCGTCTTCTGTTGCAGCGATGCGGCTGCGGAATCATAACAGTCAAGAATGCCAAGGGTCCCCCCTCAAGATAGCAAAAACAAGAAAAACAAGGCCTCAAACTTAAGAGGCATGAGCAACTGACACGCCTTGCTATTGGGAAGTAAAAACTTAAAAATCGGAAATTAGGTTTTGAAGAAAACTGCTTGTCAAGCGTAAAATCGGGCTAAATATGCTGTTTTTTGCAAGCGATGGGATGAATGTGATCTTGTTATGTATTTATACTTCGATACATATACCAGGTTCCCACACTGCGATAGGGTGCCCAGCGACTGGCTATGCGAAGCAAGGCTTCATGATCATCCATTTGAATATCATAGACTAAAGACATTGCCCGTCTCAAAGCGAAGTCGTGCAAAGGAAAGACATCCAACCTGCCAAGACCAAAAAGAAGAAACATATCAGCAGTCCATTTCCCTATGCCCTTCACCTCCATCAATTTTTCACGCACCTCGGAATCGTTCGTCTCTGAGAGTGATTTCAAACACAGTTGTCGTCTGTCTATGCGTTGAGCAAGATCAAGGATGTAGTCATACTTTCGCCCGGATACGCCGGTAGAAAGCACTTTTTCTTTCGGTATATTGAGAAAGGCCTTTGCTGTAGGCTTCTTGTCATTGAAAAGTTGTTGCAGCCGGGATGTAATTGTGGTTGCAGCTCGCGTAGAGATTTGCTGACCGATGATCGCATCAACCAGAAAATAAAAATCCGCCGTATGCGGTTTCAGAGTGCAAGGTCCAACCTTGTCGATAATGTTGCCAAGTCGCTTGTCTGCAATACGTAACTTGCGGCAGGCCTCAGCTAGATTGTTGTCTTTGGAAACACTCATTATCAATCCCTGTATTTTATTATTGTGATCTTGCACTCATTTACAGCTTTTCTATGATAGTTTTGCGTTTCATTTCGCATTCATTATTTGTAAGCACGCCGGCTTCCGTCCTTGCTGATAACGAAGTTGACCCGGAAAAAACTTTCTTTTTCGAAATTATAGTTTGTCGGGTATGCGATTAATTTCGCTGTTCACACAGGCATTGTCAAGCGATTCGAACAAAAATCATTCCAAGGGAGCGCTAGACGCAGGCTGCCTTGTCAACAGCGAGCAGACCCGTTTTATCTTTTTAGAATCGCTCAGAAAGTTAATAAAACAAATGAAGCTAAGCATCACAAGAAATGCTGCCGCGCCGAAGATATTTCCGGCAATTGGCTTGCAGGTCTGCACTTGAAGATTTATCCTATGAAACAAGACCGTTTTGATCGTATGTTCCACCAAACAACCCGAAGAGGAATCATCATGAAAAAGTGTAAAGTTGGCAACCATCGAGATTGCATCGAATTTCGCAATGGAGATTTTCGCATTGCGGTGACCACAAAAGTCGGTCCCCGGATTATCGGCTGTTATGTCGGGGATGACGAGAATCTTTTTGCTGTCCTGCCCAATCGCCCGATGAAGGGATTGAAAAACGGCTTCCGCCTGTATGGCGGACATCGCCTGTGGCATTCACCGGAAGACAAGCCCCGTAGCTATCAGCCGGACAATGACCCGGTCGAAATCAGTGAATTCGATGGTGGCATAGAGTTCTCAGCTGAGCCTGAAGCCGCTACCGGTATCCGCAAACGGATCCGCATTACGGAAGGCAATTTGGGTATGTTTATCATCACTCACACGCTGGAAAACTGCGGGCTTTGGGAACTTGAGCTGGCACCTTGGGCTCTCTCGGTCATGGCGCCCGGGGGTATGGCAGTCATCCCACAAAAACGCGAACCGGATGGTTTTCCCTTTGCTCCGGATCGCTCGCTGGTTTTGTGGCCCTATTCGAGTTATGCGGACCCGCGTTTGCTCATGGGAGATAATTATTTCTTCCTAAAACAGGATTCCTCTATGGCAGCGCCGATAAAAATTGGATTCAATGCAGAAAGCGGCTGGATTGGCTACATAAAAAATGGCAAGGCTCTGATCAAGTATTTTGATATGTATGCTGACCAGGAATATCCGGACAATGGGTGTTCCGTGGAAAGCTACAGCTGCGCAGATTTCTGCGAGATTGAAACGCTGGCACCGCTCGATATCCTGCAACCTGGCGAATGTACGGAACACAATGAATATTGGCAGGCAATCAGCGGACTGCCGGAAATCCGGAATGAAGACGACTTCCGTAAATATGTCGAACCCCAACTGCTGCCCAATTCCATTTCGGAAAATGAGGAGGATTTCGATTACAGCTGCTGCTGTTCCGATCCAGATTGCCAGGGCGATTGCGAAGGCCATATGGGCAGTGCAGATAAAATCGGCACGGATTGACGTCCACAAACCATTTCTAACCACGGAACATATGGGAGTTGTTTCTAACCACGGAATACACAGAAAACACAGAAAATTATATAGGGTTGTTGCTTTGGCAGATGGGATTGCACACAGATTCACAGTCTGGTCTAGCAGCTCCCTATAACACCCGAAAAAATCTCCTTCCGTGTATTCTATGGTAGAAAGATTTTTTAGGGCAGGAGATATTTATAAAATTACGGACGATATTTTGCCAATTGTATTTGCAACCACCTTACAAGTTGCTATATTGTGCAGAAATGGCGTTACAGCACTTGTAAGGGTTTTTGCATGAAGGTGAAGATAAAAAACATAGCACGCGTGCAAATGGGATACTCTTTTCGGTCGCGTATCGAGGCTGCTGTAGATGGTAATGTTTCGGTGATCCAGATGAAGGATCTTAGCAATGACAATACGGTCAATTGTAGTGATTTGGTCAGTGTTGATTTGAGTTCCGTGAAAGTGCACCATCTCGCACAGAAAGGCGATCTGGTCTTCCGGTCTCGTGGATTATTGACTACATCGGCGGTTCTTCTCGAAGACCCGGGCAAGGCCGTTGTAGCCGCTCCCCTGTTGAGGATAAGGGTGACGAAGCCGGACAAGGTTTTGCCGGAATACTTGAATTGGTATATCGGCCAGCGGAAAGCACAGATTTTTTTGGCCAGTCGTGCCGGGGGCACGGCTCAGAAAATGATCAGCAAAGAGACGATCGAAGACCTCGATGTGGCGCTGCCAAGCCTGGAAACACAGAAAAGCATCGTCGAATTGGCCAGGCTTTCTGCTCGCGAGCAAACCCTGCTGCGCGAGCTGGCTGGCAAGCGGGAACAATGCATGTCAGCAGTGCTCATGCAGTGCGCGACCACGGAAGGGAAGGGGGAATAATGGAACCACTGAATACACAGAATACACGGAAAGATTTTTTGTATAGGGATGAGAGCTATT
>JAAZKR010000095.1 GCA_012799725.1 Oligosphaeraceae bacterium | reverse complement strand
CGATGTTCCATCCCATTGACAAATTCACGGTTGACAATCTGTACTGGATGCCCCGCCAGGCGATCAAACTCTTTCATGGAAGCGGCAACTTGAGCTTTGAGGTGCGGGTGCTCCGCTTTTTCCCATTCCATATCATCAAAGTAGGAGACGATGCAGCTAATCAATTCACGAACCGCCCGGGTAATGACAACCGCATTCCGCCAGAGCTGCCAGCGGAAATCATCGGAGGGCGGGTTGCTTTTCTCTAAAAGCGCAAGCCCTTTGTCCGCCAGCAGAACAGCACGGTTTTTCTCTTCGAGAATGGCGGCGCGTCCGGGCGTTTTTCGATCAGCCAGGATCGACCAGACTCCTTTGCCATTGGCCAGTGTGCGGCGTCCCTCGGCAAAAAGGGCGAAGATGAATCCGGCTTTCAGATATTTCATGCAGTAATTTCCATGAAACAGCACATGCTGATCGATAAAATAGGTTTTGCAGACCATCTCCCAGCCGATTTTATCTAACTCGATGAACACATCACGGTATTGGGCCGGATAGTGTTTGTCATACCATTCCTGCCGTATCTCGTCTGCCGTAATCTTCTCTTCTTGAATCGCCCGCGCATACGCGTAATAATTCAGTTCGTAGAGATCAAAGACACAGTTGCCGCAGCGGTCGAGCCTGATGACAAAACGATCCACATCGGCAGTCTGCCCTTCCCGGACATAGCGGACGATGTTGTGAACGTGCTCAAAGGGCATATTGCCCTGCCCCATGAATTCACCGACGCTGTCGCATTCTGCGGAAAGCGTGAACCCCGGACTTTTGCGCAAGAAAGGATTGGGCGGCAGGAATGGGACAAAATCGTAGGGGGTGATCTTCGTCTCGATCTCAAATTTGTGCCTGCCCTCCAAATGTTCGGCTCCGGCAAGGATGCACTCGTAGTCCTCGGCTATGGAGCCAAAGGAGCGCATGATAAAGCGTTTTCCCCGTTTCTCGAGTTCGGAGGCAAAGATGCTGATGACGAAGCTCACCACCTCCACTGGAGGATATTTATCGGTGTTGGAGTTGTGGATGGCGGAGTAGTCCGCCTCCGTAAGGGTCAAGACCAATCCATCCAGCTCCGGCACATTTTCAAGGGTCTTTTCCAGTTTGTACCGGACAAGGTTGGCAAAGGCGTTGCCGGTAAGGTCAAATTCGCCTCGTTCATCCAACAACTCTGGGATGTCGTTCAGCAGCCCCGGCGGTATCATGACCTCCCGGTGCCAGAGATAGACCTCCTTGTCTGCTGCATGGGCGATGGACAGTATCTCATTGAGTTTCTTTTGATTTTCCGCAACCTTTTCCTGATCCCAGTTGGAAAACGCGGAAGGATATTCCCGATAGTTGATCAGACCGTCCAGCCCGCCATAGGGAGTATGGCACTGTCCACAGATTTCAAAGCTGTCAACATGGTATTCCGCCGCTTTTTTTACCAGTTTCCTGACGTAATCAGGATCAAGGGCAGTCGGATGCATCAGACTCCAGGTGATTTCAGGACGTTTCATCTTCTTGGTCTTTCTCGTTTATTTCGACAGCGTCCAAAAAGGGTTCCGCGCCCATTTTATCCGCAGATTACGCAGATGGACGCCGATTTCCAGGATTAGGAATTG
>JAAZKR010000012.1 GCA_012799725.1 Oligosphaeraceae bacterium | reverse complement strand
CCAAATACGGACTGAAGCCGAAAGGCGATTATGACCGTCCAGCTGCCATGCGGCTTTCTGGTAGGCGTTCACCGGTCCAAATACGGACTGAAGCCGAAAGGCGATTATGACCTAAGGCCACGGAGCTGATCGACTTTTTCAGTGGCGTTTTTGTCCAAATACGGACTGAAGCCGAAAGGCGATTATGACCCACGCGGGCAAGGGGGCAGGTCAATCGCCAAGCCGCTCAGTCCAAATACGGACTGAAGCCGAAAGGCGATTATGACATATAAATAATAAGATACTTATATTTATCTATAGTCCCTTGTCCAAATACGGACTGAAGCCGAAAGGCGATTATGACACCCCACTCGGAAACCGGGCTTCTCCACATCTTCCCGCGCATGTCCAAATACGGACTGAAGCCGAAAGGCGATTATGACGCGGTCCTCCTTTGGACTGAAAAGATGCGGACAAAAAACTGTGTGTCCAAATACGGACTGAAGCCGAAAGGCGATTATGACAGCTCATCGTCATGCAAAGTGAAGACATCCCTATAGCTTGGTCCAAATACGGACTGAATCCGAAAGGCGATTATGACTACTACCTGACGCTATTGGCTAAGATCGGGAGGACGATGTCCAAATACGGACTGAATCCGAAAGGCGACTGAGCCCTGACAAGGGCTGCACCATGCGTAACCTCGGGTGACTGAACCCGAAAGGTGAGGGAACCCGAGGCAGGATCACCCCCTAAAATCAGCGCCTGGAAGGCGCCACTTCATGATGAATTTGCCGTGTCGGCTAGAGAGGAAGCCGAGTGAGACCACCTCGAAAGAGCTTGTATGACAACGAATTAAAGAAAAATTGCCGGCAAAATCTTTCATAAGCAAGAAGAACTCTGGCAACTACACTACAGAAGACTGACAGATTACGCACAAAATCTGCATAATCTGCGGATGAATCTTTCTGCTGCGGCAACTCGGAAAAGCGATAATATATTAAGTTACCTTGCCTCGAATCATTCATTCATACTGCGAATCGGAGTCAGCCATGCGGCCAGGTGCCCTTTTCATCTTCGCAACTTTATTTCTGCTTGTCTCCTGTCATCGTGAGCAGGCTTCAAGCAGCCCCCGGGCTTTGCTCGATTGGTACGAGGCGCTGCTTGAAGAGCGAGATTTGGCCGAGGCGCACTATCATTTGGCCAAGGGGCATGGCGCTGACGCAGCCAGTGCCCCACTTTTGATCTGGCACTTGCAGGAATTCCTGAACAATTGCACAGCTGACGACACCAGGATAGACGAGGTCAGGTTGTGGCTGCAATACCAAGAGCAAAATTACTATGCCAGCCTGCGACAGCGCCTGGAACCGGCTGCCGCTAGCGACAAAGATATAAAAATCAGACTGCTTGAAGAAAGCAATCAACAGCTGAGACAGTGGATCAGCAGGCTTAATCGCGAAAACTTCGCGCTGCGTGATATGCTGCTGGACAAAAGCGGCACCCCGCTTGCAGCCAGTAACCCAAAAAAGCCCAAGGGCGATACGCAAATAACGCCAACAAAGCCGCCGGTTGATATGTCACGCAGTCATCGTGTCTCAGCCGGAGATACCCTGAGCAAAATCGCACAAATCTATTATGGCAGTAGTGAACCTGCGTTATTGCGGCACATACTTATGGCAAATCCGGAACTGGAAAAAAATCCAAATCAACTGCGTATCGGACAACGTGTAATTATTCCGAATCGACCATAAATTATCCAAAAAACACACATTCATCCCATAGGCAGTAAAAAACGGCATATTTAGCCAGATTTCACGCTTGGGCAAATCTCTTTTTCCAAAAAAACATTTTCGGTTCTTTGATTTTTCCCAGCTCGATATAGAGGCTGCAGACAGGATGGGCAAAGCAACTCGACCGCTCTTGATTATCTGCAGAAAAAGTCGCCAATCGGGCTTGAAAACCAACCGGGATTATGCATAGTCAAGGCCTTGCATCGCTTAAATAGAGACGCCACTCGACTCCTTGCCCTGAAAATCTGCGTACATCCGTGTAATCTGCGGATAAAATGCTGCCTGAATACTTTGACGGGGTTGGCTATTTTTGGGGGCCGCGCCCTGAAATCTATGGGACAGCCGTGCAAAAAACACTTATATGCGTGAACTCAGCAAGGTAAGTTGAGAGCGGTCGCGCAGACCGGCAGACTGCTCCCTGTAGGTCGCCATATGCGGCGCAGCCAAGTGTGCCTCCAGATGCGCTTCGCTTTCCCAGGTTTCCAGAATGGTCAATGCCTGTTTATCAGGGCCAACGCCTATTTTCGAGTCGGCGTCCAGGCAAACCTCATAACGTATGCAACCTTCTTCGGCACGAACTTGCGGAACCAAGGCCTCAAGCAACTTCAAAAGCTCAGACATCTTGCCGGGCTTGACTGACATGCGTGCTATGACGTGTAACATAGTTCTAACTCCTTTTAATGAAAAATAAAAAGCTGAAGTAGTCTGATAATATGCCAGATCACCGATACTCGATATGTTTGCAGAAGATGCTGTGATTCAGAGAGTCTCCGGCAAAAAAGTGGGGAAAGTCAAACCCTTGAAAACCGGTATTTCGCCACGGCTCTGGGCAAAATGAATTTCTATGTTTTTACCGCCCAGGGTATAAGCGAAATCGCGCAGTTCCCCGGAGCTACATGGTATCAGCACTACGGGGCTGCGTCCGGGATATTGATTTAATTGGTTAAGCAAAAGTGCCTTGGCGACGTCAGCGTCCACTGCACAGCCCGGGCCTATCATGTGTGTGGCCGCGCAGCAAACCGAGCAGAGCACACCGGCTAAACCATCACCGGAAGTGTTTTCAAGCACGCTTACCGACCAGATAAGCTCCGGATTCTCAATGAAGTGCTGGTAGTCCTGCGGACGCTCCAGCCCGGTTATTTGGCGTTCCAGTTCAACAATGCCCTGTAAGTCATCTATTGTAGCTGGGCGTACCTGTGAGGCTTCTGGCAAGCATACGCTGTAGCCTTCCTCAGGTACTGTAAAACGCATGTCCTGATACAGGCAATAAGGCGTAAAACCAGCCCGGTTATACAGCGAAAATGAATCCAGATTCATGGCGCTGGAGACCAGATGCAGCGGCTTATTCAGCCTCTCAGCGGACTCGATAATATTTCTCAGCATGGCAGAGGCTATACCCTTGCCGGCATAGCTGGGATGCACATTCATGATGCCTAGAGAGACGTGGGTGGGGCGTATATGCAGGAAACAGGAACCTACTACCTTTTCGGAATAGTCATCAATAGCAACGATGCCTGAGCTGCCAGGCAGGCTGTGATAGACATCGTAATAGACCTCGGTGGTGCGCGGACCGCCAATAAAGCGGCGCAGACCAAAATGACTCTCGTACCAGGCGCTGGTGGATAGACAAATCAAGCCGGCGACGGCAATACGGTCGTCAGACTGCATCTTGCGAATGCTGAATGTAAATGGCATGGTATCTCCTCCAAATTATGCCTTGTAAATCAAAAAAACCTCTCGAGATGAGACGATGCCCATGGCATGTTTTTCGCAAATCACAGAAAATCTGCATAATCTGCGGATAAAACGAATGAAGTGGGCTAAAGTGGCTGTACAGATGGGGCTACTCTCCGACTACACAGGGACAAACAGCGCGGAAATTGCAGCCTTCACAGTTTTGCGGGCAACCGGTAAACTCGAAGTCTTCTTCTTCGGCCAAGTTGTTTTCTGGGTCACGCAGTTTTCTTTTCAAGGTTTCTATGCTGCCCAATATCTGGTCTTTGACAGCGACCAGTGATTCGGCAGTCATAGAGTAATCGCTTTTTCTGCCGCCGTCGTTAAGAAAGACGCCGTGCAGTTCTATGTCACTTAGTTGCACTTTCCACTTATCCATGGCCATCAAGGAGTAACAAGCTAATTGCAGGCGCAGCGAAGCAGGATTCTCGCCGCCGGTCTTCCAATCGATGATATGCAGCTTGCCGCCATTGTCGATGTAGGCGAAGTCTATAGCACCCCAGACTTTGCAGCCACCTAATTGAAAACTGTCTAAATGGTCTATGCTTTTCCATTGCAGATACGGCACTTGCAGTATTTCTGCGACAAAAGCGGAATTGGCAAATGCTTCCAGGCTATCGTAAACCCGGTCGCGTACTTGGTCGGTTTGTTCCCTGGGTAATGATTTGCCGTTGCCATAGTACAGCTCAAACAAATTGGTCTTCTTTGGGTAATGAAGCCATTCCTTGCTCACGCTTTCAATCCAGCCCTGGCGCAGTTTCTGACGTCCCTTTGCCTGTAAGTCAACGGCGTTAGGCACGAGCCGGCTGCGGGTGAATTCCTCAAGCGATTCCTGCACAAGTTCATGTACTATGCTGCCGGCCCACATGAACATGGACTTGATGTTTTTCAGGATATAAAGTTGCCTTGCACGATCAGGCGCATCGTAGCTCCAGCCGCCCCAGGAACCATAATAATTGTAGTAGTAAGCGCGTTGGCAAAATAAAAATTGCTGCCAGCGTGATACTGACCAACTCAGGTCGTTACTTATAACTCTAGACATGGTCTTCCTCAGTGCATGTGGACTTATTCCCTGATTGAGACTCCTGCCGCCGCTGCCTAAAAAAATCTTGCAGAATATCGGCGCATTCCTGAGCCAGAAGCCCGGATTCCACCTCCACTCGGTGCAACATCCCCGTAAAACTGGTAATATTCAAAGCACTGCCAGCTGCACCCATGCGTGGGTCGGAACAACCAAAAACCAGTTTGCCCAAACGGCAGTTGACCATGGCACCGGCACACATGGCGCAAGGCTCCTTACTGACATATAGGCAGCATTCATGCAGACGCCAATCGCCGACAACGGCAGAGGCCTGAGTCAAGGCTATCATTTCAGCGTGCGCTGTGCCATCCTTCAGGCCCTCTACTTGATTGTAAGCCCGGGCGATGATCTTGTTCTTCCAGACTACGACCGCGCCCACCGGCACCTCGCCGCATAAAGCCGCTTCCTGAGCTTGACGCAGTGCCTGTCGCATGAAATATTCCGGAGTGTGGAAAGTATTGCAGGTTGTCTTATTCATACGAAAGCGCCTCGAGGAAGCGCTTAGCCCGATTTGGTTGCAGGTCATAGACTATGGCTGCGATCTCGCGCAGCTTTTGCAGTCGTGGTTCGTTGGCAGGGTCCAGCCCTGCACGCTCAAAGCGGTCAAAAGCCGCAGCAGCTTCCAGCAAATGGCTGCGCACATCATGATAATAGAGGTCCAGCAGCGCCTTGCCGCTCAGGCCTGAACTGTTGTCTTTGCTCATGATTACTCCAAAGGCTTCGGTTTTAATTGATCGGAATGCTATCCTTGCAGCCAAGTTTTTAGGCAGTATATACTCCAGAGCCTGGCACTATGGTCCCGCCGCCCATCCAAGTGTTCCTGGCATAGCCTGCGCACGTAACGCTGATTCAGGAATCCCTGCTTATCCCATTCCGACAGGGTTTCGTGCAGCGCTCTGATTTCATCCGCCATTTCCTGTCTTAACCAATCACGCATGGGCAGCGCGAAACCGCGTTTGCTCTGACGCAGTAACTCGCGGGGAAGCAGCTCCTTTGCCAAAGCTCGCAGCGGGCGCTTGCGTTCAAACAAGCTGATTTTATGCCGCCGCGGCAGGCGCAATGCAAATTCTAACAGTTCCCGGTCTAATATGGGACAGCAAACCTGCAAATCCAAACCCTGTTTAGCCAAAGCTAACTTTTGCAGGCAGTCTTCGGGAAGATAAACCTTCAACTCCAACGCGTCAAATCGTTCCAGCGCCTCCACATCGGAGCCTGCCTCAAGAATTTCTTCCCAATGTTTAAGATAATCCTCGTGTGCGCGTCCTAAGAGCAATTCTTGACGCATTTCAGCAGAGAACAGCTCCTGAAAACCGGCATAAGCCGGCAGAGCAGGGCGAGTCAAAGCTTTGACGGCTCGGCGAAAGCTTGTCCAGGCGCTGCGCTGCTCGCCAGCTTCGGGCAACCAGCCAAGCAATAGCCTTGCCAGTGCAGCCAGCGCTTTGGCCGGCAGACCGGCGCAGAAAAAGCGCCAAAGCATAAATTGCGCTCTCCTGTAACCACAGAAAAGCTCGTCACCTCCCTCGCCGGTCAACACTAATCCTGAGCATTTTTCAGCCTGCTGCAAGGCCAGTCTGGTCGGCAGCAGGGAAGAGTCAGCAAAAGGCTGCCCGGCCTCTCGCAGCAAACCGGGCAGCAGATTCAAGTCGCTCGGCTCAAAAAGCTGCACTGTGTGCTGCGCTTGCAATTTGCTCGCGGTGAGCGCTGCCAGTTTGCTCTCGTCGTAGAGCGGGTTGCTGAAAGCGATGGATATCGCTTGAGCCGGTTCGGGAAGCAAGTCTTTGGCCAAGGCCAGTATCAGGCCGGAGTCTATGCCGCCGGAAAGTAGGAAAGCCGGACGCTCCCGAACAGCTAAACATTTGCGTATGCTCTGCGTCAACAGTCGTCGGCACTCGGTTGCGGCTTCCGCAAATGAAATGTCCAACTTGGGTGGAAATTCCGCTTGCCGGTATGATTGACTGTCTACGCTGCCATCAGCCTTGAAGAGCACGACGCCAGCCGGGGGCAATAGCCGAATTTGAGTATAGATACTGCGCGGTGAGGAGATATAGCCCAAGGCAAAGTAGTCTGCCAGAGACTGAAAATCGAGTTCAGGGACAAAGCCCGGGCTACTTTTTAGTGCTTTCAGACTTTCAGAAAAATGTATCCTGCCCTCAGTGTCTTGCCGGTAATATAATTTCTTTTGGGCGCAGTGATCACAGCCTAATATCAGTTGACGTTTTTCCGTATCCAGCAGCGCAAAGCAAAATGCGCCATTCAACTTATTGAATGCGGACAGCCCCAGCTTCAGGTATAATTCGAGCAATTCAGCAACACTATAGCTATTCTGCTGGAGGTTGCCTGAAATAAAAAGCTGCAAGCCCGCTGCGACGGCGCTGTCGTTGGCATTAACCGAGCAGCCTCCCGGTACGGAAGAACGCAAGTCTATGCTGCCGGCGAAGAATCTCATCATGCTATGCCTGCATTTAAAGATGCAAGTGCAAAAAAGTTTATTCGAGTGCTGCTCGGAGTTTGTTAATCGTCCTTTTCTTGCAGCATCAAGGCGGTTTGTTCCAACACCTTGTCAGAACCCATGATCATCAGGCAGTCATCCTTTTGCAGCAAGGTATTGCCTTGCGGAATCAGGAAGCCGCCATCACGCCTGATCAGCATTACCAGTGCGCCGCGAGGCAAACCTAACTCAGCCAGTGTTTTGCGGTCAGCTCTTTCATCGCAGATAAATTGTTTGCTGCTGGCATCCATCGTGCCGGTATGGTCGAAAGAAAGCGGCACTCGCAGGCTTTTGCGCAGCGGCAAGTCCAAATCCAAGAAGCGTGCCAGAGTCATGATGGTCGTACCTTGTATGGCCACCGAGCTGATAACAATGAAAAAGATGATATGAAACATCAAACTGTCGTTGCTGATTTCGTACATCAGTGGAAAAGTAGCTAGCATAATCGGCGCACCCCCGCGCAAACCTACCCAAGAAATCAATGTGCGCTCAGCAAGAGTAAAACGGCTGCCGAGCAGACACAGAAAAACCGCAGCCGGACGTGCTATCAGCATCAAAAAAGCCGCTACGGCAAGACCAATCCATTTGACATCCCAGATCTGGGTGGGCGACGAAAGCAGCCCCAGCATGCCGAAAAGCACCACCTGCATAAGCCAGGCAAAACCGTCGGAGAACTTGCCTATGCCCTTATGGTAGATGAATTTGAGATTGCCCATCACCATGCCGCACACATATACCGCCATGAAACCATTGCCGCCAATCATCTCGATGCCGGCATAAGTCATAACCACACTGACAAAGAGCAGCACATAGTAAAGCCCGTCGTATTCAAAATCAATCTTGTTGAAAAGCCAAACCGAAGCGCGCCCGAATGCCAAGCCACCAATAATGCCCAGGCTCATCTTAATGAAAAACCAGGGAACAATGTTGAAATACTGGACAAGCGGGGTGCTGCCGGCACCAGCGTCCTCAGCAAGCACGGCCTTAACCATGAAAATGGTCAAAAAAGCAGCCATGGGGTCGTTACTGCCGGACTCAAATTCAAGCAACGGCTGCAATAAACCGCGCAGGCTGACTCGATGTGAACGCAAAATTGCAAAGACCGCTGCCGCGTCCGTGGATGAAATAATGGAACCGAGCAAAAGACACCAGGCAAAGGAAACCGGCGTATGAGGCATGATTACACGCATGGCGTAATAGCTGAATATGCCGACAAATAACGCGGTCAGAAATACACCTAGGCTGGCTAAAATACTGCTGCTGACCAATACCGGACGCACCGATTTCCAACTCGTGTCAAAACCACCTGCAAATAAGATGAAAGCAAGGGCAACAGAGCCTATGCGGTTAGCTGCGACAGCGTTGTCAAAGACCAAGCCACCCACGCCTTCCGCACCAAAAAGCATGCCTACGCCAAGAAAAAACAAAAGCGTGGGCATGTTCATCCAAGTGGATATCTTGCTGGATAAAAGACAAGCTAAAATCGCAGCAGCTAAAATAACTAAAGTGACACTGAAATCCATTAATTTACGTTCCGACTATAGTCAAAAAAATGTTAATGTCGAAGTTTTGTGATGAACACGAATAACTTCAGACCAAAGCATTTTTGTCATTAGTCAATTATCATTGGTTGATGGTCGTGTTTGGTCTTGGTGGTCATCAGTCAGTGGTCTGCGATTGGTTGGGTTCGGGTGCCAAGGGCTATGATGCGATAGTATGCAGGGTTGCATTCAATCGAACTCATTGTTCTGTAAATTCTTATAATTTCCTTGGCTTGTGTGTTGCCTTTCAACTAAAGAGCTTCTCCAATATAAGATGTTGCATTGCAAACGCTTAACCATTCTTAACCCCAAGCTTCAGCTTGGGGGGAGACTCCACCAAAAGACAGTGCCCTGTAAAGGCGCTACTCACAGATGATTAGATAAAAGCTACGGCAAACTGAGTAGACAGAAACTTAAGCCTCTCAAATCTCACATCACAAGATTTCGCACATCGCAAAAAAACGAGTCCATAATATAATAGCAACGAGATTTTTTACCATTGCAACCACATAAAACTAAAATTTACCAACCTCGAAAAGCTGCGTCTGCCTGCATAATCTGCGGATAAAATACGCACGGAATTTTTTTGGAAGGGACTAGCTGTTTTTGGGAACCGCTCCCGTCGCAAGGCATAAGATGTTAGACATATCTAAATATTTGTTCGACAAGCGTTATATTATTCGCTTTGCATCGAAAAAACATGCCTGCTTCATATTTGAACTCAGACTTGTTGCATATACCCGGCGGGGCAGGCTGAATCGAAGGAAAAAGAAGAAACAAACGGAATGCTTGAAGCGTACTCCGAAAAGGCAGCTTTTCGTGCCTTGCGCATTCTTTCCTGGGCAAAAAGCACATAAGGAAATTCTATGAAAAAGTCATTTGTAGTGGCTTTGGCTGGCAATCCCAATTGCGGCAAAACCAGCATTTTCAATCAGCTTACCGGCACCCGGCAGCATGTAGGCAACTATCCCGGCGTCACTGTAGAACGCAAAGCCGGTTTCCTGGAGCTGGACGGCCTGCATATCGAGCTGATAGACCTGCCGGGCATATATAGCCTTTCGTCAACTTCGCCCGAGGAAAAGGTCGCTTTCCGTGAACTCATCTCAGCGAATGTAGATTTGATCATCAATGTAGTGGATGCGTCAATACCACAGCGTAATCTTTATCTGACTACGCAGCTGGCTGAGCTGGACAGACCCATGATCATCGCTTTCAATATGAGCGACGAAGCCGAGAAAAAAGGACTCTCATTTGATTATGCAGAACTGGAAAAAACATTCGGAGCCAAAATCGTCAATACTGTCGGTACTCGACAAAGCGGCATTGCAGAACTGAAAAAAGCGATTCCCCAACTTTTGCTGGAGCCTCCACAAACCAGTCCGACTACCGCCAGATTTTGTTATCACCAAAAGATTGACGAAGCCATAAGCACAGTTTCCGCCCTTATCGCCGATGCGCATCCGGAGGCGTACCGGCATGTGCCAGCCAGATTTTTTGCCATTAAACTGCTGGAAAAAGACGTTTCTGCCATGCGTATGCCCGAATTGCAGCAGTTCCTGCCGGCAGTCGAGGAACAGCTGGCTAAACTGGATAATCGCGGCCTGCTTTTGCCGGAGACTTTCATGGCTGACTGTCGCTACGCGCTTATCTCCGGCGCTTGCCGTCGTGGCATCCGCACCAGCAGGGTCAGGCGTTGGGAGATATCCGACCGCATTGATAGCGTCGTTACCAACAAGATATTGGGCTTGCCTATATTCTTGCTCGTGCTGTATATAACCTTCTGGCTTACTTTCCGCTGCGCAGAACCGCTCACAGCAGGAATCGAGTTTGCTATGACTAAGCTCTGTTTCCTGCTTGGCAAAATCTGGCCGGATACATTCCTGCCCTTTATGAAAGAGCTGCTTATCGATGGTGTTATCGGTGGCGTTGGCGAAGTGATTATCTTCCTGCCCAATATTACCCTGCTTTTCCTGGGCATCTCTTTCCTCGAGGACAGCGGCTATATGGCGCGGGCCGCCTTTGTCACTGACGGCATCATGCGCAAATTCGGCTTGCATGGCAAGAGCTTTGTGCCCCTGGTATTGGGCTTCGGTTGTACGGTGCCTGCCATTATGGCCACTCGCGGCATAGAGTCAGAGAAAGACCGCATCACCACTATCCTGGTTTTGCCCCTGATGAGTTGTAGCGCCAGGCTGCCTATCTACGCCCTTTTCATACCGGCTTTCTTTCCATCAGCCAGGCACGCTTCAATCATGTTGACCATCTATTTGATCGGGGTGTTTTTTGCCATGGCTGGTGCTTGGCTTATGAAGCATACATTGTTCAGAGGCGACCAGGAGGTATATCTCATGGAATTGCCACCCTATCGATTGCCTACACTCAAAAGCATATTCCTGAATATGTGGGACCGCAGCCTGCAATATCTACAAAAAGCCGGCAGCGTTATTCTGGCGGCAGCGGTGATTCTATTCATTACCAATACATTTCCCAAAAAACAGCATTTTGAGAAGGATTATGAGCAGACAAGTGCCACTTTAAAAGCTGAATTGGGGCTAAGCCCAAAGCAAATTGACCTTTTTAAGCAGAGTGGCTTGTTAAGAAAAAATGCCGAGGCGTTTTTGGATGCGAAAGGCTACTTGCCCGGCAGCGAGCTGGAAAGATTGGAGGCACTGCTGCTGAGTAACGAGCAAAAACAAGCCTTGCAAGCCGCAAAACAGCTTGCTGATGCCATGCAAAAGGTGGAATTCGAGCAACAGGCCGAGGCCATGGCCTATACCATATCCGGCAGGGTGGGAAAATTCATGGAACCATTTTTCAGGCCAGTAGGCTTTGACTGGCGTATATGCACCGCCTTGGTTGGTTCCATGGCGGCCCGCGAAGTTTTTGTCTCGCAATTGGGCATTCTTTTCTCGGTAGGCACCGATGCAGGGGGGGGCGTGCCATTGCGGCGACATTTGGCCAATACCTATACCCCGCTACAGGGCTTCTGCACTATGCTTTTCTGTCTGCTTTCCATACCCTGCTTGGCTACTTTGGTCATTATACGCAAGGAACTTAATTCATGGTACTACGCTATCGCTGATGCGCTCGCTCTATTTGCGCTGGCATATATAGCCACTATGATAGTCTATCAAGGCGGCCTCTTATTGCAGATAGGCACACAGATGATAGGGTGAAATAAAGCCCCACAAGCTTTTCGGTGTGTTCTGAAGTTGAAAATTGCGTGCAGCGCAGGTAATGCCCCATGGCCGGCCATACTTGCCCGGCATCCGGCACCACCATAATGGCTCGTCTGTGCATTTGCCCCATGGCCGGGCATACTTGCCCGGCACCTTTCCTTTTCATCCCGCCAGCATGCCCCTTCCACCTCTTGGTGCCGGAGCCTGCTGCCAGCAACGCCTTGCCTGACAACTGCGGTACTAGTTCTTGCACATGCCGGTAATCTGCGGATAAAATAAAAATCTTTCTGAAAAACAAGAAACTTGAGGATGGCAATGCGGAAAATTCATAGGAGTGCAGCCCAGACAGACAAGTCAGACAAACCAGAATGATCCGACTGATCCGATTTGGACGCCTTCTGGCGCATCATGAAAATGGAAGAAGGTGCAGATTGCCGGTTATGGGGAAAAGTCAATTGCTTTTTTTAGGCTAAATGATGCGTATTGGCTCCATAAGTTTCATATATTGCCGCGTTAAACCAGCACTACAGAAGACTGAGCCAACACGAATTGCGGGCAAATCATCTAAATCAGCCGAAAAACAAGCACAATGTCGAAAATTTCTTTTATATTATCTACTGTGTTCCCCGAAGCCGATCCTGGCTTCGGAATTTTAGTTTTCTCTTAACGTTAAGGAGTTAATATGAAGATCGCCATCACTACTTCGGGTTCCGATTTGCAGGCACCATTGGATAGTCGTTTCGGTCGTGCTGCGGCCTTCTTGATCTATGATCTCGATAGCGAACAGTTCAACGTTGTTAGTAACAAACAGAACATGCAGGCCGCCCAGGGCGCAGGCATACAGGCCGCCGAGACCGTTGCTGCCCAAGGAGTAGGGGCGCTGATTACAGGCAACTGCGGCCCTAAGGCCTTTAGAGTCTTGCAAGCTGCTGATGTCAAAGTCTATAATTGTAATGCTGCTACCGTGGAAGAAGCACTGCAACTCTATCGCAAAGGAGAACTTAAAGAGGCTGATGGTGCAAATGTCAGCGGACACTGGAGCTGAAATTTGCTATGGCAAAAACAGCAAACTTGCCTGCTGCGTCCATTTTATTTAACGGAGACTAAGATGAGTATGAAAATTGCTATTCCTGTTGCAGATGGCCAACTATGCATGCATTTCGGCCATTGTACACAATTTGCCATATTGGAGGCTGATCTTTCCGCTAAGCGCATTCTTAGCCGCACCGACAAGACACCGCCGCCTCACGCACCGGGCGTCTTGCCGGATTGGCTGTCCAAAGAGGACGTCAAGCTGGTCATTGCCGGCGGTATGGGGCGGCGTGCCCAACAGCTTTTCCAGGAATTGGGCGTGGATGTACTAGTAGGCGCACCGGCGCAAAGTCCGGAAGCTTTGGTTGAGGCCTATCTGAATGGCAGTCTCAGCAGCGGCGAAAATATCTGCGACCACTAGAGCTGCGAGATGAAGAAAGCAGGGCTTTCTGCTTGTAGCGGAGCACACATGCCCAATAATCCAAAAATCACTGTACTTAGCGATAATCTGGCCTTGCCGGATTATGAATGCGAACACGGATTTGCCTTGCATTTGAAATTAGCCGACCGGCAGATACTTATGGACGCCGGCTGCGATGCAAAGCTCATGCTGCGAAATGCCGAACGCGCCGGCTTGAGCCTGGAGCAACTTGACTGCCTGGTCATCTCGCATGGCCATTATGATCATGTCGGCGCTGTTGCATCCTTACTTGAATTGTCCCCCGAATTGCAAATATTCGCTCACCCGAATATTCTAAAACAACGCTATTCCATTCGCAATCAAATTCCAAAAGATATCGCTGTTCCGGCAAATATCAGGCGCACACTGGAAAATTGCCAAAATAAGCGTTCTTTCAGAGGTAGAATCAGCTTGTTTGACGGCGTTGAACTTTTCAATGAAATTCCCAGGACCAATAACTTTGAAGATACCGGCGGACCATTTTTCTGCGACAAAGCAGGTGAAGTGGCTGATCCCATAGAAGACGAAACCGTTATTTGCATAAGATCAGGCAAAGAATTACTCGTGTTGAGCGGCTGCTCGCATACCGGCATCGTGAATATATTGCAATATATGCAGCAACAGTACCCAGATTGTATCTTCAGAGCGGTTATAGGCGGACTGCATCTGGTCAACGCCGATGCGAAACGCCTGCAAATTACCTTGCATGAACTTAAAAGATTCGCCATAGCGAATCTGATTGCCTGCCATTGTAGCGGCGAGGAAGCTATGCGCAAAATCGCCGATAACATACCCGGCGCGAACTGCTTCGGAGCCGCCGGCAAGCAGTGGCAGTTCTAAACTGCCGACTCTGGCATTGGCGCTGCTCCGGCGATTTTCTCAGAGGAGACTACGTGCTACCGCTAGAATAATGACATTACCACCTCAAAAATGGGCTATATTGTATCCTTGACACAGGAGCCAAATCTATGCAAAAACAGCCCACATGCTATATCATAGCGGGACCAAACGGTGCCGGCAAAACAACTTTTGCCATGCATTACCTGCCTAAAATAGCGGAATGCCTGAATTTCGTAAATGCCGATGAAATTGCGAAAGGACTATCACCCCTAAATATGCAGGCTGCTAGAGTCAGAGCAGGAAGAATGCTGCTGGAGATTATCAATGAGAAGATCAGACTCCGGGAAAGCTTCGCTTTTGAAACTACACTGGCCGGACGCACCCACCTGCGCCGGGCTAAGGCCTGGATCAAAGACGGCTGGCGCGTAGAACTCTTCTACCTCTGGCTGCCAAACGCCGATATCTCAGCTAAAAGAGTGGAATACCGCGTTAAACATGGGGGACACGATATCCCACAGGCAACCGTGCAACGTAGATATCCAAGAAGCCTCGCCAACCTCTTTGAATTCGGTAAAGTGTGCAGCGCATTGCATTGCCTGGATAATTCAGAGGAAAATATAAAAACTATATTTGATATGGATGAAAATGGTATACAAGTCTATGATCCTATTATCTTTGAACAGATGAAAAGGGAAATGGCATGACCTCTCAACACACAAAGGAAACAACCCGTAAGGCAGCTGAAGCACTGCAAGAAGCAGTGCGCCAGGAAATGGAAATTAAGGCCAAATTCGGACAGCAAGCTGTGGTTTGTGGACGCAATGGAGAGACCAAGGTCGTCTCGGCCAAATACCTGCTGCAAAAAATGAAAAACCAGCAAGGTGACCAAGGAAGAAATACAAAAAAAGAAGAACGTTAAGCGATAATACGCAGGCACGCGAGAGGAGATTGCCGAAGCTCAGGGCTTCCTTAATACATGGTGATTTCGATCATTGAATACTAGCTACATTAAAACTGGAGTATAATCATGTTTTTAACTGGTTTTGCAGATGAGGCCGGCCCTGGCTTGGCCACACAAATAAAAGCGATCAAGACCTTGGGGTGGGACTTTATTGAACTGCGTAATGTCGATGGTAAAAACCTGGCTACTTTTGACGAGGCCGAGTTCACTTATTTGCAGGAAGCGCTCGCTGAGGCAAATCTAAGCATCAATTGTTTCGGCAGCCCGGTGGCGAACTGGAGCAGGCACCCACGTAGCGAAGAGGATTTCCAAAAGGATCTGAGTGACTTGGCTTCGGCGCTGCCGCGAATGCAAAAGCTGGGCATCAAGCTTATCAGAGGCATGAGCTATGTGCCTGCCAATAACGAAGAACCAGACAACCCGGAGCTTGAGAAGATAATCTTTGGAAAAATAAAAGAACTGGTCCAACGTTGCGCCGATGCAGGTATTGTCTACGGCCATGAAAACTGCCGTAACTACGGTGGTTTGTCCTGGCAGCATACCCTGAAACTGCTTGAGGCGGTCAATCATGACAATCTTAAGCTGATCTTTGATACCGGCAATCCAGTCTTTACTCTACGTCATATCGGTAAACCGCCTTATCCCACGCAGTCAGCCTGGGAATTCTACAGCAAGGTCAAAGAACATATCATATACGTGCATATCAAAGACTGCACCGCACACATTGATGAAAAGGGCACACCAGTGCCTGCTTTCTGCTTTGCTGGAGACGGCGAAGGTGACGTCAGAGCTATACTCATAGACCTGTTCCGCAATGGCTATGATGGCGGCTTCTCCATTGAACCACACGTGGCAACCGTATTCCATGCTGACGATAATCCGGAAGACAGTGTCGTGCAACGGAAGAGACGCTTCGATACCTTTGTTAGCTATGGCAAAGAATTCGAACAGCTTGTCAAACAATGCCAGGCCAAAGCAAAAAGATAGCTAAGACACGCCTCCTATGAATAAAACTGGGCTGTGGGCATCCGCCACACCATAAGAGCGCGTCTGTGCATTTGTCCTGTGGCCGGCCATACTTGCCCGGCATCCCTCGGCCATACTTGGCCGGCATCCTTTCCTCACCTGCCCACCCCCAAAATCAGCGCCCGAAATGCACCACCACAGCAAATCTGCATATTTCAGTGCTGCCAAATAAACTCGGTATTATCCATTTCCCGGCTCAGCCTTTCAGCCAGTTCGTTGCCGCCCACAAAAGCTGCCGTGGAAAACACATCGGAATAGACCCCCTTGCTACAGACCACCGTTACAGCGCCTGCCGCTGCTACCGGATAGCCGCTTTTAGGGTCGATCAGATGCCCTATTTTCTTTTCACCCACCATAATAGCCCGTTCATAGTTGGCGCTGGTTGAGACGAAGCGGTCGCGTAATCGCAGCGTCCGGTGCAGCTTGCCGCTTTCTTCCGGGCTACGTATGCCTATGCTGAAATATTTTCTTCCCGGTGGTGCTTTTTTTGAACAGTATATATTGCCGCCAAAATTTAGCATATAGCAATCGATTCCGGCGCTTTCCATTCTTTTTTTTATCTGATCCAGGGCGTAGCCTTTGGCCATTCCGCCCAAGTCCAGCGCCATGCCTGGCACCGTAAAGGCCAGGCTACGCTTCTCATGATCCAACTTGATTTTATCAAAGCCCACGACATTTAGACAGGCTTGCACTTCTTCCGAGGTGGGTGTTTCAGTGATCTTCTTGCCAAAACCCCAAAGTCGCATCAGCGGTCCTACCGTGACATCAAAAGTCCCGTCGCTGAGTTCATAGGCTTCCTCGGCAGCAAGCAAGCATTGCCATAGGCGCTCGCTGCAACTAAAGTATTGTTCCGCTGCACTGCGATTTAATTGTGACAGCTCGCTGTCAGAGTCAAAGATATTCAGACAATTATGCAAGTCTTGCAACTCGGTCATTGCAGTCGCGACTTCCCCCCCAATCTTTAGGGGGTCCTTATGCCAAAAATGCAACTCACAGACCGTGTTGAAAACAAAAAAATCATATTTTATAGACTTTACTGCGCTGTGTCTTAAAGTCAAAGGAAAGCTTAAAATAACCAGCAAAGCAAAAATAACTGTAAGAACATCACGCATTTGTAGTTATCCGTAGATGCCAATTGGAGACAATCAAAGGAAGCTGCCGATCTGTCAGAAACACAACCCTATAAATTTTCCGCGTTTTCCCCAGTAAAATATGGTCTGTCCCCATCGCCACACGCCAAGTTATTCCACGTTCATGATTTGTTCCCTGATACGCCCCATTTCGCTTTTCATCTGCAGCGCCAAATTGGCAATGCTCAGATCAGCGGTTTTAGCTGAGAGTGTATTGATCTCCCGGTTCATCTCCTGACCCAGAAAATCCAGGTTGCGTCCCGGTTCATCGGTATTTTCCAAAAGTTCGAAAAACTGTGTCAGATGGCTGCGTAAACGCACTATCTCCTCGCTGATATCTGCACGTTCGGCGTAAAAAACTACTTCTTTAGCCAGACGCTCATCATCTAAGCTCAGTTCCACCCCCAGTTTGGCGATGCGCTCCTGCAAACGCAACTTCTGCCGCTGCTGTGCTTCTTCGCCTTGGGCGGCAATCTGTTCCAGAAGTTGCTGCAAAGTCTTGCCGCGCTCCTGAAGGTCGGTCTTTAGGTGCTCGCCTTCTTTTAGACGCATGGCGTCCAGTTCAGTGATGGCTTCCAGCAAAGCTTTTTCAGCCAGCTCTTGCAGTGGCTCGTATGGAGCACTTTCATTGTTCAGCAAAACACCGGGCATCAATAGCAAGTCGGAAATGCTCGGTTCACAGTGCTGCAAACCACCAGCCCGCGCAGCTTGACGTAGCAATTCCGCCGCTTCTTTGGCAGCAGCCAAATTCAAATTGGCGAGCAGACTGCTGCGTTCCGGATTCAAACGATAATTGACCACTACATTCAGGCTGCCTCGGGAAAGACGCTCTTGCAATAAACGACGTAAACGGGGTTCAAGCTTACTGAGTTCTCGCGGCAAAATGAAGCGCATCTCAAGCTGACGACGGCTGTTAACCGCAGAAAGCTCTACGCTGGCCGAGTCGCCCTTAAACTCGGCAAAACCGCGACCATAACCGGTCATGCTGCGCATAAAAATATCCTCGCTAAAATAAAACTATTGCCTGGATCAGGTCTTGCCCTATTCCTCGAAAATTCATGCATCCTTGAGCCTTTCTGGGTATTTATAGGAAAGCGCTCAAATTTGCCAACAAATCTTGCTCGCGGCGATACATTGACTTCAATCCGAGCTCTGTCTGGGCTTGCTTCCCCCTACAGCCATTCTTATAAGGAGTTTAACCCATGGCTCAAAAAACATCCCGTGAAGTGATTAGGTTCAATGGCATTTTTACGCCTGAATTGCGTCGTCGCCTGCAAGTAAAACGTCTCGAGCTAGGTTTGGCTTATCAGCGCCTGGGGGCGCTGTTGCAGGTCAACTGGTCCACTATTCGAAAGTGGGAGTGTGGGCAGACCAAGTGCTGCACCCTCAATATGCGTAAGAGGGTAGAGGATTTCCTAAATGGTAAGTATGACGAAATCCTTATCAAGGAGATGCAGGATCCACTTACCGGCTCTTATCCCATCAGGCCACCTTGTCAGGTCATCAGTTGCATGGAACGCTTTTCTAATGCTTATCAACTCCTAAAGCCTATGCCGGACCTGCGTACTAAGCTTGTAAAGAAGCTGGAACAGGTTACTAATCAAAGCATGGAGCAGCTGCTTCAGGGCAACTACGCACCTAAATCTAAAAGACGATTATAAGCCCTGCCGTGCCCAACCTGCGGCGCGAAGGTGAATGCCCTGTGGCCGGGCATACTTGCCCGGCATCCCCCACACCATAAGAGCGCGTCTGTGCATTTGTCCTGTGGCCGGGCATACTTGCCCGGCATCCCCCCCCCTTCAGCCCGCTAAATCTGCAAGTCTATATATACCGGGCAGTGATCGGACCCCATAACGTCGGACTGTATTCCGGCAGCTGCCACCCTGTCAGCAAACCCTTCATTGACACAGTGGTAGTCTATCCTCCAGCCCACATTCCGCTCTCTTGCGGCCGAACGATACGACCACCAAGTATAATTCCCCGGCTCAGAGTTGAACTTCCGAAAACTGTCTACAAAGCCAGCGGCGACAAATTTGTCCATCCAGGCTCTTTCTTCCGGCAAAAAACCCGGACTGTCTACATTCTCCTTGGGGCGGGCCAAGTCGATTTCCTTATGTGCGATATTATAATCGCCGCACATAAGCAATTGTTTGCCTTTGGCTAATAGCTCACGGCATTTTTCCAAAATAGCATCACAAAAAGCGATTTTATAATCCAGTCTGGCACCGCCAGGCTGGCTATTTGGAAAGTAACAATTGAGCAGATAATATTGCGGGTACTCCAGGATCATTACCCTGCCTTCAACATCAAACTCCGCACAGTCCATTTTTTCCAGGCTCAAGGGCTCATGTCGAAAATATGTGCCTACCCCGCTGTAACCCCTGCGCTCAGCCGGAAAAAGTACGAACTTATAGCCTGGTACTTCCAGCAGATTGTCACCGAGCTGCGACTCAACCGCCTTGGTCTCTTGCAGGCAAATACAGTCCGCATCAATGCCATTTAACCAGTCTAAAAAACCTTTTTTTTCACAAGCGCGTATGCCATTGACATTCCAGGATATGATCCTTTGCATTAAAACTTCCTTCTGCATAATTCTAACAATCAACCTCGGCGCAAGATGTCATCGCCAAAGCGCTCTCTAAGCTGGTCTACTGCGCGGTCCAAGGAGGCATCACGCGCCGCTGCTTCCCCCGCTTCCAGTTGCTCTTTTTCAGGGAACAACAGCAACTGTTCCTGGGGTTCAGAGACTGCCGCAGTTTCTTCAACTATTTTGCTGACGCCGAACCCGATCAGGCGCAAGGCCGCCTTTTTTTCTACTGCATCAAAAAGCTGATCCGCAGCCCTCAGTAATACGCGGTCAGAGCAGGTGACCGGCTTGAGCGGCATCTGCCGGGTAATAGTCCGAAAATCGCTGTAACGCAACTTGATATGCGCGGCGCCGGCCAAACGTTTTTGCCGACGCAATCTAGCGCCTACCTCCTCGCAAAGCCTTCGTAGGTACTGCCTGGCCTGCTGCATATCACCGCAGTCCTCGCTGAAAGTCGTCTCTTTCGAGAGTGATTTCTCCAGGGCTGGTTGCCATTCCACTTGACGTTCGTCACGGCCATGCGCCAGTTCAAAAAGATGCCTGCCAGCTGCATTGCCCAACAGTTGACTGAGTAGCTCCGGGCTGCTAGCCTGCAAATCGCCGATGCTTTTGAAACCGTAGTCATGCAGCAAGGCCTCTGTTTTTGTACCCACACCCCAGACTCGGCGTATGGGCAAGGGAGCTAAAAAAGATTTAATCGCAGCCGCATCAACCGGCATGACCGTCAAACCATCAGGCTTTTGCAGATCACTGGCCAGCTTGGCGAGAAACATATTACTCGCTATGCCTACCGAGGCAGTTAAGCCTAACTCGTTGCGAATGCTGGCTTTCAAGGCCTGTGCTAATTTTATCGGCTCATCAGCATCCTGCACGCCGCTTAAGTCCAAAAAGGCTTCGTCAATGGAAGCCATTTCGACAAAGGGCGTAAATCCCAGCAGCAACTCGTAAAGCTGTGCCGAAATCTCGCTGTAACGCCAACGCCGCCCCGGAGCAAAAATAGCATGTGGACAGAGCTGCGCCGCCCTGCGCATCGGCATGCCGGCGCGAACCCCAAAACGCCGCGCTTCGTAAGAACAGGATGCGACCACACCGCGTTCCTCGGGCCGACCACCAACTATCAGCGCCACGTCGCGCCACTCGGGATGATCCAACTGTTCCACGGAAGCAAAAAAAGCGTCCATGTCAACATGCAGGATACGATTGTAAACCATGAGCCAAAAAGCTGTCAGTAATTAATTTCCAGCGTCTTCCGTAGCGCCCCGTTCAATGGGCAACACAGGTCATTCCCGCTCCTTAGTGTTGTGTCTGCTGTCCTTGTAGCCGGGCATATTCGCCCTGCATCACTTGGCCGTCCATAAACACAAAATAGGCTGTAGCGTACCGGGGCAGCTCTGGCTTTTATGTCATCCCCGCTATATCCCGTCTCGCAGTCCCAATGGGCGGTCCAGCACTTCTTTCATGATCACCGCCCGTCGCAGCGCGCGTCGGTTACAACGGAATTCACTCTTGTTCCAGCTTGCCTTTTTCAATCTGGCTACATCGCGAAGCATAGGCTGTGCCGGTTTTGGACACGGCTCTGGCACTGATGGAGTTGCTGGAACCGGGGTAGCCGGTATAGCTCGCAGTACCGGTTTGTCCGTGTCGACTGCCGAATGCTCTTCCAGATCCAACTCCAGACTCTGCTGCAAGATTTCATCAAGAAAATCACGCAGCTCACTGCTTGCTTTGCGTTGCTGTGGTCTCGCTACCGGCGGCGTGCCTGTATCTTCCCTTTTTTTGTACTGCTCTCGTCTTTTCTGCAGTTGTTTTTGTTCAACCACTATATTGGCTATGACTACGGCAAAGAAAACGATAAGCCCAAACCAGTTGCCCATAAAAACCTCCAGCTGCTATGGCGAGCAGCCCTCAAACCAGCCCTTAGCCCTCTGATTTTTGCACTTTGTCCAGCGAATCGCCGCCTATGCTTTTGCGCATTTCGGTATCTGCCTTGATATTCTCCAGCCTATAGTAATCCAACACGCCCATTTTGCCCTCACGCAAAGCAGCAGCCAGAGCCAGCGGTACCTCTGCTTGGGCGGCGGTCACATTGGCTTGCATTTCCTGTACTTTGGCCAACATCTCTTGTTCTAAGGCCACGGCAGCAGCGCGGCGTACTTCTGCTTTTGCCTGTGCCACACGGGTGTCGGCTTCAGCCTGTTCGGCTTGCAGGCGTGCCCCGACATTGTCGCCAATGTCCACATCAGCGATATCAATGGAAAGTATCTCGAAAGCAGTGCCGCTATCCAAACCTTTCTCCTGTACTCTTTTAGAGATCAAGTCAGGATTCTCCAGCACTGCGGTATAGGATTCTGAAGAGCCTATAGTGCTCACAATGCCCTCGCCCACTCGGGCGATAATGGTCTCCTCGGTGGCGCCACCCACCAAACGATCCAAATTGGTGCGCACAGTTACTCTTGCTTTTGCTTTGACTTGGATGCCATCCTTGGCTACAGCATCGATGGAGACCCGGCCTTTGGTCGGATCCGGACAGTCAATTACCCTGGGGTTGACGCTGGTGCATACCGCATCAAATACGTTTCTACCCGCCAAGTCTATGGCAGCAGCACGCATGAAATCAAGATTGATACCGGCCTTGTCAGCAGCGATCAGAGCATTTACAACTTTTAATACGTCACCGCCAGCCATATAGTGGCACTCGAGGTCATTGCAGCTGACATGCATGATGCCGGCTTTGCGCAGCTGTATGTAGGCACGCACGATTAGAGCCGGAGGTATTTTGCGCAATGACATACCTACCAAGGTGACAAAAGAAACTGCGGCACCGGAAGCCCAAGCCTGAATCCAAATTCCGAAAAAATGAAATACTATCGAGGCTATCACTAATAGCGCAATTATCGCCACGATCCCGAGAATCAGTAAAATAGGCATGATCACTCCTTTATAATGAAAACTAAAACGAAATAAAAAACTAATTTGTCAATGCTACTAAAATCAGTCGGATCGGCCGGATCAGGCGAAGCCCCAAAAGGGCATCCCCGAGCCCGCAGCTCAATACTCGTTACTTAAGATTTTTTAACCACGGAAAAACACGGAAAGCGCGGAAAATTTGCAGGGTTGCTGCTTTGACGGATGGGACAGCAAGCGGAATTTCGGTCTGTTTTGTTGTTCTCTCCAATTGCTTTGCGCTCTTTGCGTCCTTTGCGTCCTTTGCGTCCTTTGCGTCCTTTGCGGTTATCTTTGCGTCCTTTGCGTCCTTTGCGGTTATCTTTAGCTGCCCGTGCTTGGCAAGACATCCGGCGCCCTCGAGCCCGAAGGGCTACACTATGCGTAACCTCGGGTGACCGCAGCCCTGGAAGGGCAAGGGAACCCGAGGCAGCGCCTGGAAGGCGCCACTTTCCGACAGGCCGGCAGACCTGTCCGGTTGCTTTTTTGTCGGTTCTATCTGTCGTCTTTTCACCAGAAAAGCTTCCCATCTTGACGGCTTCGCACCGTAAGCTTAACCCCAGGGTGAGACACCCACCCCAAGCCAGTGCCTTGCAAAGGCACTGGATCAGCCTAGAAGCACAACAAATCTTCAGACCCGCTCTACCACAATGCGATTACCCTCAACCTCAATGACACGCACCGCAGTGCCGGCCTCCAGTATCTCCCCTTCAGTGACTACATCATAGCGTTCATCGTCAATCTGCACTTTGCCGGAGGGACGCAGCATGGTAAGACAAACCCCTTCGCGCCCGACCAGCTCAGCATAGCGCAGATCGTAGCTGCGCCACTGCTCCGGTTCGCTTTGAGCCAAAAAACGCTTGCCCGCCCCGGTTTTTGGGAAATGCTTGAACCACAAGCTAAAAGCTACGATAGCAAATACCATAGTCAGAATCGTGGCCAAGACGCCTACAGCAAAGCCCTGACGTATGAAGACACCGGCTAGACCGGCCACCAGGCAGATGCCGCCCAAAATGCCCATCACCCCGCCGGGTAATAACAGCTCGGCAAGAAACAGCAATAGACCGGAAATAAGCAAGGCGATAATTACAGTAACGGTCATGAGCAAACTCCTTAAAATACCTATAAAATACAGTCACAAACTACAACTTACAAGTAAAAAAACAAGCCTTTTCCGCAATTCGATACAGCACTGAGCGCTTTTGCTGAATCCCCATGCAGGCTTCCTTGCTTCCGTACAGTTTATAGCCCTCCATGCCTAAAAAAATAAAAACCGAGTTGTCCCAGTAGGTACTTACGTCCGTAAAACCACGATTATATTATGACTTTCACCCAAGACCAGGAGTCAGCCTTGCTGCGCATCATCATTTATTTGTTCCCTGTACTCATTAACTATGTGCTCGGTGGAGTCTTTTTCATTAGCGCGCACCGTATTTCCGAGTCCGGTGCGAGTGCTGTGCTTGTCACTGGCACGATGGCCATGTGGGCGTTGGTCTATTCGGTTGTCTCGCTGCTCGTAGGCCGAATAGTGAATGAAAAAAATGCGGCCGGCATCATTGCTGTAGGCGGTCTGGTTCTCACACTGGTGTCTTTAGCTTTTGTACTGCTGCCCGGCTTGAAGCTGCTTTATTTGTGGGTGGCACTCACTGGCGTAGGCATTGCGCTGTATTGCACCTCCTTTCAAGTCTTTATGAAAAGCCTCGAGCATCACGGCTCCTCCGGCGGCATAGTCTATGCTACCGCCATGTATACTGCCTCCTGGAGCGCAGGCATGGCGATAGGCCCGTTTATATTTGCCATATTACCCTGGCAACTGGCTTTCTATATCAACGCAGCCATGGCAGCAATTATGACACTGAGCATGCTCGCACTGCGGAAACGCCCTGCACCAGAGCAGGACGAGGAACTTGAAGCCGAACCCAAGACTCGGCAACAGATTGACTATAGCGCTTATCCGGATTATGCCTGGCTGGGCTGGGTTGGAGCCGGACTTGGCTGTGTCACTATTTTCTTTGTGCGAACCCTGGTACCCAAGTTGGGCGTCGATCTGGGCATAGGCAAGACCCATGCCGGTTGTATCCTGGCCCTGGTCAGCCTTATGCAGGTGCTTTGGGCTTTCCTTTTGATCAGAAGTAAAACCTGGATGTACAAAGCCAGCATCGCTCTTTGGGCCGGGCTTGCAGGCCTGCTCGGCTGCCTGCTTTTCGCCTTCGTCAAGCCTGTGCCACTGCTTTATCTGGCCGCAGTTCTATATGGCAGCTACAGTAGTTTTTTCTATTTTACGCTGGTATTCTTTGCGCTGGTACATAGCAGCCAAAGCGCACGTTATCTGTCTATTAATGAGGCTGTAGTCGGCATAGCCGGTATCTGTGGTTCCATTCTGGGAGGACAGATTGCCACCTACGGCAGCATCACAGCAACTTTTATCTTTGGCGCATTGATCATTATTCTAGCTACCCTGCACAGATATCAGACCATGCGCAAAACCATGCCGCCCCCCTTACTTTCTTAAAAATCCGCCCAGCATAAGCTGCAAGACAAAAGCCATACTCATGCTGCTTAGCTCAGCAGCACGCGCACCCAAGGCGGTATTTTTGCGACGCTCTCGCGCCGGCATGCCCTGTATGTCCTGTTTGATAAAGCCCCCCTCCGGACGCATCGTTGGCAGCCCTACCTGCAATTCCGCAGGAATATCCACTTTCTGCCACTTGTCAACAGCAACGAATCTATTCGCCTCTTCCTGCCATTCATAGCTCTCCAGCAGGATCTTATCTCCGGTAAAGCTGAGCAGTTTGAAGCCGGGTCTATGGCTGCGGCCTATGGCCGGGGCGCAGAATTGCTGCCAGTGCGCTGTTGCCTTGAATTCTAAGTCCAGGTGTAGATGCCCGCTGAAAACCGCCAATACCTGACTCTGTTCTGCCAGTGCCTGCTGTAGTCGTGGAGCATCCAGAAAGCAGGGCGGATAGAGCGGCTCATGCGTGATCACAACTGTCGGGCATCGCTGATTGCTGCGCAATTGCCCTTCCAGCCAATGCAGGCTGTCATCAGCATAAACAAGGCAGCCTTCTTGTGCCGGTGCCTGTTCATCCGGAGTGAAAAAGATAAAACGGAAGCCGGCATAGCTAAAGCTTTTCTTTTCAGCACCGAAGACTCTTTCGAAAGCCCAAGGCCAATTGTCTCCAGGGATGATCTCATAACCGCCAGGCAGATGCCGGTCTAAAAAATCTTTCAGCCAAAGTTGTCGGCGCAGATCCAGACTTTCACCGACAATATCCTGCAATGCGGTTGCCGGCAAGCCGCAGTTGTCCCCGCTGATAAAAGTGAAGTCAACTTTGAGATCAGCGCTGACTTGCTCACAGGCTTGGCGTACCAGAGCCTCGCTGGTCTCATCGGTAATATGCAGGTCGCTGAGCCAGGCTGCCCGAAAAAGCACCGGAGTCTCCAATTCCGCCCAAGAAGGTTTCGGCATGGTCTGAATCTCAAACTGCTTGGCGGCAGTGAACAGACGGCTCATCGAACTCTGAGCCGACACAGAAAAAGCAAGCAAATATAAAAATATGCCCAAACGCAAAAACATATATGACTCTCCGATTTTCAGCAGTAGTCCATGTGGGTAGAACCCGTATGGGGCGCAGCAGTTATTGCTCAAGTATGCACCACCATAAAAAGCTAAAACGACCGTGTCCCGTCTGTCCTTATACAATGCTTATCCAGCTTGTCAGCGCCCTCATCAGCCCCTGGTGTCGCATCCGTCTTGTCCACCCTGTCCATATTCTGAAAATCTGCGTGATCTTCGGAAAAAAATCCGCCCTCAGGATTATGCCCATACGGTGGGCAAAGCCTCATCTTGTTTGGCGGCTTGCAAGCTCACATCGCCGCGCCCCAAATCCTGTAATTTTTCTCTGGCACCTTGTTCGGCCAGTTCGTAAGTATTGCATTCACGGCTGATATGCACCAGAAGCAGATTCTGCGTATTATTCGAAATGGTTCGCGACAATAGCTCCTGACTCTGCACATTACTTAAATGTCCGTGCGAGCCTAAAATCCGCTGTTTCAGCCGCCATGGCCGATTGGAGGCCGCAAGCAAATCCAAGTCATGATTGCTTTCCAGGGCCAAGGTATCACAGCTGCGCAGCTGGTATTCAGCCATTTGACCGAATTGCCCCAAGTCCATGGCTATGCCCACCCGGCGTGAGGAAGTGCTGAGCACATAACCCACCGGCTCAACAGCATCATGCTGCACCGAAAAAGGCAGAATCTTAAAGCCCGCTACAGCAAATTCTTCGCCAGGAGTGAAAATTACATTGACGCGCAGTTTAGCATCCTTGATATGCAGATGATCGGCGCAGAGCCTGCTGGCGTATATAGGTACCTGAAAATGATTTGCACAGACCCGCAATCCGCAAACATGATCAACATGCTCGTGTGTGACCAGTATGCCCTTCACTAAAGATTCGCACAGACCCATCTGTGCCATGCGTTTACGCGTCTCTTTCAGGCTAAAGCCGGCATCAACCAATAGCCCGGAGCGATCATTGTGCACCAGGATGGCATTGCCTTTGCTGCCGCTGCCTAAGACCGTAACCCCGATTGAACCCATATCAAAAAATCTCCATTGTCAGCCCATAGGCTGTGTCGAGCTTGGCAAAACATCCGGCTTCCCCGAGCCCGCAGCTGCCCGCGCTTGGCAAGACATCCGGCTTCCCCGAGCCCGCAGCTCAATACTCGTTACTTAAGATTTTTTAACCACGGAAAAACACGGAAAGCGCGGTTATCTTCGCGCTCTTTGCGCCCTTTGCGGTTATCTTCGCGCTCTTTGCGCCCTTTGCGGTTATCTTCGCGCTCTTTGCGCCCTTTGCGGTTATCTT
>JAAZKR010000094.1 GCA_012799725.1 Oligosphaeraceae bacterium | reverse complement strand
TGCGCAAAAAGCCCTTCACGCCGCACGAGCAGATACGCGCCCTGCGCTGGTCCATCACCGGCGTCTGTCTTTTTGCACTGCTTTTCAGCTATTATTTTGCGCAGATCGACTTTATCCTGATGTTCTTCGCGATTACCGGCGCCATCTGGTCGGGGGCGGGAGTAATCATCACCATGGGACTGTATTGGAAACGCGGCACCACCGCCGGTGCCTACTGCTCCCTGATTGTCGGCGCAGTGATCGCGTGCAGCGGCATTATTTTGCAGAAGACCTGGGTTGGCCATGTCTATCCTTTCCTGGACAGTCTTGGCTGGGTGCCGGCTCTGGACAGCTTTTTACGCGCCGTCTCAGGCCCTTTCAATCCCTACGTGGTCTGGTCAATGACCCCCGACAAGTTCCCGATCAACTCGGTCGAGATGCTTTTCATCGCGCATGTCACCACGCTGCTTCTGTATATCATCGTCTCATATCTGACCTGCAAAGAGCCCTTCAATATGGATCGTATGCTGCATCGCGGCAAATACAGCGTTGATGGCCTGCAAACAAAAACTACCAAGGCTCCCTTCACTTGGAAGGGTTTCCTGCTCACCAATGTGCTTGGCTATGATGAAAACTACACTCGCGGAGACAAGATATTGGCCTGGTCGGTATTCCTCTGGAGCTTCGTCTACGGCTTCCTTATCTGCTTCTTGTTGGTAGTCATCTGGAACTTCTTCCAGCCCTGGCCGGAAAGCTGGTGGGGACATTACTTCTATATCAAGAGCATCTTCATCCCGCTGATCGTAGCCTGTATAACCACCGTCTGGTTCTCCATTGGCGGCACGCTAGACCTGATGAAGATGTTCAAGACCTTGGAGGAAAAAGAGGTTGACCATAGTGATGACGGACGCGTCATCGGACATCTCTCAGCCAGCGACGTGGCACGCTTCGAGGCAATCGAAAAACAGAAACAAGCTGAGGACGAAAAAGAGTCCTAAGCAAAAGAGAAAATTATAGGCGGCGTGAATGTTTGCCGGCAACCACATAAAACGTCGGCAAACATTCATGCACATTGGCAACAACCAAAAATCATATCTTGAGATAGGGTCTAATATGCCGAAAATCTTTCTCTGTCTCTGGAATCCGCAGATTACATGGACAGACGCAGATTTTTCAAGAAAGGATGAACCCATTATTGACGTGGGCATGGCCGGCAATCTGCGATAATCGTGCAATCTGCGGGAAACCATGGGCATCCCAACACCAGTGTAGAAGAAAAAAATGATTCTTTGTTGGCATCTTGGATTCGCCCAATAAAACTGAGAGCTGATTGCCATGGGCATAGTTAAGGTACTAACTCGTCAGCCCTATGCGGTACACATCGAGAACGATATTTTGCAAGATGTCGGTGAGCTTCTGCGACATGAAGGCAAATCCGTTGCAAAGTTGGCCGTCATCAGCGACGAGCAGGTTTGGTCCTTGCATGGTGAGGCTCTGCAAGACTCGCTGAAAAAGGCTGGTCTATCTGCTGTTTCATACTGTTTCCCGCCTGGTGAAGCTGCCAAGAACTTAGGTACCGTGAGTGCTATTCTGGAATTTTTGGCATCCAAGGAGCTTACTCGTGCCGACTTGATATTAGCCTTTGGCGGCGGCGTCGTCGGCGACATTGCTGGTTTCTGCGCCGCTATTTATTTGCGTGGCATCAGCTATGTACAGATACCCACCAGCCTGCTGGCTATGATAGACTCTTCTGTAGGTGGCAAAACCGGCGTGGACTTGGCTGCCGGCAAAAACCTGGCCGGTGCCTTCCTGCAACCCAACGCGGTATACTGCGACCCGGAACTGTTAAGCACACTGCCGGAAGAAATTTTCCGGGAAGGCATGGCTGAAGCCATCAAGTATGGCGTTATTTCAGACCCAGAGCTGTTCGAAGCCTTGCTGACTTGGCAAACTCATGATCCCTTGGAACCCATTATCACGCGCTGCATAGAAATAAAAAGTTGCTTAGTCGCAGAAGACGAATTTGACTGTGGCACCAGGCAGCTGCTTAATTTCGGACATACTATCGGCCATGCTATTGAAAGGTGCAGCGATTTCAAAATACGACATGGTCAGGCGGTAGGCATAGGAATGAGTCTGATGGCGGAAATAGCCTGGCAACAAGGCTGGTCGAAAGTGGATTGCAGCGGCCCCATCCGCAAAGCACTGCAACATTTTAACTTGCCTAACAAGATGACTTTTAGCGGCAAACAACTGTGTGATAGTATGTTGCGAGATAAAAAAAGACAGGGCGACCAAATTAACTTGATTATCCCTGAAAAAATAGGCAAATGCAGCCTGAAAAAAATACCCGTCAGTCAGCTGCCTCAGCTTTTCGGGTAACTTTGTGTACACTTGGCGGCATTTCGAGCTCCAGCCAGTGTGAATTTTGACCAGCTTCTTATTTGGAGGCGGCCATGCTTCTAAGCATAGCACCCCATCGCCTGAGTAGCGGTACTGTTACTGCACCTCCGGCCAAATCTACGGCACACCGCATTTTGATTGCTGCTGCTTTGGCTAAAAATCCCAGCAATATACTGCTGCCCATAGAATCAGAGGACATAGCGGCCACGCGCCAATGCCTGCAAAGCTTGGGGGCGCAATTCAACCGGCAGCAAGAACGCCTGCAAGTTAAACCCATAACCAGTATCGACTCCAACAAACTACACGAGCTGAATTGTGGCGAAAGCGGCACAACCCTCAGATTCATGCTGCCCCTGGTTGCCTGTCTGGGTGCGAACGCACGCTTTCTAGCGCATGGGCGGCTTCCGCAACGCCCCTTGTCCCCATTATTAGGCGAACTTATCTCACATGGTTGCAGCATCTCGGCAGCCCATCCGCCCTTCGAACTCTCCGGTAGGCTCCAACCCGGCTTGTATTCCCTGCCCGGCGATATCAGCTCGCAATTCATCAGTGGACTGCTATTCGCCCTGCCCCTGTTGTCTGCTGATAGCCGCATCGAGCTTTCCAGCCACCTGCAATCTTCCGGTTATGTCGATTTAAGCATGGCGGTATTACGGCAATTCGGCATTAAATGCATTGAAACCGCAGGAGGCTACAATATCCCCGGCGCACAGAGCTATGTCAGCCCGGGCAACATAGAAGTAGAAGGCGATTGGTCCAACGCCGCCTTTTTTCTGGTTGCCGGAGCTCTAAATGCACCAATACACTGCACTGGTCTTAAAATAGAATCCAGCCAGAGTGATAAACGCATTCTGCAGGAATTGAAGCGTTTCGGCGCCAATATCAGCGAAACCGAAAACAGCGTCTCGGCAGCACCAGGTACATTGAAAGGGACGAAAGTCGATGTATCGGAAATTCCTGATCTGCTGCCTATTTTGGCGGTCTTGGCCTGCTTCGCCAAAAATACCAGTTACTTTTATAATGCCGCCAGACTACGCCTCAAGGAAAGCGACCGTATCAGCTCCGTGAAAAACATGATTGTTGCACTGGGTGGCAAAGCCGAAGAACAAGAAGACTCACTCACCGTTTACGGACAGAATGAATTGCAAGGCGGAGTAGTGGACAGCTGCAAGGATCACCGCATCGTCATGGCGGCAGCCATTGCGGCTACGCGCTGTCGCCAAGAGGTGCAAATCATCGACGCTACAGCAGTGCGTAAATCATATCCGGACTTCTTTCAAGTCTACAGCAGCATCGGAGGCATAGTCAAAAATGGCGTCTGAAATTGGAAAATTACTGAAAGTAAGCCTCTTTGGTCAGTCCCACGGTGCCGCCATTGGCATGGTGATGGACGGCTTTCCGCCCGGCGAAAAAATCGACTTAGACTGTTTGCAAGTCTTCATGCAACGCCGTGCCCCCGGCAAAAACAAGCTTTCTACTGCAAGGAAGGAGGCTGACCGACCCGAGTTTCTTTCCGGCATTATCGATGGTATCAGTTGTGGTGCACCACTTTGCGCCATTATACGCAATCAAGATATCCGTTCGCAGGACTATGCCCTGCTGTCAGACATCCCACGGCCGGGACATGCCGACTACACAGCCGCTATCCGTTATCAGGGAGCACAAGATTTCAGAGGTGGCGGGCATTTTTCCGGTCGCCTCACTGCCGCGCTCTGCCTGGCAGGTGGAATCTGCATGCAGGCCTTGCAACGCCGGGGCATATACATAGGCGCACACATTGCGGCCATTAGCGATATTGAAGACGAATTATTTTTAGAACGTCAAGATTTAGACACAGGCTTGCTTAAACAAATCACTGACAAGGATTTTCCCGTGCTTGACGAACAGGCAGGCGCCCGTATGCAGGCTGCCATTCTGGCTGCTGCCGCTGAACAAGATTCGGTAGGCGGTTGCATAGAATGCTGTGTGTTAAACTATCCGGCAGGCGTGGGCAATCCGCGTTTTGAGGGTATAGACGCCCGTCTTGGACAAGCTGTCTTTGCCCTGCCGGGGGTCAAAGGACTGGAGTTTGGCAGCGGTTTTGCAGGAAGTCAGAAGCGTGGTTCTGACAATAACGACGCATTTTGCATACGTGATGGGCAAGTGACTTGCCGCAGCAATAACCATGGAGGCATACTGGGCGGCATCAGCAGCGGAATGCCAATAATTTTTAAGGTCGCTTTCAAGCCCACTGCCTCTATTGCCAAAGAGCAACAGTCTGTCAGTCTCTCTAAAAAAGAAGCTTGCAGTTTACAGGTGGAAGGACGACACGATCCCTGCATAGTGCCCAGAGCCGTACCGGTCATCGAGGCGATCAGCGCCATAATCCTGCTTGATATGCTTATGGAAGCAAAAGCATATATCAACCAATAAACCTAAAAAAAGCAGTTGAGTTTTCCTCTTGACCGATAATCAGAGCCTCTTCCGATGCGGACAGGAACCAAAAGGCGACTGTGACTGCCCTCACCCCC
>JAAZKR010000093.1 GCA_012799725.1 Oligosphaeraceae bacterium | reverse complement strand
TTACAGCACAACCTCTTAAATAGAGCCGCCACTCGACTCCTTGTCCCGAAAATCTGCGTACATCTCTGTAATCTGCGGATAAAATGCTGCCTGAATACTTTGGGAAAGCTACCGGAAAAACTCGATTCGCTGACTATGAAAAACAGGCCAGAAAAAAGAAAAGCAAGTGAGGGCAATCTAGAGTCCCAGGCTGCTCGCCTGCACCTTTCTCTATACTTTACATCGTGATAGCAACTGCCGTGATCTGCCGAAGCATCCGAGAACAATGAATCCGTGCTTCATTTTCGGCATTCTCAGCATCACCCTCTTTGATACATTGAAGGATCCGGTTATGCGCACCGATAGTCTTTGAACCATCCGGGTCCGGGTTCTCCATCGCCATCCGGGGTACAGCAAGTTGATCCAGAAAAGGCATGATAAGACGGATAGAATTCTGAAGCCAGGCAAAGGTGTTGTTGCCGCAGTTGACAACTATCTCATAGTGGAACTCATGGTCATAACGACCCGCCATGGCACGTGCCTTGTTGAGAATAGCCTCGTGTTCAAGGGTGATCAGCTCACGAAGACGAGCTAATGCTTTATCAGGACGAAGAATCGCCAGACGGCGTGCCGCAGGAGGCTCAATAGCAAGGCGAAGCTCACAGCATTCTATTATATCCTTTACCTGAAAATTACGAACACGATAACCGCAGAAGGGAACATACTCGAATACCCTCCAGGCTACCAACTGATTTAATGCGTTGCGAATCGCATTGCGATTGACGCCAAATTCCGTCGCAAGTACATTTTCACGTATGTGCTGACCAATCTCAAACTCGTTGGCCAAAATTTTCTGCTGTAGCAGCTCCAAGGAAAGCATGCCGTCAGGCAATGCGTCCGGAGATTTCCTTTGGGAGGACTTGGGCTTCTTCATTTCACCGATATATCCTTTCTTAAACTTAAAATAATATATCCCACTACATTTACATAACAACCAGATTCGGGGTATTTTTATCAGCATTGTCAACAATTTTATTGAATAGTTGACAATTTAAGCAAAAAATTTCCTTTTTTCCCTAAATTGCTGTTGATTTTTCCCAAAGTGGTCTTATAATTACTTTATGTACGATGTGCATGCCAAATGCAAGGAATTATATAAACGATGGGCACAAAAACATTAGCAACGGTCATCGAGCGTCCCGGGGAAGCTTCTTTTCGTGAAATCACGCTGATGGACAGGCATGAGGACACTGTCATCTTCCGCACTCTCATGAGTGCGATCAGCACTGGCACCGACATGAAGACCTACCATGGGCTTCAGCATCCGGAGCAATGCTGGTATCCTCTAGTCCCCGGGTATGAGAACATGGGTGTAGTCGAGGAGGAAGGCAGTTGGTCACCCGATATCCGGAAAGGTGATCGTGTAATGATCAATGAATGCCGGAAATATCAGGACTGCTGCGCAGCTTGGGGCGGTGGCACCTTGCTTGTTCATAAGGACTCGAAAAACGCCAGCTACAATGATGGCGTGTGCAAGATTCCAGACAACGTGACGGATGAGCAGGCTGTATTGGCCTACCTGGCTTTGGTCCCGTTGAATGGAGTGGAGCGTTTTGACTTGAAGAAAGAGGACTTCGTGTGCGTGTTTGGTGCCGGAATGGTGGGTATCAGCGCCATGCAGCTTTTGAAGATCGTATGCCCTGGCATTAAGGTAATTGCTGTAGAGCCGAATTCTTTCCGCCAAGGGATAGCGAAGCATTATGCGGATCATGTCATCTCTCCGGATAATATCGGTTTCAAGCAATTTCTGGACATTACAGGCGGGAAAAAAGCCGATAAGATCATGGAGTGTTCTGGCAATCCTGAAGTCCCCGGAATCCTTCATCGCTGGCTTAAGGATGGCGGCTGGCGTGGAACTGACGAACCCGGCCATATCCATCTGAATGGTGATTATCCCGACAAGTTGATTTTTGACCATTATCACCGCTGGTTTGGAAAGAATGCCACAATAACCATGTCCTGTGGTGTTCGTAGCCGCAAGAAACCCAAGGTCCTACAGTGGATCAGTGAAGGGAAGTTTGATACTTCGCATCTTCCCATTGAGACGTGGGAAGCCGGCAAGGCCAAAGAAGCTTTTGCCTATCTGTCAAAACAGGGCGTTGAAGTATTCAAAATCCTTTTTGACTGGAGGAACTTGTAGTCCTTCAGTAAAAACTTCTTCCACAACGGTTGTCGCAAGGAATATAACCAAAAGGAAAAAACACCATGCAAAAGAATTTTCACCGCTTTACGCTTATTGAACTCCTCGTTGTGATCGCTATTATTGCAATTTTGGCCTCGATGCTTCTGCCTGCTTTAAGCAAGGCGCGTTCAAAAGCTCGCACCATCAACTGCATTTCCAATCTGAAGCAGGTTGGTTTGGCACTATCGATGTATGCTGACGCCAACGAGGATTGGGTTCCCATCTGCCCCCCATCCAAGTGGGATGCGGCAATTGGTGCCACCATGCGCGCTTGGAGCGGCATGTTCATTAGTCAGAAGTATCTGAACACAATGACGCTGTGTTGCCCCCAGGTAAGCACAAAACCGGCGAATACCAACTCCCAGTATGCCTACAGCAGCACCTATGGAGTGCAGGTTACCGATGCGGCAACCTGGACGAATCGTTCTCCTTACAGCAAGGACCTGTTAACCCTTACGGATGAAGCCACCAACATCGCCAATATTCAAAAGAGCCAGTATATCAACCAGAACCGGATAAAACGAGCCTCTTCACTTTTCTATGCAAGCGATTCCACCTATAACGGAGCCACAACCATCATGACCCATAGTTCGGCCGTCTGCATCAACGGTTGGTCCAGCAACATTGCTTTCTCCCACGGGAATCGGATTAATTTATCGTTCTTCGATGGCCATGCCGGGTCTTTCCTTCCACCCGAAATGAAGGCACTGATGGTGAATAACTCCGATTATAGCCGATCCACATTCTATTACTACAACGCAGGAGGCTTCAATACTCAGAACTGATTTTGCAGAAACTATCCCCATAGGCACCAAGTTGTTTTCGTTAAGTCGTACCAGGGAGGCGGTGATGTGTTCAGATGCGCAGCGGCAAATGGAAATCCGCATCGCCCGTGCCGATTCATGTGCCGCCTCTCCAAGGATGCTTTCTATAAATACAATCTTTTGCACAGGAACACCTTGTTTTCAGTGCAAGAGACCTGTTTGCCACGAAAATTGATCAAGGCATGAAAACAACTTAACGCTTATGCATACTGGCGCCCACAACCCACACGAACGAAAAAGACCCCTCGTCCATAGAAAAAATGCAGCCAGAATCTTTTGGGACAGGGTTGGCTAATTTTGGGAGCCGTGCCCTGCATTCTATTGGAAAACTATGACAAAAAACAAAATTTTTGATGATGGCAGTGCAGTACAAATTATTGCTGATCAAAGCAATGACGCTTTCACGGAGATAAAATCATGAGTCCCAAGGAAGTCCAATTCAGCATTGAAAGGGCTACCGCACTTTATCAGCGTCTGGATGAATTCCTATTCGACGAGACCAGAGAATTTACCGTTGAATGTGCCCTGACCAGCAGTGCAGTTCCCTTTGCGAAACGACCACAAAAGCCTTTTCTGCATTTGCAGACAGGCGATCGCTGGGGCGAAAAGGGACAAAACGCCTGGTTCCGTTTAACCGGAATAGTTCCACCCAACTGGCACGGAAAATACATGGCCTGCCGCATCAACCTGGGCGGAGAATTGCTTCTCCTGGATGCCAAAGGAACAATCCTTTGCGGACTAACGAACACCTGTATTGCCGCCAAGAATTTCAATAAGGACCTGCTGCATTTCCCTCAAGGAGTGCAAGCCGCTAGATTGGAGTTATGGGTGGATGCCATTGCCAGCGGCCTGTTCATAGATGGCGATGGACGCTTTCTCAATCCCGGCATTGTTAAATCTGCCTGTTATGGACTCTTCAGGGAGAATATCTGGCAACTGAAAAACGACCTGGAAGTCGCGTTAAGCATGCTGAATATTCCCTGCGCCACGGACTCCCTTGCCAACTGCCGGGAAGTCTTCCCCAAAGGAAGCTTCCGCTACAACCAAATCGCGGCTGCACTGAACGAGGTGACAGCCCTGTTCCACTACAACCCGGAACAGGCTGACTTGGCTCGCAATATTCTGAAAAAGCGTATCCTGGGAATAAAAAATACCAGCTCCGCTATGAAAACAACAGCTGTTGGACATGGGCATCTGGACATAGGCTGGCTCTGGACTGTTCCCGAAACCCGGCGCAAGGCCGCGCGTACGTTCTCCTCCCAACTGGCACTGATACAGCGCTATCCTGATTACGTGTT
>JAAZKR010000092.1 GCA_012799725.1 Oligosphaeraceae bacterium | reverse complement strand
TGGATTTTCACAAAAGCTTGTCCTTTCTTTAATTTTAGACACAAAATTAATAAGACAAGCTTTTGTGTTTTTTCAAGTCAAAACGCTATTTTTCTCTTCAGGTCTCAACTTTGGGACGCGACTAAAAATTTAATAATACCTGTTTAACAAATCAAAACAAAAGGCAGCTTCATGCCGCTAAGCGCTAATGCCGCCGAATCAGAGAAAGGGATCACATGAAAACGATCGAGCGTAACACCAAATCAACGCTGCTTCAGCGAAAATCCACTTGGAGTCTGTTGTCGTTTTTTCTTCTTGCCTTATTCCTTGCTGCTCCTATGCAGGCGCAGGTAAGCAAGAAAGATCTCAGAGCCAGTCAAAAGGAAGTTGCCCGGCTTGAGTCAGACTACGCTAAGCTGAGCAAGCAGATGCAGAAGATCGAGAAAACAATCCAAAAGCTGGATGCACAGATCAATAACGAACAAGCAAAGTTGAACCGCATCGCACAGGAGGGCGCAGAACTCGAACCCAAACGCGCCGCAGCAGTCAAAAAAGAAGTAGATAAGCTGCAAAAAAATATCGCCACCCTGCAAGGCAAAAGAACAACCGAACTTGCAAGCCTGGCAGAAATCGATAAAGAACGAATCGCAAAAAATACCGAAGTTAATGCCGCTAAGGCTAAATTCGAACAACTGAAAGGTGAAGCAAAATTAGCTGCCGAAGCAGCCAAAAAAGAAGCGCCAACAACAGCCGATCCCGAAGCAGATGACACAGCCGCGCAGGAAACGGCAGCTGGCAGCAAAGCCGAAATCCGAGCAGCCAGAGCCGCAAAAGTAGCCCAAGCTAAAGAAGAGGCAGCCCAGGCCAAAGCCGAAGCCAAAGCCGCTAAAGAAGCACCAGTGACAGCACCATGGGTGCCGGTGCAAATGCCGGACAAAACCCCAGTGCTCAAAGGAAATCAGAAGCTAACTACACCAGAACCCCAAGACGGCGACCTGGCAGAAAGACCCGAAAAAATACAGTTTGACCTGCCCATGATCTCCGGCGACAAAGAAATCGTCGAAAAACTAAAAGTCTGGCAGGACTGGGCCGAGTATGTCACCTTTAACCCGGTCACCATTGACGAGATCAACGCATTCCAAGGCAAGCTGGTCAAAGCCCTGCAAGAGCAAGGCTATGTTTTTGCAAACGTGCAAATCCCCACCAAGGTATGGGGATACGGTATATTCCTGGCTAAAGTAGACTGTGGGACGCTCGGCAGTATCACCGTACGCAATGCCAAACATTATTCGCCACAGCAAATCATACGCGCACTGGAAAACCAGGAAGGAAAATTCAACTACGCCAAAATACATGGAGACCTATTTGATCTCAATATTAAACCCGACCTCAAGGTGGATACCAAACTGCGCCCAATCACCGAAGCCGGAAGACGCAGCGTAGACGCCGAACTCACAGTGGAAGACAAACTCCCCATACACGGCGCAATCGAATTCACCAATAGCGGACATAAACAGTCCAACGACTATAGACTGCGAACCACCTTGCAGCACCTTAACCTTACTAAGCATGACGACTCGCTTACCCTGGACTGGCTAACCGGAGGCGATATAGGAGAAACCCTGAATGCATTCTCAATAAATTATTTCCTCCCACTCGGCGATAAATGGGCAATCAATACATACGGCGGATATAACCAGTCCAGATATGATGCCGTGCTGCCTGAAATCGACGTGGTCGGTAAAGGTCATTATTTCGGCTTGCAGCTCTCGCGCCTGATATACGAATCCGAATACGAGCGCGTGCAGCTCACATTTGGCTGGCTCTACCAAAAGACCAAAAACCATCTCGGTATAGATGGTGACGCGTTTAATAAGCGCGCCGTCGCACTATCCATGCCTTCCATCACCCTGGGCTATGCAGCCAAGACAGATGACCGCTTCGGCGGCCGTAACTTCGCCAACCTTACCCTGCAAAGCAACTTCGCCGGTAAATATGGAGCATCGGAAAAGATCGACTTCATCGAAAATGACGGTGCCTACAGCGAAGGCGACTTCCTCCTGGCCAAACTGCAACTGGCCCGCATACAGCGCCTGTTTGCAGGCCCGGAAGCACCAGGCAAATGGAGCCTCTTCGGTAAAGTCGAAGCACAGCTGGCAGATGACTCGCTGCCAGGAGCCGCCCGTGATTACCTGGGCGGATTCAATTCAGTGCGCGGATACGAAGAGTCGGAAATCGGCGGCGACAACTCCGTGATCGGCACACTGGAACTGCGTACGCCGCTTTTGACAAATTTCATCCCCGGCCTCAAGAAGGATGACGAATTCCTGCAAAACAATCCCAAGTATTGGGGACAACATCGCTTGCAGTTCGTTGCCTTCACAGACTATGCCTACGTCAACAACGAACGGCCATACCCGGGCGAATATAAGAATCAAGACATGTGGTCAGTGGGGCTGGGCCTGCGTTTGGGCCTGACCAACTATTCGCAGATGTCACTGGACTACGGCTACCCCATTATCGAGGCTAGCTCAGATACACCCAGTGCCGGACGCTTCCACATCTCCCTGCAACTACAATTCTAAAGGAAAGGAGCAGGGATCAATATGCAAACAAACAGATCATATATGCAACCAACAACTCCAAGGAAGGGGATGGACATGAAAACAAAGAAAAAAGCTGGACTTTACCGAAGCTCCTGGACACAGAAGCTGCTCTCGGTCTTCCTGGTAACAGTTTTAACCTTGTCGCCAGGCGGCCTGCTCGCACGCAGCCCACTGCCAACCGGCGGCAGAGTAGTCAAGGGAAGCGCCACCATTGTCGTCAATGGGCGAACTATGACTATTGACCAGCTCACAAATAAAGCTATTGTGGACTGGGATAGCTTCGACATCGGCAGAGGATACGGCGTGGATGTCAATCAAATGTCGAAAAATGCCGCAATGCTCTCACGCGTTGTCGGCGGCAACCCATCCGAAATCCTGGGACGCCTGCGCGCTACAGGACATTTCTACCTGATCAACCCAGCCGGCATACTCTTCGGACAAGGCGCACAGGTAGATGTCAATAAATTCATCGCATCAACCCTGGATATCAGCAATGATAATTTTATGGCGGACAAGCTGCTCTTTGAAGGCGACTCCAACGCCTCCGTCATCAACCAAGGTGTGATCAACGCCGAAAGCGTCGCATTGATCGCCAAGGACGTGCGCAATGCCGGCGAAATCAACGCCAAACAAGTCGCCATGCTCGGAACCAAATCTGTCGAATTGGGCACAGTGCACGGCGGCAAACTCTCGATCGATTTCTCCGGATTCACCGAAGAATCAACCGTAACTAACGAGGGCGTCATCAATGCCACAGAACTGGGCGAAGTCATACTCTATGCCGAAAACGGCAGAACCGATAACGCCGAAGGTACAATCGTGACCGGTGACCTCGAACTCTCAGGAGACTCCATAAACCTGCAAGAACTGGGCAACATTACATTCAGTAACTTGCTTATCGACCCAAGCGGAATTCTGTATATTGGGGGAGACCCGGGAGCTGGCGCAGATCCAGTTGTTGATCCTGATATGGGTCCGGATGGCATTGCATATATTGAGCAGAATACGCTGATAAGTCTGCTTGAGACGGGTAACGTCAAGCTTGAATGGGATAAGGTTGTTTTCAACAATAATGTCGATGTGTCCTCTGTAGAAAATGAAAATTATCTGCAGATTATCGCAAAGGGAAATGGAACACTCGGGGGTATTGATACTGATACGGCTTTCACAGACCTCGAGCTGACGATGGGCACGCATGGGCTCTATTTGGACACCAGTTCTGGTGATGGAGCTATAACGTTGGCTGCCCTGACCATTATCAGTGATGCTTTTGTGGATGCCAAAACCAATAACAAAGACATATATCTGAGTGGTGCCAATAATGCGATACAAGGTGCTATTTCCGTCATAGGTGGAAGTGTCGATATTTATAATACGATAGCAACCGAACTTGCTACCAGTGGAGCCACTGTCCTTACGGTCACTTCTGGCGGTGCCATCACTCAGACTGAACCGATAACAGTTACGAATGCTCTGAATATGACCGCTGTTGATGCTAACATCACCTTGGATGCCGCTAATGACATTATGGGGTCTATTACCATTCAAGGTGCAGATATCACCATCAACAACCAACAGGGTACAGTGTTCCAATCTGCCCAGGTCTCGGGCTCTCTCGATGTCACTTCTGGCGGCACCATCTCGCAGAGTGACATACTGGCAGTCGATGGTAAAACAACTCTGCGCGCCGGAGGCAACGATATTACGCTAGACCAAGCCAACGAACTGGGCGGTGATATCTCTTTCACCGGTCGGCATGTTACCATCAAGAATACGGGAGGAACTTCATTTGACGCTAGCATAGCCACGGGTAATTTCACGGTCATTTCTACTGGCGATATTACCCAGGTCAACTCGCTGAATATCAGCGGCATCTCGAGCCTGACTGCTGACGAAGGCAGCAGT
>JAAZKR010000011.1 GCA_012799725.1 Oligosphaeraceae bacterium | reverse complement strand
CCCAGCACTATCGGGCGCCCGATGCTGCCACTGTAGCCGGAGACCTTCGCGCCAACGCTGAGATGGATGATTTCACCGGTTTGGACTTTACGCTGTGATGGCCGGCTGATGGCCTGGGTGGAATTTGGTCCGCTGCAACACCAGACTGGGTACGCAGTGGTTTCAGCACCATTGGCCAGCATCGCCGCAGTCGCCAGACCGACAATTTGCACCTCTGTCATGCCAGGCTTGATATTTTCCAGGACGGCCTTGAAGCCGAGTTCAGAAATCCGTGCGGCTTCCCGAAGACAATTCAATTCATTTTCACTCTTTTTGATGCAAATGCCGCGGACAATCTCGTCTGCATTGGAAATTTTGCAGTTGCTGCCGGCGGCGGCACGCAGGTTTTCCATGATCGAGTATGGAAACATATGCCAGCCGGCAATGCCCAGGTTGCGGGGCTTGAACTCAGCCAGGACATCATTCCAAGTCGGCAGTTTCGAGCCGGGATAGTCCGGCTGTGAGGACTCCCGGAAATCCATCAATTGGACGATTTTTTTGATTTTGCTGCGGGCGGTTGCGACAGTCAGGCATTCTGGGCCTATGAGCAGTGTAGGTTCTCCATCTGCCGGAATCAGCACTGCGGTGGTTTCGAAGCTGGGCCAGTAATCGGCGTAATAGCGCACGTGCGCCGGCTCCGATTCTGTCGAAAAAGCCAGTAACAGATCGATTTCCTTGAGGCGCATGGCCTGCTGCGTCTTTGTGATGCGCTCTTTGAATTCTTCTATCGGAATAAAAGTGCCTTGCTGCATGGTTCCCCCTTTTTTCTATGACTCGAGTTTAGATGAATTTCTGATAATTAATTCTGCCGGAAGCTTACGTTTGATATTCGGCATGGAGTCAGCTTGTACGGCTTTAATTAACTCTTCCATGGCAATTGACGCCAGCTGGTCATAGGGTTGGCGGATCGAGGTCAAGGATATTTTGGAAAAACCGGACACCTCGGTGTCATCAATGCCAATGACAGCAATGTCTCTGCCGGGGATGGTCCCATGCTTTTCAGCCGCTTCGAGTACACCCATGGCACAAAAGTCGTTCGCACAAAAAACACCATCATAGTGCTTTCCCTGAACACTGATGCGGTCAAAGGCATCTCGTCCACCCTGTATACAAAGCCCCGCCTCAATGACGTCATCCCGTGTTATTTCAATGCCTTTCCTATTGAAATACGCGATGAATGATTCCTGCATTTCAACAAATGCGCTGAGGTTGCTCATGGTGCGCCCGGCAGTGAAATAAGCTGGCCGACGGCAACCCTGTTCCAGTAAATGTTCTGCCGCCAACTCGCCGGCCATGCAGAAATCATTGGCTACATAAGAACCGGCATACCAACAAGGATGAGAGTCAACAGCAATATAGGGCATACTAAAACGGTCTAAAGTTTCAATGCCCTCCGAAGACTTTTCACAGAGACAAAGCACTACGCCGCAGACCCGCATCTGTATCATCTGCTCAAATAAATTATGTTCCTTTTCCGCAGACCAGTTGCTGCCGGCAAAAATCATGCCATACCCATGCAGCAAGGCAATGTCTTCAGCTTTGCGAAACATCTGCAAATAAAATGGATTCGTGACGTCATTGACAACAAAGCCAATGGTACGCGAAGAACCGTTGCGAAGATTCTTAGCAGCAAGGTTGGGCGTGTACGATAATTGAGCAGCCACAGACAAAACTCGTGCACGTGTGCGGTCGCTGATCCGTGAATTCGCCTGAAAGGCTAAGGATACGGTCGTATCCGAAACACCAGCAACCCGAGCTACATCTTTTATCGTGGATTTTATCATAACCAAATATAAAAAAACCTGGGTTTGACGTCAAACTTGGCGCTAATATAATATGCCCAAAATGGTTTGTCAAGCTAATGCAAATTTTTTTTTTGCAGAATTAAACGCACATTTTTATCCGCAGATTATGCAGATTACGCAGAGCGTACAGATGGACATAGTAATATTAGTCGTCAGCCTTTACTTTTTGGATGTCCTCTAAATAGGAGGTCTACGGCATTCATGGCTAGCAGTGCTGCTGTCTGGGCATAGGTCTTGTCCGGGTCTGTGACCATGGAATCTGTGCTGTGCGGAGGCTCCGGTGAGGCCGCCATTGTAAGCATGTAGTGGTGGTGTGATTCTGCTCGGGTTCCCTCGCACTCTGCAATAGGTCACCCGGGCTATGCGTGGTGCAGCCCTTGCCGGGTCTCGGTCTCCGCCTGATCTGCCTGATTCGAATTATAGAGTTTATACGGTGGCGGCTGCCTGGTTTTTTCTGTGTTTTCGGTTCAAGGTCACTTTGCTTTTTCGTATAATGCATTGATTTCTGCGGCGGCTTCCTTGAATTTCTGTGGGTAGTATCTTTTCAAGTCAAGAGCTTCATGCCTGATTTCATCTTTGCTCATGCTTTCCATTTTCGCCATTCTAGCTTTGAAGTATGGCTGTCGCAGTTTGGCGATTTCGCTGATTTGCAGTTCAGGTGCCATGGACATGGATAGCGGCTTTTGTGCTTCCGGGCGTCCTTGACTAAGCAGATAGTTGCCCATAAGCAGTGCGTAATCGTCGCTTTTGCCCTCATGTTCCAGCGCATATTTGACTAAGCCAGCCAGTTGTCCCAAGTCGATTCGATCCAGCTCCAAGCTCATTTCCGGTTGCGGGTCAGTTTTTTTCTGTTCGGCTTCTTTTCGGGTTGGCACACGTTGCAGTTTTAAGGTGTCGTACAATATTGCTGTCAGCTCCCATTCTCGGGTACGGCCTGTAGCATCTGCGATCTTGAATTTATGTCCGGCGAATTTTTCGCGGCTGTTACGCAGCAGTTGGTATAATTCTTCAGAGTACTTGAGACAATCAAGCCACATATTGGCCCAGTCTTTTGCGTTCTCATCATCAGACTGTGCCATGACCGCAAACAGCCGCCTTGCGCCGGAGTAGTCCAGGTTGTGGCAATATTTCAACAGTTCTTCACGCAGTCTGTTTTGTTCAACCTCGAAATCAGCGGCTTTTTTGGCGGCGATGGCTTCCTGTTTAAGCCGTTCAGCTTCTTCGGCTTGTCGTTTTGCCTCTTGTTCTGCTCTAAGGCGTTCGGCTTCTGCACGCTGCGCCAATTCTCTTTCGTAGGCATCGCTCTGTTTTTGCCAGTCGTCCTTTTCTTGTGCAATGAAGCTTGCTCTTTGCGCTTGTAAAGCCGGCTCCAGCAACGGTGCGGCAAGCTCGATAAAACCCGCGTAGTCAGCGGACTCAGGCGGAAAACTGAGGTGTTGATTTTGCAAAAAGGCCAGCTTTTCCATATCGGTGGATAGTGCTGCCAAGTCTCTTTGCAGGCTTGCCAAAGCTGTCATTTCTTGTGGTGGTGCCGCAGCATCAACCGACTTTTTGGATTTGAACACGAATACCAGGATGGCACCTGCGATGACGACGAGCAGCAGCACGGCAACAATAAACAGGACAGTCTTTTTGCTGCCGGATTTCTTCGGCGTGGCTCTGCGTGCAACTGCGTCGGCGTCCGCCGGCATCCCGTCGGCTTTGGGCGAAATCAGCGGTACATTTGTACCGGCATTTTGCGTATTGCCGGTCTTAAATGCCGTTATGGGAGTGGATGTTTTGCCGCCCAACACTAGCCTTCGACTTTTTTGCTCTGTAGGGATTGTTACCTCTGTCGAACCGGTTGCTCCGGTGTTTCCGATACTGAGCTGCAAGTCTTTTTCATCTATGGAAAGGCTTTGTTCACAAGGCAGATCCGTGTTGATGGGCTGCTGTGAATTTTCTGAGTATGGTTGCAAGGGCATATTGCCCCTTTGTACCAGAACCAAGTCGGCGAGCAAATCATCATAGTTCTGATAGCGGTGTCCCGGCCTTTTGCTGAGCATGATGGCTACTAGACGAGCCAGTGGAGCGGGCACGGTTTCAACGATGTCGCTTACTAGCGGCAGTGGGGTTTGCAGATGCGCCATCGCCATACTGTCGGCATCTTTTGCATGGAAAGGAAATGCGCCGGTCAGGGCGTGATACATGGTTGCGCCCATGCTATAGATATCGCTGCGCAGGTCAGCGGGGCACCCCAGGATAAGCTCGGGGGCGATGTATTGTGGCGTGCCATAAAGCTCAGCGCTGCCATCGGCGCCCGGTTCGCTGGTTCTGCCGGCCAGCCCCAGATCGGCAAGCTTGGTGCGACCGTCATTCGTGAGCATGATATTGTCCGGCTTCAGATCGCGGTGTATGAGTTTTTTTTCATTCCAGGCATATGCTAGTGCTTCGATAACGTCCTGGGCAATACCCAGCACTTTTTCATGAACCAGCCTGCCGCTGTGCTGCAGTACCTGTTTCATGGTATTGCCATCAACCAGCTCCATGGCGAAATAATAACGCCCGGCTTCGCAATTCACTGCGTAGGCCTGTACTATATTGGGATGGTTTAAGGATGCTGCAGTGCGCGCTTCCTTGATAAAGCCGGCAATGAATGCGTCGTCGCTGGCAAAACTCTCGCTAAGCACCTTCAGAGCCACTTCCCGATCTAAGGTGACTTGATGAGCTAAATATACCCGACCCATGCCACCGGAACCTAATTCCCGGATAATGGCGAAGTCACCCAGCATGGCACCGGGGGAAGTTACGCTCATGGGTACGGCCAGAGTCGCATTGCACTGACCGCAGACCACTAACTCGCCAGGTATACCGTCTTCAATATCTAAGAGCGACTTGCAATAATTGCACTGGAAACGCATGAAAAAGACCTGTCGCGACAATAGTGTTTAGGAAAAAGCGCCTTTGTTCAACTTAGGCCTGACTGCGAGGAATAAGTGTGAAACCTGGGGCGGACGAGAGCAGCTGCCGCATCCTTGCAGGTAATGCGGTAACTTTGAAGAAACCGTATTTCGGGAGCGCCGCGGCTATTATTTCGAGCGTCAGGGCAAGCATTGAAGACATGCATGCAAGATGCCCTGCCTTTGTCTCCAAACTGCGCCATTGCCGTAACAAGTTTTTTTACGGAAGTTTTTTCGCTTGTGGGTTTACGTCAATAGAAGCGGCATTATATTATTATAGCAAACCTTAGTCCGAATAGCAAATCCGCCCGCTTGTTTTCGTTAGTCGGGCCATTAAACAGAGAAAGAAGGTATATCATGATCGTCACCACTAAGGAGCTTTTCAAAGCCGCCTATGGCAAGTATGCCATTGGTGCCTACAACATCAACAATCTGGAACAGTGCATGGGGCTGTTTCGCGGCAACATCCAGAGTCAGGCGCCGTTTATCGTGCAGCTTAGCAAGGGTGCCAGAAGCTACACCGACAAATTGATGCTTGAAGGAATCATACGCAGCGCAGACCAGGTCTTCCCGGAAGCCATATTCGCAGTACACTTAGACCATGGCGATGAAGCAACCTGCATGGACTGCATCAATAGCGGCTTCTACAGCTCGGTGATGATAGACGCCAGCGGCGAGGAGTTCGAGAAAAACATAGCTATTACCAAGCGCGTCGTTGATGCTGCGCATGCCAAGGGCATCGTAGTCGAGGCCGAACTGGGTCAGCTCGGCGGTGTCGAGGAACATGTGAGTGTAAGCGAGAGCGATGCTAAACTGACCGATCCGGATCAAGCCAAGGAATTTGTTGAGCGTACCGGCGTAGACAGCCTGGCCTGTGCCATCGGCACCAGCCACGGCGCATTCAAATTTAGCGGCACGCAGGGACTGCATTTTGACGTGCTTGCCGAAATTCAGAAGCGCTTGCCGGGCTTCCCCTTGGTCATGCACGGTTCCAGCTCGGTGCCGCAGGACGAGGTCGCCCGCATCAATGCCGCCGGCGGCAAGATCATCGGTGCCAAGGGGGTGGATGATAATCAGTTCAGAAAAGCCGCTACTTTGGGCGTGACCAAGATCAATATTGATACTGACGGACGCCTGGTCTGGTGTCGGGTGCATCGTGAGCACTTCATCAGTCATCCCGAGAATTTCGACCTGCGCCCACCCGGCAAGGTCTTCATGAGCGAATATGCCAACTTTATTGCCGCCAAAAACGAAAAGCTGGGCAGTGCTGGGCAGCTGCCCGCGCTACGTGAAATGCTGGCAAAATAAGAACCGCAAAACATTAACGCATAGAGAGGCGAGCTTCCGTCGGGAGGTCCGCCTCTTTGCTGTATTGCTCGAAAAACGTTTTATCCCAAAAAGGCAGTTATAGCCGGGGCTTAGTCCTAATGACTTTACTCTCAAGCGATTGTAAAATTCATGTTGTTCACCTTGTTGGTGAACAGGGTGCTTTCCGTGCTGCTATTGCCCGATTTCTTCTTGTTAATGAAAGATTTGGTGGCAACTTTTCATTAAATCGTTGTCATACAAACTCTTTCGAGGTGGCTTCACACGGCTTCTTTTCTGGCCGATCCGGCAAATTCATCATGAAGTGGCGCCTTCCAGGCGCTGATTTTAGGGGGTGATCCTGCCTCGGGTTCCCTCACCCTTACGGGTTCGGTCACCCGAGGTTACGCATGGTGCAGCCCTGCGGGTCCAGGGTCACTTGTAGTTCGGCGGTCTTCGGCTAGGCAAAAGCTGTCGTTTTCGGTCATTTTCCCGTGGGGGGGGATGATGTAAAACTGGCTTGTTTTTTGATAGGTGCACAGTAGGAATCCGGGGCGTAACAGCTTATGACAACCGGTGGGGATCATGTATGGCGGCCCTGCGGGCTCAGGGTCACTTGTAGTTTGGCGGTCAATGGCGTGGCCCTGCGGGCCCAGGCTCCGACTGATCCGACCAATACTCTTAAACTTGGCGCGGACTAAGGTCCGCAACCCAGTTGAAAGACTCGATCCACAGATTACACAGATTATACAGATGCCGCAGATTTTTTAGGGCTCACTTTTGAAAATGCGCTCCTAGGACAAGAAAACTGCGCCCTAAAAAATCTGCGCTAATCTGAGTAAATCTGCGGATAAAATAAAAATCTTAAGCAACGAGTATTGGACTGATCTGATTTGGACGCCTTCTGGCGCGCCACGAAAATAGAAGAAGGTTCTGAGTGCCGGGCATGAGGAAAAATCAACTGCTTTTTTAGGTTTATTTCTCTATTGGGATAATAAGTACCTGTCCATCGGAGTCTTTTTCCATCCAGTCAATGACCATGCCGCCGCTATTGGCATAGTATGGACTGACGATGAAATTCCAGCCCAGTTCGCGTATTACCTTGTAATCTCCTACTCTGAAATATTTTTCCTCATGCAAATCAAAACGTATTTCATGCAGTTCCGGGCATGGTGAGAACGGATAGAGTTGGCGCAGCACTGCCGCTTTGTCGCTTTCCGGTATGATGTATTCCATGGTCGGCGCATCATTACGCAGAGGCAGTGGGTTCAGGGGGTAGGGCAGCTCAGGCGTAGGGCCGGTGATGCTTGCCAGAATGCGTTTTTCCGTCAGGCTCATGCAGGTTAAGCTTGGGTCGTCCCAAGGATTATTCTGGTTGTCGTTCTGACTTTTTTCTGACCAGATTATAGTGCCGGGGATTTCCGGAACCATATTGACTTTGCTTACAGTTTCTTTGTGTTTCACCATGACGCATCTCCATTAAACTTGTGTGTTTTCAATGACCAATCAGGCAATTGTGCCTGACAACACATTTAGCTTAGCGGTAGCGATATGGTTTACAAACAAAAAAGCACGGCAAAGGTTCTACTTGCCTGCTGACTCAAGCTAAATCGCAACGATTCCTATAAAGGCTTAATAATCACAAAGTAGTCATAAAATGCTTAACCGGACAGATCAGTCGGATCAGTCGGATAGCCATTATTTCAGTTTATGTTTCCATATTTGGGCATGATTGCTGCGCGGGAATTGTTTTTCCAGGCAGGTTCCGTTTTCGCTTGCATATTTTAGGACAAAGGCACCATTTTTTTGGTTTAGCAGTTCTACTTTCCATGGTTTAGCGTTCATTTTGAAGGTCTGTTTCAGGTCGGCGTTTTCCAGGCGTTGCCATTCTATCTGCCAGGGATGACTTGTTTCGCTCCATTGCTGGCGCTGCATTTTTCCCAGATGCTGCGTATTGACGCCCGCGAAGAGGAGCCCGGCAGTGGTGTCTTGCAGCCGTTTTTCGGAACTGGCCTTACCCAGCAGCATGCATTATTTTACAGGTTTACGCTTCAAATATACTTCCAGACTACGCATGGGAGCTGCCAAGGCCGGCACAAAGATACAGTCTATTTCTTGGCAGCCCATCTGGTCCAAATGTGCTAAAAGCTGGTATGCCGAGTCGTTTGTGCCCGGATGCAGGATGCTGTAGCTGCCGCGACTGAAGCCGACCGAGCCCTGGTGCAGGCAGACCGCCGGCACAGCGCCGGAGCTGCCATGCGCTACCAGCAGCATATCAGGCTGCATCAGAGCGGCGGCAAAAGCCAGTCCCGGCAGCAACAAAAGCACGGCACCGCAAAAACAGAGAACAATTATGGGCAGGCCTGCGCGTGGCCGAGCCGATTTGGGCATCTTGCATCTCCTAGAGAGGCGGCAGCGGTTGCACCTGTAACCTGAAGCCTTGTCTTTCCATTAAAAATACGCCTTGCGGTCGACTTTATACCGAGGCGCAAGGCGTATTTGAATCAGCCGTAGTGACGGCTGCCAAGTCAGAAGCGCATCATTGCGCCTTTTGCTTTTTGCTTTGCTTAGACGCCAGCTTTCAGGGTGCGCTCCAGCTCTCCCAGACTACGGTTGACTTCCGTGGCATGGCCTTTCAGCGGCATGATGCGCTCGTGTATGCTGTCCAGTATCCAGCTGGTCTGCGGGAAGAACTTGCTTTCCAGCTCGGCTGCCGGGCTGATCCAGTTGTTCGAACCTATGACTACCGGCGGAGCATCCAGGTAATCGAAGCCGAGCTGTGTCAGGTTGGCAGCGATATTGTGCATGACATTGCCGCGTTCCACCGCTTCATTGATCAAGACTACCTTGCCGGTCTTCTTCACAGAGGCCAGCAGTTTGTCATAGTTGAGCGGATTGATGCTGCGCAGGTCTATGACTTCGGCGTCAACGCCGTAGCCTTGCAGTTTTTCGGCTGCTTCAAGCGCCTTGAACAGGACAGGTCCGAAGGTGATCAGGGTGATATCTTTGCCTTCACGCTTGATATCCGGTTCTCCAATCTCGATTTCATAGTAGCCCTCCGGCACACCGGCGGTGTGGAAACGCTCGCCTCTGCCGTAGAGCTGCTGGCTTTCCAGGAAAATTACCGGGTCGGTGCCGGCCAAGGCCGAGTTAAGCAGACCCTTGGCGTCGTAGGGCGTGACCGGATAAACAATCTTCAAGCCGGGGATGTGGTTGACGAGGGCTGACCAGTCCTGTGAATGCTGAGCGCCATATTTGAAGCCTACCGAAATGCGCAGCACTACGGGCATCTTCAAAATGCCGCCGGACATGGCTTGCCACTTGGAGAGCTGGTTGAAGACTTCGTCACCGGCGCGGCCGAGGAAGTCACAGTACATCAGCTCGCAGACCACACGTCCGCCACAGAGAGCATAGCCCACTGCTGCGCCAACGATGGCGGCTTCCGCGATGGGGCTATTGAAGAGGCGGTGATAGGGCAGCAGTTCGGTCAATCCGCGGTAGCATGCGAATGCGCCGCCCCAGTCACGGTTTTCTTCGCCGAAAGCGATCATGGTCGGGTCTATTTGGAAGCGGTGCACCATAGCTTCGAAGACGGCGTCATTAAAGTTATACTGGCGCATGGCTGGCACCGCTTTGCCGTCAGCTCCGGCGAAACGCACTTTCTTGGCGATGCGTTGGAACTGTTCATTTTCTTCCAGCGGCTGCAAGAATTCCGGCTCGCGGTCATCGAATTTCTCAACCTTTTGATTAGAGAAGGTAACGGTTTCGATGAATTTGGACTGCATGGTCTCGTAAGGCGAAATCTCCGGGTCTATAGCCAGTTTGAACATATCAAAGACCAGTTCGTCAACTTGCTCTTTGACACTGTCCAATTCGCTGGCGCTGGCGATTTTGCCTTTGATCAATTTTTCGCGGTAAGCTGGCAGGGCGTCAGCCGCTATCCAGCGATCCAGCTCTTCCTTGGTACGATAGCTTGATGCGTCTGAGGGTGAGTGCCCTCCCAGTCTGTAGGTCACCACATCCAGCAGCACCGGCCCTTTGCCTGCCAGCAATATTTCTTTTTTGCGCTTTACTGCGTCTATGACTGCCAACGGATTATAGCCATTGACGCGTTCGGCGTGCATCTGGTCCGGATTGACGCCTGCGCCTATGCGTGCGAGCATTCCGTAGCCCATGGTTTCGCCGCTGGTCTGTCCACCCATGCCGTACTGGTTATTAAAGCAGTTTACCAGCAGGGGCAATCCGCCACCAAGCTCCTGATCCCAGAGCCTGCGATACTGTTCCATAGCGGCAAACATCATGCCTTCCCAGACCGGGCCACAAGCGAAAGAAGCGTCGCCGATATTGCAAACCACGATGCCGGGCTTACGGTTGACGCGCTTGAACAAAGCTGCACCGGGGGTGATGGAGCCGGACCCGCCGACGATGGCGTTATTAGGATAGATTCCGAAAGGCGTGAAGAAGCAGTGCATGGAGCCGCCCCAGCCCTTGTTGAATCCGGTAACGCGGGCAAAAATCTCAGCATATGCGCCGTAGATAAGGAAATGTCTAGCCAAATCCTTGACATTTTTGCAGTTGCAGCTTTCCACCACTTTCAGGGTAGCGCCGCCGAAGAACTCGCGCATGATTTTGTCCAGGCTGGCATCGTCAAGCTTGCGTATGGCTGACAGGCCTTTGGCAAGGATTTCGCTGTGGCTGCGGTGCGAGCCGAAGATGTGGTCGTCTACATCCAGGACAAAGGCTTGTCCGACAGCAGCGGCTTCCTGTCCCATGGAGAGATGGGCCGGCCCGGCATGGTTGTACTTAACACCGCGATACTCGCCATTGAGCTTGAGTTCGTTGATGACGGTCTCAAAGGTGCGCAGAGTCTGCATATCATGATAGACCGTGATCAGCTCCTCCTTGCTGTAGATTTTCTTTTCTTCCGCCAAACTTAAGTTGTACTGGCAGACCGCGATGGGCTGAAACTCGATATGACCGGGAGCGAAAAGCTCTTCGGGGTAAATCTCTAAACACTTTGGCATGATCAATCCTCTTTTTGTTTTCTGTTTCAGGAATCAGTTGTCGGCTTTTATTTTTGGGTTGTTAACTCGGATTTATCGGCTTGTTTTCCTCTTTTACCTGACGAGGGTTTCTTTCAGGGCCTCGGAGATAGTAGGATGCGGGAAGACGATTTGGCTGATTTCCTCAGGCCGCATTTCCATTTCCACCATCTGCACTGCGCTGGCGATAAATTCGCCGCAGCAACCGCCTATGGCATGCAGTCCCAGCAGATGTCCGTGCTCTTTGGAGAACAGGGCTTTCACGGTTCCGTTCTTGCCTTCGTAATCTACGAGGAATCGGCCGGCTATAGCCATGGGCATGACTACTTTGCGGTAGGCGATGCCTTGTTTTTTGAGTTCTTCTTCACTTGCGCCGACATGTGCCACTTCCGGTTGCGTATAGATGACCGAAGGTATGGCATTATAGCGCATGTGGTCTTTTTTACCGAACATGTTGTTGACTGCCACTTGCCCTTCACGTGTGGCGGCATGAGCCAGCAGCAGCCTTCCGGTGACATCGCCACAGGCCCAAATCCCCGGTATATTGGTTTTTCCATATATATCGGTCTTGATTCCACGGCGATCAAAGACCATACCCAGCTCTTCCAGGCCCAGCCCTTCTGTAACCGGGCGACGTCCGGTGGAGTTAAGTATGTAGTCGGCAGATAATTTTTCTTCTTTTCCGTCAGCAGTTTTATAGGTGAGAGTATTGCCCTCGATGCGTTGCACTTGGCAGGAAAGCTTGAAGACTATGCCCTGCTTTTCCAGCTCCGCCATCAGGCGTTTGCCTATTTCTTCATCGACCACGGTTGCTATTCTGGGCAGCATCTCCACTACATTGACCTTGCTGCCAACGCTGGCAAAGAAGCAGGCGAATTCCAAACCTATGACACCGCCGCCTATGATGAGTAGTTCCTTAGGAATTTCTTGCAGCTCCAGGATGCCGCTGGAATCCAGCACTGCCGGGTTGTCTTTCAGGCCGGGTATGGGCGGTTGTGCCGGCAGCGAGCCGGTGGCGATCAGAATATGATCACCGGCATATTGCTGACCGGCGCAGGACACCAAGCCCGGTGACACTATGCGCGCCTCGCCCTTGACAACTTCCACTCCGGCACCTTTGAGCATGCCGGCCACGCCGCGGATCAGCGTAGAGATCACTTTTCGCTTGCGCGCCTGTACGGCGGCCATGTCCAGGACCGGTTTGCCTTCGGCCTGAATGCCGAAAGCAGAAGCCTGCCGGCAGTCATCCAAGGCCTTGGATGAGCGCAGCATGGTTTTGGTCGGGATACAGCCCACATTCAGGCATACTCCGCCCAGCTCTTCTTTTTCAAACAGAGCTACTTTTTTGCCCATTCTAGCGGCATAGGCCGCTGCTTCATAGCCGCCCGGGCCGGCACCTATCACTAGCAGGTCATAACGCATTTTATTTGTCCTTTTTAAGGTTTTGTCTTTAAGCGGGCTTGCTTCTTTTATCCGGCGATGCAGACCAGCTCGAAATTCTCGATGATATTTTTCAGGGTTTGCAGGAATCTGGCACCGGGTGCGCCGTCAATTACCATGTGGTTCACGGATAGCGAGAGTTGTATGTAGTCGCGGTATTGTATTTCGCCATTTTTACCACGTACGGCTCTGAGCAGGGTTTTGCCCACGCCCAGGATGCCCAGTTCAGGTGCGTTGACCACTGGCGTGAAGGTGGTGATGCCGAAAGCGCCCAGATTGGAGACTGTGAAGGTTGCACCGCTGAGCAGGTCCGGGTTGATATTGCCATCATTGGCCTGTTTGGCCATGCTTTTGACTATATTGCTCATCTGTCCCAGGCTAAGCGCGGCAGCGTTGTGCAAGACCGGCACCATAAGGCCTCGGGGCGTGTCGCAGGCAAAGGCGATATTGATGGCGGAATGCAGCTTGATGACATTGTCAACAAGGTGCCCATTCATCTCGGGATGTTTCTGCAAGGCCTTGATGACCGAGAACATTATCATGTCGCCTATGTTGATATTGGCCAAGGACAGCGGCTCGATGCCTGCCTTGACGCGCTCGCGCAAAGCGAGCATGCCGGTGACATCGGCCTCTGCACACAGCGTATATTGTACCATGCTTGTCAAGGATTCATGCAACCGCCTGGCGATAATTTTGCGTATATGCGTCAGTGGCTTTTCGGTGATCTGATCCTGAGCTGCTGCGGCCGTGGCAGGCGCTGCAACTGCCGGCTG
>JAAZKR010000091.1 GCA_012799725.1 Oligosphaeraceae bacterium | reverse complement strand
GTGCCGCCCACCCCCGGTTCCCTCGCCTTTCGGGCTAAAAGGTGCCACTGTATTTTCACAAGTCAAATTTCAACAATGCAATTTTTTGCCATACTTAAATTATTGCTCAACAATCAGATGAAGAAAAAATAATGCTCGTTTCTTTGAACCCGAGGTTCAGTTGTCTGAACATGGTGAACGGCATAAATCTTACAACTGCATGATAATAAAGTCATTAGGACTAAAGCCCAGCTTGGGATGCCTTTTTAGGATAAATCATGGTAAACAACGAGCTGCTAAAGGAAAATTCGGACTTGGGAACAGTGGGTTCTCAGCATTTTGCTCATGGTGATGATACCTTGGCTTCCAAATCACACAAAACCTTGTTGGTCAATTTTGGCATGACCGGTGCTGGCGGCGTTTCCGGAAACACTTATCCCGGTCAACTCGCCGGAATGCTGGAATAAAATCGCTTGCCCGTCTTGGCTAGACTGATTTTTTCAGAGCCAGATGCCTTGGTTGCGTTGCATCTGCTGCAATTGTTTGATATCAACTTGGCGCAATTCAACCTGATGTTCAACAGCCAACGCGGCAGCATTGCCGGCTGCCTGACCGGTGATCATACAGCCAGGTACCACACGTATGGAACTCTGCACGGCACGGTCGCAGGAAATACACCGTCCAGCAACCAGCAGGTTTTCTGTTTCTTTGGGTAATAGCGCCCTGTAAGGAATACCATAATGCTCGCCGTCCTTAAAACGGGTTTGTGCCAGCTGAATTTCTACATTCTGCTGTTCAGATGCATTTGCCCCGGCGGCATGGATGTCAATCGGATAGGCAAAGCAGCCAATATCATCTGTAAAGCGACGCCGGCAAACATAATCATCATGAGTCATAATATATTCGCCAATAATTCGGCGTGATTCACGGACTCCCAGCTGACTGGCCGTGGCTGCCAAGGTTGCCTGCTGAAATCCAGAAACCCTATTGCGATAGAAATTAAGATAGATTTCGCTCTGCTGTCGCCCCTCGATGCAAGCCTTTGACACACTGATCGGATCAAGCGGATTAGTACCGTATATATGTCCCAGATTGCCGTTGCCAGACGTTGGGCCATTCCGGAAGAATCCGACAAAATGGTGCTCGGGCAGGGGAGCGACTCCTTTTTCAGTGTCTTCGCGCCATTCCTTGCGGCCCGACCCTGCGTAGCGATAGTCTGGCGGACGCCGCTCGAAATCGACTCGTTCAAAAAGTGTGCAGAGTGTGGGTGCCATCGTGTGGCCATTAGCATCGCCCATTTCCCAAGGCGCATCCGCCAGCATGGCAATATGCCCGTCGCCGGTTGCATCGATGAATATCTTTCCGCGTATAGCCTGTTTGCCAGCAACACCGGATGCCAATACTGCCTCTAGGTGCCCTGCATGGCTGATCACATCAAATACATGCATATTGTAAAGCACATCTACGCCCGCGCCAAGAAGAATATCATCTAACACCCGCTTCATCGGCTCCGGATGAATGTTATGCCAGTTGTACAGAGGCTTCACCACCATCTTTTCCGACACCGCATCCACAATCTCCTTGCAAATTCCCCCAGAAAGCATATTCACCCCATCGGTCATGTGAATAATGCTGGGAAGCAAACCGTTGGTGAGCATACCCCCGGCACAGATGCTTTTTTCCAGCAAGGCTACCTTACGTCCGGCGCGTGCAGCTGATACCGCAGCAGCCACTCCAGCTGCACCACCACCGCATACCACAACGTCGCCTTCCCATAAAACCGGAACAGACCCACCGCAATAGCTTATTTTTGAACCAGTCATCAATTTGCCTCCAAAAACAATAGCCAGAAAAATACGCTTGCAATAAGTGGAAAGAAGAGCCCCCCACCACCGCAAAGCATAGCAAACAAAATTCTACCTGAAGGGATGTTAAGTTTATTAATAACCAGGCAGAAAATATAATACACAGAAAAAAAATATCCGTAACAATTTGCTTTAAATTGAAACCTTTGCTATATTTATGAAAAGGTTTCACAGATTGGTGTTTTTTGGGGTATTAAGTTCAACAAGGTGGAGTCATGAGAAGCCGTTCCAGTACAATTGTTGAATTAGCGAGGCATTGCAAGACCTCTGTTGCGACCGTATCACGTGTATTTTCGGGCAAGGTTCATGTCAATCCTGTTTTACGTGAGCGTGTATTGACTGCTGCCCGGGAGTTGAATTATGCTCCCCAGCAGACTTCGCGTAAAGACAATGTGGCCATCATCATTCCTCCCAATCAGTCGATCCGCCCTCCTTCCTGGTATGCCAACATGCTGATAGCAACGATCATCCAGGAGACGACGGCAGCCGGGATGATTCCACAGTTGATTGAGTTTTCGCAGATTGACTTGTTATATCCGAACTTTACGGTGGCGGCTCTGATTTTGGATTGGCGCGAGCGTGCAGAAGTTTATCAAGGTTTGATCCAAAAAGGGATTCCGACCATTGGCATCAACATGAAAATCCCCGGCGGATATATGGTCTGTACAGATCATTATCAGAGTGCCAAGCAAGCTTTGCTTCATTTATATGAGCATGGGCATCGTAAAATCGGCTGGCTGGACGCACACACCAACAATTGGGGCAGCGCCCAGCGAATGCATGGGTATCTGGATGCTCTTAAGGAGTGTTCCATTGATTTTGATGAAAGGATGATTTGTGCCCAGGATGCGACTGCGGCCTTGGCGCTTGATGGGCTGGCCGATGTTCTTCATGCGGGAGCAACCGCCCTGGTCTGTCTTCATGAGGACTGGGTCATACAGTTGAATTACTATCTTCAGGCCTTGCGTTATAAAGTACCCGATGATGTTTCTGTGATTACGGCAGAAATTCCCTCGCTGTGCCAGTGGATGATGCCCCCTTGGACAACTGTCGAGCAAGATTTGCAAAAGCTTGCGCTTGATGCGTTGGAGTTGATTCCGCTGCTGGCCAATGGTTCCCTGCCGGTCAAAGCATCAGCAGCTTTCAAAGTCCAACCAATTCCAAACCGCTTGATCGAGCGGCGTTCGGTTGCCCAATGTCATCAGGGAAACAGAATGGCGGAATAGCCCGACAACCACTTGCGAAGCGGGCATCTACCTCCGTTCAATGTCTTTTTACTAAAATTTTTAGAAAGTTCTGTTTGGCGAATCAAGACAAAAGGAAGGCATCATTATGAAACAATCTCAAAAAATGATTTCTTGCAGGTTCACGTTGATCGAGCTTCTCGTGGTAATCGCAATTATTGCGATTTTGGCGTCGATGTTACTCCCCGCGCTGGGCAAGGCTCGGGTTGCCGCCCAGACTTCCAAATGTGC
>JAAZKR010000090.1 GCA_012799725.1 Oligosphaeraceae bacterium | reverse complement strand
CGCAAAGGACGCAAAGAAAGCAAAGAAAGCAAGGATAACCGCAAAGAAAGCAAAGAAAGAGGATGAAAAAGAAGCTTGGCGACCTTGGCGACCTTGGCGGTGAAATTAAAAATCAAAAATGGCCTTTTGGGAAAAACGGTTTTGTTAAGCGTGAAATTGAACCAATTATGCCGTTTTTTGCCGCTTATGGGATGACTATGTTTTGATTTTTATTTTTCCCCGCTCGACATAGAGGGCGCAGGCAGGCAGGAAAAGCAACCCCATCACTTCTGCTGATCTGCAGAAAAAGTCGTCAATCGGGCTTGAAACCCGGGATTATGCACAGTCAAGGTCTTACATCGCTTAAATAGAGCCGCCACTCGACTCCTTGTCCTGAAACTCTGCGTACATCTGTGTAATCTGTATAATCTGCGGATAAAATTAGGCTACATCAGGCATAAACTTGAGACACGGTTCTTTGCTGTTGGAAAAACAGCATGGAAATCTTTCAAGCATCATTTGCAAAAAGTGGCGGTACCAGTAACTTATTATCGTGTCTATTTTATAAATAACCAGATGGCGACACACTTTCAAGTTTACAATCTTAAGTTATTAATTGAGTGTTAATATTCCGGTGCGGAATTCGTTTTAACAACAGCATGATGTAGAGAGTGGCTCATGAAATCATACAAAAATTGTCAAGCGCTTTTCTCCGATTCATTCTGGCTTTGGAGTCGTTCCAGTCTTTTGGATGAACGAGACCGCCGGTTGCATTTTCGCCGCTGTTTTGAACTTGATAATGTTCCCCAATCTGTCGAAGTCCGGGTTACTGCTGACTCGTATTACACGTTGTATGTCAACGGGATGTATGTCAACCGAGGGCCGGCTCGCGGATTTCAGCGGCATTGGCCGTTTGACCGCATCGACCTGGCACCCTATCTCCGCAAAGGCAGAAATGTACTGGCTGTATTGGTGTATCAACTTGGAATTTCAAATTACAGCTATGCCTATGAGGACAGCTCCGGCTTCTTGCTCTCAGGAAAAGTTGATACGTTAAATATTGGCACCGATGACAACTGGAAATTTCGTGAAGCTCCCGGATATATCCGGGCAGTTGCCCGCGGATCAGGCCAGTATTGTTTTCAGGAATTTTTTGACTGCCGCAATGGGGATGATGACTGGGTGTCCTTGGGATACGATGATTCTGCATGGCTGAATATTTCCGTAAAAGCTGAGAACCTGCGTACCGTTGGCGTGATGCCGTGGCATGAATTTGAGGAAAGGCATATTCCTCTGCTGACTAATGATATACTAAAGCCGTCGATGCGGATCGCAATCAGTCGCCACAGACCTGCGGAAAACTGGCGGGAAATTCAGCACATTGGTTGGATCTACAATCGTGAAAATCCGGTTTGGGAAGCTGCCCCCGGAAACGCTGAGAGTATAGAATTTACCGCCGGGATAACAGCCCAATTGATTGATTTCGGAAAAGAGGTGGTCGGCAACTTGATTTTTGACGCCGTAGCAGAAGACGACGGAGAATGCCTTGATTATATGATCGCAGAATCTTTGTCCGGCATCTCGCCGGATTTCCCAGATACCAGCCAGCCACCAACTACTTTATTCGGAGGGCGCTTGATCTTGAAGCAGCGGAACAACCATCATGAATTGACCATGCCCTGGGGATTTCGATACCTGGTTTTACTCCGGCGTGGCAGTGGGACGATAATTGTTTCCGCTTCAGTGCGCAATACAATATATCCGTTGTTGGTCGATGGAACCTTCATCTCCTCTGACAAGCGTTTGAATGAGATCTGGAAGATTTCAGCACACACACAACGCTGTTGTATGGTGGATGCCTACATTGATTGCCCGTGGCGAGAAAATGCCCAGTGGTGGGGCGACGCATTGGTACAGTCACAAAATACATTCCGATTGAGTGCAGACTCCCGATTAATGGAGCGCGGCCTGCGCCAGATCAGTAAACAGAAAACACCGAACGGATTGACCTATGGAATGGCTCCAACCTGCGGACATCGCTGTATTTTGCCGGACTACTCCGCTATGTGGATCGTCACCCTGATGGCTCATTACCGTCAGACTGGTTCTCCTGAAATGTGGCTGGAGCTGAGGGAAACTGCCGATGGAATTCTCAATTATTTTCAAGAACAGTGCGAGGAAACTGGTTTGCTTTCGTTTGATCCGCGCTATTGGTTGTTCCTTGACTGGTGCCCGGCCTTGTTCAAGAAAGGCATTCCGACAGTGTTGAATTTGATTTACCTGTGGGCACTCCAATCAGCTCACGACCTGGCAGTGATTACGGATGACATGGAACGCGCCCGGCGTTTTGAAATGGAAAAAAAACGCTTGCAACAAGCAATCACCGCAAAACTCTACAATTCAGAAACTCAATTGTTGTACGATGGTATCACTCATGCTGGCGTACCGGTGACGACTGCCTCACCCCATGCTGCAGCACTGGGGATTTTGCTCGACTTGCTGCCTCAAGCGCACGACACTTGGCTGGAAAAGATTCTATTGCCGCTACTGCGTGGAGACCGAAAATTGGAGTTGTTGCCATCTTCCTATTTTATGTATTATATTTTTGAAGCAGTAAAACTCAAGGGATATCATAGAGAAGTCATCGACAATATTCGCCGCTGGTGGAGTGAATTTGTGGAATGTGGACTTTCAACTACACCTGAAAATTGGTTGGAGAAGACTGTGCCCGGTCGCATGAGCATGTGTCATGCTTGGAGTGCTCATCCGCTGGTACATTTTTCAGAAATTCTGCTTGGAGTCAGGCAGCTTGCTCCCGGATGGGAAAAAATCTCCTTCGATCCGTTGATGACACCTGGCGAGAAAGTTTCTGGAAGCGTGCCGACACCATTCGGCACGATTGAGGTCTCTTGGGATTGGACTGCCGCTGAACCGAAAAAAAATATTCGTCTGCCTTCCGGCATAAAGATAGTTGATCCTTAAGAACTATGACAAAGAAAACCATTCAACCATCCAAACGACTTAGTATCCGTGAAATTGCCCGGATTGCCAATGTTTCGGCCACAACCGTGTCGTTTGTGCTCAATGGGCGTGCCAAAGAATACAATATCACAGAAGCCACCTGTGAACGAGTTCTTCAAGCAGTACGAAACAACAACTACAAACAAAATTTTCATGGGCGGGCATTGATGGCTCGTAAAACCTATCTCATCGGTGTGCTAGTCCACGCCCTGACAAATAGCTTCTGGAATCAAATCATCGCCGGGATTAATGAGAAGTTGACAGCAGCTGGTTTTTATATGATGCTCGCAGGATTGGGATCGAGACAAAAGGACACCGGCGAGGCCCTTAAAACCATGAGCAGGATGGGAGTGGACGGCTTTATCACCGCAATAGATTTTTCGTCATACGATGTGGACAATATGACACTGCCTGATTATTGGTATAACAAAAAACTGGTCAATGTACTGCATCCCTTGCCAGGAATACCATCAGTTTCAACAGATCATGGTGCAGGGATGACAATGATCGGCGAGGAGCTTTGGCGGCTGGGACATCGGCAAATCGCATTCTTTGGCCCAATCGGCCCCAATCCGAACTCCCGATTCAATGAAAACTGGCGGCATATAAGCAAATTTTTTCAGCTTCGCAACTGCGATGTCAAGGCGATTGAGGATATAGAAGAAATGATGGCGCGTTATCGCGAGTTCACCGCAGTCGTTTGTCAAAGGGACAAAAATGCAATATTGTTATTGCAAAAATGCTCCGAAACAGGCATTCGGGTGCCTGAGGATATCTCCATTGTCGGATATGGCGGCATTGATGGCGAACTTGCCAGCTTGATCAACCCGGAATTAAGTTCGGTGATCGAGTGCAAAAAAGAACTTGGCATGGTTGCCGCTGAACGCCTGCTAGCCATGGTCAATGAGCAGCCAGACCCATATAAGGAACTCCACACCTACTTGCTGCCACATTTCGCCCCAGGAACCAGCATAAAGGATATTGCGGATGACTGAATTTGCTGCGATTTGACTTTGTTAAAAGTGTATATATATTATCGCTAAATGCGTTTAGCACGGGATTGTACATGATTTCAAGCTCAACTTGAGGGGCGGCGGAACATCGCATGGCAATAGTTGAGGATTTGAGCATCGCATCGGCAATTGCGGCATATTTTGTTGGTTTTCCTGCTGGCATGACATCTGCATTTGTTGTTTGCCAGGCAAACGCTCCAGACTGTTGCTGATTGTACAGCGCCAAACTGTAGTCGCCGTAGAGCCGTAGATTTATCAAAACATTGTTTCGTATTAACTTCACGCGAAAAAAATACAAGCAAGCTTTAGAGAAGGTCACAAAATGGAAAACAGAAAAGGATTCAAATCTTTGTCCATCCACAAGACTAGAGGCTGCTGTTGCTCGTTTACTCTGATTGAGCTCTTGGTAGTGATTGCCATCATAGCGATTTTAGCGGCTATGTTGTTGCCCGCCTTGCAAAAAGCTCGCGACCGGGCGCGTGCAATTCTTTGTATAAATAATTTGAAACAATTGGGATTTGGGCGCGATGAATATCGTGACGCATATGATGATTTTTTTCCTGCAACCGGAAGTGTAGTGACGCCTAACTTCAATACGAACAATTACGGGCAAGCGTTATCAATTCTTGGTTTTTTACCCCGCAAGCACGGGAGTTCAATTAACACGAATTTACTTTGCCCAAAAATCCCAACCCGCGACACTGGTGACTCTTCGACAAATCAACTACAGATTTATGGCGTGGCAATTGTCTACTATATCAAAAGAAATGGCGCTTGGGTTTGGGGTCACAAAAACATTCCGGTTAATCAACCCACTGTAAATGCGACCAAGGGCTTCTGGTCCATGCAATTGATAGAACAGCCCACCAGCTTCATCACCCATGCTGACAGCGTTGGCGGAACAGATACTATCGCTCCCCTCACCACCCATAAACTACGGGGACGAGCCTTTTATCAATTTGATCGGGATTGCTATAAGGGCGGCATTTTCGCAGTGCATTCCAGAAGTGCCAACTGCCTCTTCGGCGACGGCCATGTCTCCTCGGTGTCTATCAATAAACGTATGGACTACAATCTGGGGTTCGTTGATGAGAGCCTTCTAATAAATAAACATAATGGAACTCTTGGAATTCAACTTGTCCGAGAAGACTAGCAACCTGTTGAAAAAAACATTCATGGTACCAGGTGTGCTCAAATTTATTTTGCTGTGCGGATTGGCGGCGACGCTTCACTCGAGTGCGGTCGAATTGACAACGCCCAGCTTCCTTGTTCTTCTCAATGATGAGAACGGAGCGGTCGCCAGAATCGCTCCGGAAAAAGGGCATTCGCTCAAGTCAATCCATAACGAATACCGGGTGATGGCAAGGTCCGGCGACCTTTTTGCCGGTGAATATACTGATAGGGTGATAAACACATCCACCTCCAATGAATGGCAGAAAATTTATGAATGCACCAATCCGGAATTGCCTGAAATAACAATCATCAAACGTTACCGCATCGGCAACAACGGGCTTCTAGAGCGGGAGCTGGAATTTCATTCAAGTGCCTCCGAACCGCTCTTTTTGCAGATTTTCACCTCCAGCAGATTCACTTCTGACTACCAAAAGAGCGGATACTGGTTTGGGGCGGGATATTTAGGCCCCTACCAGCCGGTTCCCAAGGTGCGTTCTGCCCGGAGAGTTGATGAATATGTCCAGTCCAGCAAAGGCATGGTCTTTATCCACAATGACGGTAAAATGTCCTATGCACATTACCGTACCAACATCAATGACACTCCAGTATGGCCATGGTGGAACTCCTCGATCAACTCATACCGAGAAAAAAGCGACCGTCTTTATTATCTGCCGGACGGATGGAAAATGTGCCTGGGCACTTTGGATTTGGCGCCGAAAACGGGAAAAATCCGGATCGGGGATAAAATAGGGCATTTTAAGGGAGACATCCACAGCTTTTTCATTGATATTTACGGCAAGGATGCCATTGTCCGTGAAGAGCTGGATTCTATCAAACGTCCTGATTTGCCATGGCTGGACGATGTCGTTTGCACTTCTCCATACGGCATGGAAGCCGATTTGCGATATCTCTCGAGCATGTTGGACGAGGGGAATTTCATCGTCACCAACACCACTACTTTCCAATGGGCAGATTACCGCTGGGTTGATGGCGCACGTGGCAGCCGCGGCGGATATTATACAATTGACGAATTAAAATATTTTTTCAACTCCTTTAAAAAGATCACCCCTCGTGCCAGAGCTTTCAATTACTCTATTACCGTGGCCGGTACAATAGACTCCCCGATTGTCAATGAACATCCGGAATATTTCCGTAAATATGACCGCAATGGAGAAATTGAAAGTCATTTCCCGGGGGTATTGACCAACTATCAGACTCGTATGCAAATCCCTGAAGTGCGCAAATTTATGGCAAACCACCTCTTCGACATGGCCAAACGCTTCGGACTTGAATTGGTTTACCTTGATGAAGCTCAACAACAGAATACCATTGATTGGGAACGAGGCGATGCCATACGTGACGACCATCTGGTGGAAGTCTTCCGGGAAATGCGCCGCCGGTCGGTTGAGGATAAAATCGCCTGCTTCTACAACGGCAGTGGCCTGCCTTATGCGGACATCAACTACATCGAGGCATTGGATCAATTGAAACGGGAAAACTGGCGCAACTTTGCCGGCGTGGCATTTGGCCTGGAACTTTTTTCGCTTCTTGCTCCCGATTCGCGAATTGTGCCGATCTATGCGAACATAAAAGATAACGATGTTTCAAATCGACTCATCGCCCTAGGCTGGTTACCTACCCCTCGTTCCGGGGGAATGCCAATATCCATTATCCGAGCCGCCCGGGAAGTCGGCAAGAGCTTCCCGACTGCGATTGACTACACACCGGATTGGAAAAAGGATTTTTCCGTAGACGTCGAAAGCTATTCTGTGCGGCGGAAAGATTGCTCCGATGTGATCGTTTCGTTTATCAACCGTAAAAATGAAGCGGCTACTCTTGATGTCCAAGTCGATCTGGCATCGACTGGTTTCAACGCTGAGCAACGGATCAACGTCTGGGCTTTAACCACCCGTAATCCATCCGGCACTGTTGAGTATTGGCTCTCTAATGCGGAATACCGCGAACAGAGCCGTACATTCAACTGGTATGATGGTTTCATCAGTTCGACGCAACTGATCTACTCCGGAAAACCAGAGGGAATGTTGGAGCATCAATTCAGGAGTCTTCCTGTCGATTTCATGGGACAGCTTGTCGTTACCGCCTCGCCGATGGCACTATTCGCCCTTGACGGCTTGCCGTTCAACTTTTTCTTCACCAATTACCATGGCACAAAAATCACTGGCAGCCAATTCGTCTCCAATCATAAGGAAGCTGAACTTTTGCTGGCAGATCGAGAACTGCTGTTTGAGGATATTCGCCTCGATGATCAACCAATACAAGCCAACTGGATTGATGTCGGCGGCACACTTTTTCAAAAAATCACCGTTCCGGGGGGAAAGCACGTAGTTAGTTATAATACGACGGCGCGCACCGAAAAAAGATTGGACACCGTAGAAATGCATGCTGTTTTCGATCCGGATAGCCGCATCATCAGGGTCAGCGGAGCACCTGAAAACACTCTTTTTGCATTGGAATATCAAGGTCGCACCCGTTTGACCTCGACATCACCATTGCACCTGCCTGAACGCTACGAAAATGGTGAATGGCAGCTCCGTGCCGCAGGTACAGCAGCCCCCTCTATTACGCTTCAATTGAGCAACGGTAAAAAAAGCTCCGTGCAGTTTCAGCCTCGCCCGCACCGCCAGCCCAAACGGAGTGATGAACCATGTGATTTGACAGTCAATGGCGTTCAAGTTAAGCATGCTGCATCAGAAGTGCTTTTCCCCGGAACGCCATTACGTGATTTACAGGAAAACTTGGATCCGGCTGCCGCATTTGCCGATCCGCAGAAGCTTATGCTGAGCGCTCGCAGCACCCGGCGCGAAGATACCTTGGACGCCCGGTTCTATGCCGGCTTTGAAATTACCGGAAGTAAAGAACTGGCTTTACGCCTGACCTCTTACTTCTACGGCCAATACGGCCCGGGGGGCTTTAGAAATCATGTCTACGGCATGGGCATTCCAAAAATAGACTTTGCTGGCATGATTATTGACTACAGAGTCAACGGCAAGTATACCAAGCGCTTGGCGGTCTCATTCGGCATTGGTGGAAAAGCGTTGAAAAATGCTCTCCCATCGTGGGGATGTGGCAAAGAATATGATTCACTGGTGACTTTAGGAGATTTAATTTGCCAAGCGAAAATAACGGACTTCCGCTTCCCAGTGATGAAATATGCCCCTGAAAATTGGGACGGCACATTTTTTATATCCATTGGTTGCACCCATGTGCTCCCCGCCCGCGGATTTGAATTGGAAATCCTTGGCGGCGACGGAACTTATAGCAATTTCCCACTGATGGAAGCAGTCGCTTTGGAGGCCGAGTTTAACCGAGAAGTTCCAGCGGCATTGGAATTGGGACGGTTGGCTTCCGTGCCAAATGCTGATAATTTGCTTTCTTTTGACCGCAAGCTGCCTGATTGGGTAAAATTGCCTCCAATGCTTCCCCTGCCCCGTTCAGCGTCGAAACAGGTTCAGAAAGTTCAAGGATATTTTGCCTATGATGATGACGCACTGTATTTTATCGGGGAGGCAGACGAAGTCATGCGAGAAATCCGGCTCAATCCCAATGTCCAGCCGTGGGAAAATGATGCTTTGGAATTATACTTTACCCGGCCGGGTAAGGCAGCATTGCAAATCGTGATCGACGCGGCAGGCAAATTAGCCTTGTTAGAAAACGGCATCCCGCTGGCCGACAGGGGAAATATTGTCTGCAAAGTTCAAGTCAAGCCTAACCACGGCTTCCGAGTCTTCGCGAAAATTCCATGGTCCTTATTGGACATCAAGGAAATCACCCCCGGACTTACGGTAAAATATAACTTGGCACGCTCACGACGCGGCACCCCGTCGGAATTGTCTTGTACCGCTCCGGTTAAAATACTTTTCAATGAAAGCGATCATTTCGGCAGTTTCCACCTTGGCAAAGAAGTCAAGGGAACCGGTAGATTTGATGAGTTTTTTGTTAAATAAGTCACTGCCAATAAAGGAGTCAGGAAGATGAAACATTACATGCTTTCGCTAATTTGCATGACTAGTATTATGCTGTCAGGCGGAGAAATATTTGATTTCGGCAAGAAATTTATACCGCACAATAATTTTATTGAGCAAGACAGTTCTGCGATCATTACTTCGGGGCTCGTGATTAGTGCCAAACGCTTGACCGGTATTGATGCGGATAAGGTCTACACCGTTTCTTGTCGAGTACGTGCAGTTCCGGGCGCGAACAAAACTACGGCATATATAGGATTTCAGCAGTTTGATGAAGCTGGCAGGTCACTATTGCCAGAATATTACCGGCTGATCCCCGATTCTCAGGCTAAATTGCTAAAAAGTGCCGTCGCCGGGAGTCTGAAATTGGAAGTATCCCCCCCTAAAGCATATCACTCCAAAATCGTCAGTTTTGGCTGGCAAATCGCCATGGATTCCGATGGCGGCAATGAAACACTGCCGAATTTCAATGTTTCCCGAATTAAAGAGGCGACTCGCAGCGGCGATGTCATTACGCTCACATTGCAAGAACCGTTGCGAGAGGACTGGAGTGCCGGGACACCAGTATGCTTCCACACCTCTGGCCCGGGAATGTATCCGTTGCTCAACGGCAAAGAAGTTTCTAGCGAATGGATGGTTTTGACCGCTAAAGTAACCGGGTGCTCCATCGTTCCCGGAGTAGACAAATGGTGGCGGGATGCCGCATCGGCAGCACTGCTGCTTAGTGTTAAAAGCATTCCTGGGCAAAAAGGTGAATCCGGCTTGGAAATCACCGATATAAAAGTTGAAATCTCCGATAAGTGATCTGACAATTTCCCTGACAGATGCAGCAGTGACCGCCAGAAGACGGCTCTGTCATGATATAAAAGCACATTCATATCATAAGTTGAAAAAATAGCATGCTTAATCCGATTTTACGCTTGGCCAAACCGCTTTTTCAAAAACCTCTTTCGTTTTTTAATTTTTCACTGCTCGATATAGAGGCTGCAGGTAAGATCAGACAACTGAAGCTCAGGTTCAAAAAAAACGAGCGTTATTTTTTCTTCATCTAACTATTGACCAAGTCAAGGTCTTACAGCACAACCTCTTAAATAGAGCCGCCACTCGATGCCTTGTCCTGAAAATCTGCGTGCATCTGTGTAATCTGCGGATAAAAATGCTGCCTGAATACTTTGGGACGGAGTTAGCTGTTTTTGGGAACCGCGCCCCGAAATCTATGGGACGGCTGAGATTAGGTTTGAAGCTTCCTGGTTCCTTCTTTTTTCCATCTCGACTTGCAAAGTCCCCTTTGGCTGTGTATTGTAATGCTTGGGTGAGTCCGATACAGACACTCTGGACATATTTGCAAAGAAATCTCAGGATTTCAATTTTTAATCTGCAGAGCAGACAGTCGGCTCACCTTTTTTATTGCACCACGCGACGAACCACGCCACATATGCTAAATATTTACTGATCCGACTTATCTATTTATCCTTCTTTTTCCCTGACGCAATATATCTACATTTCGGGAAGGCTGAACATCCCACGAAAGGCTTGCCTCTACCCATGCGTTCCACCAATACCGCGCCGCATTTTGGGCACTTTTCGTCTAGTTGTTTTGCTTGTTTAAGCACTATGCCCAATTCTTGTGCCTCTTTAGCAAAATCGTTTATTTGCTCTGCATAATTACTCAGCACCTTGGCTAAGGCAGCGATTTGGCGTTCGGTCAGACCTCCCTTCAGGCGATACTGATTGCGCAAAGATGCAACAAACTCCCGGTCGTCAAAAGTACGTTTGCCTTTTCCGGAAGGTTCACGCCAGGCATTGATCTGTTCCGAGAGCGCCAGCAGTCTTTCAATTTTGTTGGCTTGTTGTGTGTCAACCGGGCGTGTTTCGGGCTGTTCCCAACCCAATTCGGCGCACAATTCGGCATATTCCGGGATTTGCTTGGCATACTTGGCCGTCAGCCTGGCGAGCACTGTGGTCTGCGCCTCGCTTAACGAGCCGTCTTCCTTGACTTGTTTGTGCAAAGAACGGAAGAATTTGCCATCATCATAACTGCGTTTCCCCCGTTTTGTCGGCTCTTCCCACTCGATTGCCTGCATTTGCTCAAAGAGCCGCAATAGCGCCGGATTTGCTGTCACTGTCTTTTTCTTTGCACTTTTTTTCTCCTTGGCTTTCATAGTGGCTTTTACTTGCTCTAACAAGCCGGCCTCTTGCAGCAAAGGCTTAAAATTCGGATGTTCAGGCTCATACTTGCCCAAGGTATTCAACAATGCGGCCCACTGCCTATTGCTAAGCTTGCCCTTCTCGCTGATCTGAGTGCGTATACTATGGATAAACTTTCTGTCGTCATAGGTGCGTCTGCCCTTGCTTTCCGGCTCCTTGAATGCAAAATCATCAGGAAACAATTTTTGTAACAACTGCTCCAAATCCGACATGGCGATACTGCTTTCCGGCGGTATCGCACCCGCACCCAGCCACTCTTGCAATTGCTCATTAAATTTTTTGAGCATTTCAACCCAGTCCAGGGTACCATCTTCTATCTTATCCAAGCTGTCTTCCATTTCAGCGGTGAAGCCTATATTGAAGAGCTGTGGCATCTTTTGCACCAGAAAATCACTGACCCGCATGCCTAGCTCGGTAGGCGCCAACAGGCTCTTTTCCTTGGCAACATAATCACGGTCTAAGATGGTATGTATAGTTGCAGCATATGTGCTAGGCCGCCCCACTCCGTTCTGCTCCAGGGCCTTCACCAAGCTGGCCTCGCTATACCGGCTTGGCGGAGCGGTAAAGCACTGCTCCTTGAGCAACTCAATCAATTCACACGCCTGCCCTTCTTTGAGAGCTGGCAGCACGCCGGCTATCTCGTCAAGCTCGTCCTCCTCACCCAAGTCCTTCATGCTATAAACCGCCAAATAGCCAGGAAACAGGGTCTGCCTGGTGGCAGCACGAAAAGTACAAACCGTACCGACAGGCAAGGATTTAGACTTATCGTCAGGATCAGTCTGCCAAGTCAAAGTAGCCAATTCACCGCCTGAGCTTTCTATTTCTATCACATGGTCAAGTTGTTTGGCAGGTGCCATTTGACTGGCCAAGAAACGATTCCAGATAAGGCTATACAAGCGCAGTTGCTGCTTGCTCAGATAGGGGCTTAGGCTGTCAGGGCTGCGCTTAATGTCGGTGGGTCGTATGGCCTCGTGAGCCTCCTGCGCACTCTTTCGAGAGCGGTAAATATTGGGCTTGGCTGGCAAGTACTCCGGACCGAAATGCTTCTTAATGTATTCAGCTGCCTCTTGCCGCGCTTCAGCAGCGACATTGAAGGAGTCGGTACGCATATATGTGATCAGTCCTACCGGGCCTTCACCACCGCATTCCACGCCTTCATACAGCCCCTGTGCCAAGCGCATGGTTTGCGCCGTACTCAGTTTCAGATGACTGCTTGCTGCCTGCTGCAACGTGCTGGTGATAAAAGGCGGCGCCGCATTTTGCCGACGCGGGCTGGAGCTAACCTTGGCTACCTGATGCTGCACGCCGGGACTTAACAGAGCTTGCTCCAAACGTATGGCCAATTCCTCATTAGGAACCAGAGCCTTCTCGGCATTGATGCGCGAAAGCTTGGTCTTGAACTTGGACTTGGGCTCTGTGGTCATAAACAGAGCCTCGAAATTCCAGTATTCCTGGGGTTCAAAGGCCTGAATTTCGCGTTCGCGGTCGACTATCAGCCCCAATGCTACGGACTGCACCCTGCCGGCACTGGTACCCTTGCCCACCTGTCGCCACAGCAATGGGCTGATTTGATAGCCCACCAGGCGGTCAAGGATGCGCCTGGCCTGCTGAGCTTCAACCAGGTTCTCGGCTATTTCGCCTGGTTGCTGCAACGAGTTACGTACGGCATTCTTGGTTATCTCATGAAATGTGATGCGATAAAACGGCACTTGGCTGGAATCTTCCAGTATTTGCTTGAGATGCCATGCGATAGCTTCTCCTTCACGATCCGGGTCAGTGGCCAGATAGATGGCCTCGGCCTCCTTGGCAGCGCCGCGCAACGCCTTCAAGACCTTTTTGCCATTGTTGGTAAGCTCATAACTAGGCCTGAAATCGTCTTGGATATCTACGCCCAACTCATGTTGAGGAAGATCGCGCACATGTCCCATGGAGGCCAGCACCTGGCTGTTACTACCAAGAAATCTGCTTATGGTTCTCGCCTTGGCCGGTGATTCGACCACGACTAATTGTTTACTCATTGATGATACTCCTAATTGCGATGTCATGAAATAATGTCGTAAAATATATACGCTTAAAGTAAAATCAGCACCCATATTGGCAAAAAAATGGGCGGCACAGCTGGATTTTAGACGGTGAATTACCCCCGTGCTTAAGCGTCAAATATGAAGTACAAACCAGCCCATGGAATCCTATAGATATCTTAAACACTTTCACTACCACTCCCACAAACTGTAAATGTAGCATACAAAATTGACGGGATAGAAACGGTTCAAAGCTTAAAAGCTCCGAATTATCAGCAACATCTCTCTGACTTTTGCCGGTTTTATTCCGCTTTTATACGCTTCTTTTTTTTTCACCCGGCTTATAGCTCCCTATCATACCTGGCATGGAACCCTGGTTTTGCCATTCTTCTCCTATGCTTAACGTTCTTGGCGTTTTAATGGTTCATTATATCAAGGGCTTGTTTTTATTGCCCGCGCCGCACTTTTCTCCTCTTACTTCTCTTGCAGCGCCACTTTTTTATCCGGCATGCGCTGCACTAGTTTGCCCGGCAGCTGCCTAAGCACCTGCTTGATTTCCATGATAAGCAGGCTGCCCAGTATTTTTGAAGGCGGCTCAGAGCATTGCGCCAAAAGATCATCGATACCAAGCTTGTCCTCGCCGATTTTCTGCCAGATACCATATTCCAGTTTGTTAAGGAACACGGTTTTTTCCCGGGCAGCGTCCGCTTTCCGTTCGGCTGCTTTGATCTGCAAGTTAGGCAGCATGGAAAATTCTTCTTGCACATCCAGAAAGGTCTCCACCAGCCTGGCACCATCGCGCAGCAGATTGTGGCAGCCTCTGGAAAAAGGGCTGTCGGCTCGCCCGGGCACAGCGAAGACGGTACGGTTTTGCGCCACAGCCTGTCCTGCGGTAATCAGGCTGCCGGAATGCAGACCAGCCTCCACCACCAGCGTGCCCTTGCTCATGCCGGAAATGATGCGATTACGTATAGGAAAATTGCGTTTATCCGGCGGCTGCTGCAAAGGGAACTCGGAAATTACCGCTCCGCCGCCAGCACAAATTTGTTCTGCCAGACCCAGGTTTTCCGGTGGATAGAGCCGGCACAGGCCGCTGCCTATTACTGCAACAGTGCAGCCACCGGCATTGACCACAGCTCTATGTGCAGCGGTATCTATGCCACGTGCCAGTCCGGAAACCACCGTCCAACCGGCATTAGCTGCCGCTGTAGCCAGTGTGTCGGCCATCCGTAAACCATAACTGGAGGTATGTCTCGAACCCACTATAGCCAGGCTTTGTCGAGTACGCTCCAATGCCCTGAGAGCGCCGCGCAGATATAGACAAATAGGTGGATCATAAATCTCTTTGAGCAGAGCCGGATAGGCGGCATCCTCCGGAGTGACGATATAGACCCCGGCTGCCTGCGCCAAGCGTAATTCCGCTTGGATATCGCAATACTTATGCCAATTACGAATCACCGTGGCAAGACGGCTGCCTATGCCTGGAATACGCAAGAGTTCCGCTTCCGTGCTGGAAAAAATATCCGGCACATTTTCAAAGCTTGCCAGAAGTTGTTTCGCTTTGCCGGGTCCTATGCCGGGCAGCAAGTTTAAAATGAGATAGGCGGATCTAATATCCATAACAAAACCCTGCAACAAATTGGTGAGTCTTTCACCATAATGCGCTGAAAAAATATTTCTTGTTTTCTCTGTAACATTCCTAAAGAAGCATGCAAAAGAGCGTATCGAGAAACAATAAGCATGAGTAATGGAAAAGCAATCCGACTGATCCGACTGATTGTAGTATCATTGACAAATGACAAAAATGCGTTGGTCTAAAGTTATTTGTGTTCATCGCAAGATTTTGCATACTGCCCAAAATTCAAATTTATAGTTTTAGTTTTTAAAGGAAAAAACAAAAAAAACTTCATTTCGGTTTGACAGATACCTAAAGACGTGTTATTGTCTAATGGGTAACAGCAATTGTGTATTTTTGTCTTAACTTGTCATCTTTTCGATAGGGTTTATAAAGAGGAAACACTATGATTTTGACATTAAAAGAGCTGGCGGAATATCTCCGCGTTAACGAGCGCACCATTTTGCGCATGCTGAAAACCGGTAAAATCCAAGGCGCCAAGATTGGCGGCCAATGGCGTTTCAACGGCAGTCAGATTGACCGCGTGTTTTTCCCCTCCACTCCTATAGACGAGGATGACGAAGATATACCGATGTCGGTTCTGACCCGTCCACACATAGGCATTCCGGTAAGCCGTCTAATGAACGAAGAACGCATCATTCTTGATATGAAAGCGGAAAATATAGAAGAGGCTATCGCCGAGCTTACTGATCCGCGTTTTTTCTTCGGTTTGGTACTCGATGTGCAAGACCTGCGTGAAAAATGCATGGCTCGCGAAAATGTTCTGAGCACCGGCATAGGCAACGGCATCGCCATACCGCACCCACGCGACCCGATCACGACCTTGCGTGCGCCCGGCAGCGTCATCTACGGCTACTCCAAAAAAGGCATCGACTTCAAAGCTCCGGACGGCAATCCGGTGCATATCTTCTTCCTTATTTGCAGTCAAAACATCGAGCTGCATTTGCATCTGATGGGCTGCATGGCCAGATTACTCAAAAACGAAGATTTTGTGAAAGCCCTGCCCGGTTGTGAAAATAACGGCGATATCATAAAATTGGTCATGGAGCAGGAAAGAGACGAATTCATGCGGCTTAGCGGCAACGATAGCAGCAACTAGCAATAATAAGGCGGGCAATCAAACCCGCCTCCTCCAAAAAGTATACGATACGGCATGCGAATCGCGGCTGTGCTGGTGCTGCCGTTATGGCCAAAAATTATCGCCTTCTAATCAAGGCAACGATTTTGCCCAGCAACCAAGTGCCAGCATCAGCAATACTTCTGAAGTCTATCAACCGTCCCAGCCCGCTTTTTTTTAAGTCTATAGCCTTGACAGGGCAGAACTCGTGACAGCAATAGCATCTTATACAGGTCATGCTGTCCAGTTCCTTGCCGGGCGGCAGTTTGGGATTGATAGCTGACGGCGCCACTGGGCAGCCATTGGCACAGCGCATGCATCCTATGCATAGCTCCCTATTTATATGTGGTCTGGCTGCGATTTGTCTTCTCAACCATCGCAACCAGGTCTGCGGCAATGGCAAAATGCGCATAATATTCACTGGGGCTTTCACCAGCTTGAAGTCCTGCACCTGCATTTTCTCCAGCGTCTCACCGCGCAGCTCGATTTCCTCCAGTCTGGTGGCACCGTAATTGGCTCTGCGGGCAGCCAGATTAAGTGGATTGTGATCCGGGTTCAGTCCGATCAGGTGGCAGGCCACCACGTCAAGCGCCGCCAAGTCCGCACTGGCTATAAGCGCGCCCAGTTTTCTGGGGTGTCCGCCGCTGGGGCCCTCGCCCTCCATGCCCACAATACCATCCATAATAGCTAAAGCCGGCTTT
>JAAZKR010000089.1 GCA_012799725.1 Oligosphaeraceae bacterium | reverse complement strand
CCTGCCATCTGCGGATTGAATCTTTCAACTGGATACTGAAAACTTCAATATCCGGTCTTTGTGGCTTGTTTTTCAGCGAAAAAGACCTACATTTTAGTATTGCCCTTATTTGCTTGCTTCAACCAAACTTCGCAAGAGGATTTATCACATGCAGTCTATCTTATACGACCTACTTAACACCGCAGTAGAAAACCGCGCCTCCGACGTACATGTGCGCAAAGACAAAAACGCCTTGCTGCGCATTGACGGATCCTTAGTAGAGGTCGAATACGTGGTTACCCGTGAGATCATGGATCAATTCCTGGAACAAATCGTGCCCCCAGGACAAATGAACCGCTTCATTGAAACCGGCGACTTGGACTTCGCTTGGGAAGAGCCAGAAGTAGGACGCTTTAGAGTAAACCTACATAGAGAACGCGGCAGACGTGGACTGAGCATGCGCTACGTCAAAGGCAAAGCACCCACCCTGGAAGAAGTCAATCTGCCCATGATCCTCAAAAAAATCGCTGAGTCACGCAGTGGCATTATCTTCGTAACCGGTACTACCGGCAGCGGTAAATCCACTACTATGGCTGCCATGCTTGACCATATTAACACAACTATGAAAAGGCATATCATTACTATTGAGGATCCTATCGAATATACCTTCACCGATAAACGTTCATTCTTCGAACAAAGAGAAGTAGGCTTGGATGCTGAAAGCTTCGACTCGGCCCTGGTACATGCCTTGCGCCAAGACCCCGATATCATTGTTATCGGCGAGATGCGCACCCGCAAAACCTTCGAAACCGCATTGGCTGCCGCTGAGACCGGACACTTGGTCATCACCACACTGCATACCCGGGACGCAGCTCAAAGCATCACCCGTATTCTAGATATGTTTCCCATGGACGAGCGCGACACCATCAGACGCAGTATGGCGGGCACACTGCGCGCCAGCATCTGTCAGCGCCTGGCGCCTAGAGCGGTAGGCAAAGGCGTCATACCAATAACTGAAATCATGATCAATACGCCCATAGTGCGTAAATTGATCTTTGATGGCAGGCTGGACAAACTGAGCCAGGCAATAGAAGGCGGCAGTGAAGATGGCATGATGACCTTTAATATGGATTTGCTCAGACGCGTCAATGAAGGGATTATTTCAGAAGAGACCGCACTCTCGCTCTCTGACAATCCGCAAGCGCTGCGCATGAATCTGAAAGGTATATTCCTCAGTGATGGCGGCGGTATTATACAATAGGACGGATTCGGCGCATGGCCAGAAGGACAAAACAAAATATTTCGGAACAAAAACAACGTCTGAAAGTAGAAATGGGCAGGCTGCTGGATAACCGAGCAGCCGAACTGAAAAGACAAGAGCTGCGCCGTCATGGTGGAAGCGGCGGCAATGTCGAAATGCAAAGACGCCGGGTACTGGCCCTGGCCCTCATCATCGCCATTGTTGCCGCCCTGGGACTGCTGCGCGAGTTCTTTCTGTAAAAACAAACAGCAGTGCCGGAATGTAATGGGCCGGTCTTCTGTAGCATTTCTGAAGCATTGGTTTAACGTGGCAATACATGGAACCCATGGAGCCAGCACTCTTCTTTTAACGCTTTGTAATCATATCGGCGACACCAAGCAATTAAGTCAGCACTACAGAAGACTGACACATTGCGCCGGTATGCCAATATAGATGGCCGCGTCGCCGTTTTTTCATTCTTCCATTTGAAAACACCCTGCTGATGGGCTATAGCTAGCGAGACGGCGATTTTGACGTTACGAGCTTGGCCGCCTTGTCGGCTGCTGGCGTCAATGTCGCCGTTCTTTTTTCTATTCCGCTGGCCCAGCCAATATTCCCTCTGACAAGGCTAGTACGTTTTTTATTCTGCCTGCTCTCTAGTCCGGAACCGGATTGCCGTCTTCAGCAAATATTAGCTTCCGGCATGCCGGCATCCACTGTGCGCTTCATACGAGCTTGCAAGTTGAGACCCGTTCTGTGGCCGGGCCATACGTGCCCGGCATCCACTGTGCGCTTCATGCAGATAGGCTTACAGTTTGAAGCAGCGAAGCGCTGAAACATTTTCCCACTGTATCAAAATCATACTACAAAGTTTTACGCTTTATCAAATTTTTCACAGTCATCCCATAGACAGCAAAAAACGGCATATTTAACCCAGTTTTGCGCTTGGTCAAACCATTTTTTTCAAAAGGCCATTTTCGATTTTTATTTTTCCCCGTCGACATAGAGGCCGTAGGCAGGACAGGCAAAGCGACTCGATCGCTCCTGCTTACCTGCAGAAAAAGTCGTCAATCGGGCTAAAAACCGGGATT
>JAAZKR010000088.1 GCA_012799725.1 Oligosphaeraceae bacterium | reverse complement strand
CTTTTACAAGCGGATAACATCCATTTTCTTTTAAGATACTTGCATATTATTTATGATTTTGCAGTTGGTGGCATAATAAGCGCAAGGCGGAAGAAACCGCAACGATACCGGACTTTACCGACGCCTTGCCAAAATTTGATTCCGCATCGCTGATAATATCAATCGGAATGGAAAGTGCTCCAGTTTACGCATTATATCTTACCGACACGCAGGAAACCCTGGGCGAGCGCAACGAATTTCTCGCGCCAAGTTCCAGCTGGTATTGCATGAACCGTCCATTTGCGGCAATTTTGCGAGGAATGGCGGAGTTGTTTTCAAGCGGTCCACTCCATGGTGCTGTGGCAAGTTCTTCTTTGGATGCCGCGCACTTTACGCGCGCTTTTACCCAGCATTGCCCAGGAATTTCTGCCTTCCAGGAAATGGACTGAAGCGATGCCCTTTCAGGCATCTCAAATATGACAGACTCGTAATATTCTTCGGAACCGCGCGTCAGCTGATTTCCCGGTTCAATTGCGCTTATGCCATGTGGCCCGCACGTTGGCAAATCAATGCGATTGCGCTTGTCAAATCCATCAGGCCCATTAAACCATACGGATAAAAAGCCCAGATGGTCGCCATTGACCTTGTGATTGGCAACGACCAGGTCACAGTAGCCATCATTGTTAAAATCAACAACAAGGCATCCGGAAGTCGAATGAGTATAGAGCAGTTGTCTGTCTGCCGCCCTGAAATGGCCATTGCGATTCCAGTAAATAAAGCTATGGATATCACGTTCGACGCCATTATGATAACTTCCGCAAAAGATATCCAGCCAGCCGTCATTGTTGAAATCACCGACACAAAGGGCGTCGCAAGCATCCGTGCGCAGAACGGTTTTGTTGTTTTCTCGTAATCCCTCTGGTCCATTCCAATAAATATGCAGAAAACTATGATGCGGATTATGAGGCGGCACCTCGCCATTGCTCATGGAATCAATGTGAGTTCCAATCAATAAATCCGGATAGCCATTCCTGGTAAGGTCAGCCACACGGGCGCACGCACCGCCTTTGACTGCCAATTCAATACGACGGTCTATTGAAAAAACATCCGGGCCTCCCCGAAGAATAAGCGTCCGGTCACTGGATATTATCGGGATAATGAGGTCAAGATAACCAGTTTTGAATAGATCGGCGGCATAAATCCAGCGGGGGCTTCCGTATGGTTCGCCGTTATCATCCACCAGTTTAATCAACGTGCTGTTTTCAATGGTGTATTTCCCCTCTGAACCATGGAAGATTCGTATGTTTTTATAGAAATCACAGACAAAAACCAGGTCAAGAAAGCCGCAGTGGCGAAAGTCTGCCGCTACGGCGCCCCATCCGAGGTCCGTCCTGACCGCATAGCTCTTTTCCGGCAGGAATTCGCCATCGCTGTTGAAGAAGTGAATAAAAGACCCTGGGTCCATCTGCATGGAATTCTCGGAATTGTTGCAGACCACCAGTTCAGGAATGCCATCGTCATTCAAATCCAGCGAAAGAGAGTCAACGGCGCACCATCCGGGGACTTCCAGGCGGCGTGCCGGTGAATAACCGTCGGATCCGCCGGTATAGACATATACTTTATCAAAGCCGACTTGCCTTCTGGAATAATGGTTGATGACAGCCAGCGATGTCGTTCCGTCTGGTTGTGGAAGTGCCAAAACCCGGCGGGCATCTTCGCCGCGCAGTTTAAGAGGATGATCGCCTATGAGTCCTAAAGCATCTGCGGGGAAGACCAGGATGTCGTTGGTATAAAACAATCCGTTGCAGTTCTGGCAGATGACCAGGTCATCACAGCCGTTGCCGTTCAAATCGGCAAATAGCACGTCATCTGCTTGAACTGTGGCCAATATCCGTCTTGTTTCTTCCTGTATTTTGCCGTCTGTGCCGATACGATACAGATAGCTGCGCTGAGAAGAATCCTGGCTGCTTTTTTCCCGTGCCGCAATGCACAAAAACCTGCTGCCGTCCGGAGTCGGCCTGCTTAACGCCACCGCACGCGCCGACTGAACCGATATCCGGAAAGCCGGCTTGATTTCGCGGCATGTGGTGCTTTTATAGAAACGTACTTCCTCTGGAGTTATAAGAGAGATCAACTTTTCGCCGTTGAGAAAAATTACCTGCGGAAGCGGCGGTGCTGCGATGTTTTTCTCCAACTGGCTGGTTATGACGGCTTGTTCATCGAAGACCCATGAATTCTTCCTCTTTGTTTCGCATTTGCCGTCTTTTTTTTCTTTTTTCCCCGAAGCTTCAAATGCATCTGACGCATCAGGTTCATCTGCATAAATAACAGTGCAGTTTTCAGGGGAAATACCATTTTCGCTGCCCCAGAAAATCGTGATGCGCGATGTTCCGCTTGTTTGAATCAGCAATTCGTCAAAGCCGTCGCCATCCAGGTCGGCCGATACCATTGGCCCGATGGGCAGGTCAAGGTCGATATAGCGCATCCACTCGATACCACAGTCTGTGGCTTTGAAAATCCGTACTTTTTTATATGGCACAAGAGCAAAGGCCAGCGATGCTGTTCGCGCGCTGTCCCAATGCCCGGCAGCGCAATATTCAGCCCAAGGCGTCGGAATACGTATATGACGGTCCTCGCTGTATTTGCCGTCTGCACCTCCGAAATAGATTTCGCTGGAAGCGTAGGGATGTGCCATGTCATAGCGATTGCAGACTACCAGGTCGGTATAGCCGCTACCGGTAAAATCTCCCGTGCACCCGCAGGCGCCACCCTGAGCGGGCAACTTTGCGCAGTCTGTACTGCCTGAAAGAATATTAGAGTAAACAAATGTCTCAGCCGATTCGTGATGATTCTGGCAATTGGCAAAGACAATGTCAAAATAGCCATTGCCCGTCAGGTCATACTGGTAGATGCGCTGAAGGATTCCAGCACGGGACACATACAAATTCGCTCCCCCATTGCCGAACGTGCCGGCGCGAAATCCGTCAAACCCTGATGTAATCCATTCTTTTTGCATCGAGTCATCTCTCCTGATAAATAAAGGGCGTCCAAAAAGGGTTTTAACCACGAAAAGCACGACACTTTTTTAGAGTTGGGTGCTGTGCTGATCGTAACATAGGGCAAGCGTCAATCGCAACCGGGACGGTTGCGCTACTTTTTAAACCTGCGCCCTTGCACCCGTTCCCTACGCCCTTCGCACCTCATTTGTGCTACAGAACCATTACCATATCCCTATTTAAAGTTCATTAAGACCTTCGAAATTATGTTTGTAAGTATAAATAAATTCATAGACATCCAGTACATGCTGCAAGCGAAGTTCGTTTTTTCTAACCCACGCAAAGAGTTCAGCTGCCGCCGCTGTTTTATTCCCCTGACCTCCCCATTCTGCTTGCAAAAATTTGACAATGAGCCGACATAGATCGATATGTTTTTCAAGCAGCGCCCACGATTCATGCTGACAGGAAACATTTTTTCCCAGTCTCGTGCAAAGAATTGGCGCAATGACGCCAACCAGATTTTCATATTCGCACAAATGATTCGCGGCGATTTTCTTTTGCTGCTTCGTCCCTTCATTGCGCCAAAGCGGCGGTTGGAATAACGCCGATACAGCACGGAAATATTCCTGGACATACTGCCAACCTTCTCCATATGCGGTATGGAAATAATCAGCAGCCATTTCGTCAAAGGTCAATTCCGGATTCCACAATGTTTGTCCCAAAACGAACATTCCCAGCCCATGGGGAAAAAATAGCCGGGAACTTTGACAGCTGACAAAACCATCAAGCCCCATATTCCTGAGATTGCGGCAATCCTGGTGTAGTGTTTTGACAATGGCATACAAACCGGGGTCCTTGTGATGATCCCACATGAAATGGTAGTCAAAAATAAAACTGTCATTTACCGGACAGATTTTCTGCCATGCCCGAAGGAAAACCATATTCATTCCGGGATCGGTCGGCATTTCCAGATGATTTCGCTTGAATTCCGGGATTGGCAAATGCGTGTTGTCGCTCTCCATGATCAACGGCCTTGAATAGCTGCGCGTAATCGGGGCAAACATCATGATGAATCGATCGGGATTAATTAAACGGCTGTTCTCCGGCGGCCATAGTAAATCAACATAAATCAGAAACACAATTTTGATGGGCGATTGTGTCTCCGTTAATTTCTTGTCAACTAAATTCAGTAAATCGACATACCAGTCGGCAGGGCGTTTTACAATGCACTCCGGGCATTCACACTGATTGTTCATTCCATCTGCCAGCCAAAAATGAATGATGTCAACATCCGGATTGTTTTTAACAAATTTTACAACATCGTCAGTAACCATTTCGCGCACGAGTTCATTTCCATAGCACAAATTTGTGTTCAGAGGGATGCCGCCCCATAATTCACGCTTGCCGTTGACCAGGGCAAAGAACGTTTCACTTCCTTTGGGTATGTGTCCTCTGTAGGGCGCCCATTCGCGACCAGGGATTCCCAGGGGTTCACATGTCCAGCCGTGACCGACCATCTGCAATACCATTCCGCGGCGTTTAACCTCCGCCTGGATTTCACGGGTCAGGATCGCTGCTGTTTCCTCGTTAAAACCCTCGGGGGCTATTTCCGGATTTTCTTCATGGTTATACCATCGTGCAAAAAATGTATAGGCATTTCGAAATTGGATAAAATAAGAATTGAAGCCAAGCCGCATCATCCACTGGATTGTATCAAGAACATTATCTTTGGACATTGCGCCTTCAATGCATAATCCGCGATGTCGATATGCCGCTTGAGATAATATGCAGAAAGGTTGTGATAAATCGGGATTCTCAGGGATGTATTCCCCCTCTTTTCCAGGACGAATCCATCTTACTCCAATCATTGTCAACAATTTGTAGCAGCCAAACAAAACCGAACGGGGATTGTTCCCTATGATAGTCCCCCCGCCTTTGGAAAAATCCACATCAACTGAATACGTGTCATTTTCACAATTCGAGAAAGGTTGAACGTCAAGAACAATGATCACTTTCGAAAATGCCGCCGACACTTTCAAGCGACCAAGATATTCTTTCAGCTCTGTTGCAGCAAGAGCCACTGCTGAAGCGTCGCATTGTATCTTTATTAAAGTTTCCATTTACTGCTTCCATTTACTCAAAAAGCCAACCATTGCGGAGCGGAACCCATCACCTTCAAGACCGAAATACGTTCCTGCTTTCAAGGCAAAAGGCGTATTTTTTTCGAGACCCATTTCCCATTTTCGTATATGAGATCTCGGTGAAACGTTCGCTGCATTATTTGATAAAATCGCCAACTGGCACAGCTTCAGGAGCGAAAGAAAAACCCATTTGCTCCATGAGATGTTCCTGTCCTCGTGGGTCTGGTGGAACTTAACGGAGGTACTACTTCTTTATGCAGCGGTATGTTTGGCGCAACTCCGTCGGCGTCAATTGGAACTCCCGACGAATCAGTGCGCTCAAATACGCCTGGTGGCTTATACCATGGCGATATGCAATCTCCTTTAGGCTGAGGTCAGTGGAATTCAACAGATTCAGTATCTGCGCTATCCGACGCTTGCGGCGATAGTCGCCTGGAAGGATGCGATAGTGTTCGAAAAAACACTTTCGGGCGAAATCGCGGCCGACTCCGATCATGGCGCACAATTCATCCAGTGAATATTGACTGCGCTCATCGCTGTCGATGAGCCGTCGGAGCTTCTCCGAAATGTCGCAATCGTTCGTATCAGCCAAAGGCTTTTTCTGTTGCAGAAAGCGCACCAGGACACCAGCCAGCATCAGTTCTGCTTCAATGATGTCTTTGGGAAGCCCGCTGAAGGTTTTCTCATGAATCTGGGTAAAGATCATGCGCATGCCGGGCACCTCCGCGTCATCCAGGGGAATCGCGGCGGGAATTGCAAAAGAGTATTCACCGGCATTCCATATGATCTCACGCATCGAACGGTTGTATTCGAAAGGCGTCGGCGGGCTCAACGCCACCCACCAGTTTTCGCGGGATTCATCGTACTCGTAGATATGGCGCATCCCCGGCACATAAAGCCGCAGTGAAGGTTGATCAACGCCGAAAGCCGGAAGATTCGGTTCACTGCCATCCGGAAAAAAGCGGCGGGTTCTCTTCATGCCATAGACATACAAGCCAACACCATGGGAATTTACGGTGTGTTCGGCTTTCAGTGACTCGGTATTGAAACCCGATGTTTGAATGGACAGATGTATCATCTTATACGTCTGTTTCCCTTTTGAAATTTTGTTGTGTCAGAAGAACACACTCATTTGTCGGCAAGCAGTTGTTGGCCGCTGCTGAGCATTAACCCCAAATCGCTGTTACAGGCAATCCAGTCCACGCCGCGAGTACGCCAGGCCGGTGTCAGGTTGTCGGCAGTCCCAAGCATGAGGCCGGCACGCTTGACTTTTATGGCGATTTCGTCAAGGACACGATTGACCTCGGGATCGTCAAGCTGGCAGAACTTGCCCATGGAAGCAGAAAGGTCTGATGGACCGATACAGATGCTGTCAATGCCGGGAACCTTTAAAATGGCATCAAGGTTTGCCACCGAATCTATGTGCTCAACCTGTATAATGACCAACGGATCCCGCTTGGAATTATCCATGTATGTATGCAAGGACACAAAGCCGAAACGACGTCCGCGCCGAGAACCGCAGCCGCGTCTTCCAATCGGCGGATAGCGGCAGCTCGAGACTGCGGCCTCGGCGGCTTCAACGCTGTTGACCATCGGTATGATGACGCCATCCGGCGCCATGTCCAAAACCGGCTTGATGACACCCCACTCATTCCACTGAACGCGGACAAATGAGGCGCAATCATAGCTCTGCAGGGCAACGATGTGCCGGGTAATTGTTTCCGGGTTGAAAGCGCAATGTTCAGCATCTATCCATACAAAATCAAAGCCTAATGCGCCAGCTGCTTCACATACCACGCTGTCGGTCATGGTCACAACGATGCCGCGACAGAGTTGACAGGAAGACACCTTGCTGCGAAATTTGTCTGATTTCATAAATTACCTGACAGTTGTTTATTTATCGCATTTGCATTAAAAACACATCGTTTCCTTTAACGTATTGTCGGTTATCACTTTTACAATCAGATACCACCCCTTTTCTTTTAAGATATTTGCATGTTATTTATGATTTTGCAGTTAATGGCCAAGCTTATCATCATCGATAAAGTAATGTAAGGAGACACGCCCTGTGGCGGATTTTCAGTGAGACGTACACAAGAGGAGGTTCAAAATGCGTAAGATGCCATGCAGAATCATAGAGACAAGCACAGAAGAAAAAACAGAAAAGCATAAGATGGCATGCAGGATCACATCTTGCCTCTCGTCGCCCACAATGGCGGCGGAAATATGCTTGGCCTCGGGCGGCGTGACGAACTACACGATCGTTGGTCCGGCAGAACCCTCCCGGGACGAGGCTGCGGCAACCAAAGACCTACAGCAATTCCTCACCCAGATCACCGCTGCGCAGTTCAGCATCGGCGGCGCTGCGAAGCATCGGATCTACGTCGGCAGAAAGGCGCCAGGAGACGGGGTTCCGCTCAAGGCTTTCGAGCGCCGGGTACGGGAAGAGGACGGCGACGTGTACATCTAT
>JAAZKR010000087.1 GCA_012799725.1 Oligosphaeraceae bacterium | reverse complement strand
TCGCAGTTGATATCTCGTTTATTTTCAACATGATATCCGTGTACATATCCCTGGCCTTGCCTTGTCCCGACGCACTGCAGACGAGGTACTTCTGTCCGCCGTGCGTCGTCAGGCGTCCCACGACCTGACTACATATAAATGGCAGGATTGCCCACCGGCCTCCGGATCAATACCTGATCTGACACTTAAAATTATTTTCGCAGTTGTCCATCGCCTCGCACCTGCCACTTATATGTAGTCAGCTCGCGGGCTCCGACCGGTCCCCGGGCATGCAGGCGTCCGGTGCTGATGCCGACGACCGCTCCCATGCCGTAGTCGCCGCCGCCGGAAAGTCGAGTCGAGGCATTGACTAGAACGGATGCGGAGTCAACCTGATCGAGGAAGCGCCGAGCAGTTGCGAGATTTGTGGTGACAATGCCATCGGTATGCCCGGAGCCATATTGGTTGATGTGGCCAATGGCTGCACCCGGACCATCAACGACTTTGACAGCTAGAATAGGTGCAAGATATTCAGTAGTCCAATCTGAACGGGATGCAGCCTCGATCCGGGGCAGAATCGAGCGCGTGCGCGAGCATCCGCGAATTGTTACTCCAGCGGCACCAAGCGCTTTTTCCAGCTCCGGCAGCAGGTATTTGGCGCAGGCTTGATCAACAAGAAGAGTTTCCAGAGCATTGCAGACCTCGACGCGCTGGCATTTCGAGTTGACAGTCAGCGCAATGGCCATATCTATGTCGGCATCGGCAGCCAGATATAGATGGCAAATGCCATCATAATGCTTGATGACCGGGATCCGGCTCTGACTGGACACTGCCTTGATCAGGCTCTTGCCGCCACGGGGAATGATCACATCAACATATTTATCGAGACGCAGGAGCTCCCGCACCGCTGCACGATCCGGCGAAGAAAGCGTCTGCACTGCATCGGCAGGCAGCCCTTGCTCGACGATCGCCTCCCGCATCAGTCGCACTAGGACGCCATTCGTCTGCCAAGCCTCTGATCCGCCTCGTAGAATCACCGCATTCCCGCTTTTTAAAGCCACAGCGGCAGCATCAGTGGTTACATTAGGTCTGGCTTCATAGATGATGCCAATGACTCCCAACGGCACTGACACCCGGCTGACCTGCAATCCGGAAGGCTCGACATGTCCCTCAATGACTATCCCCAAGGGATCCGGTAATTTAGCCGCCTCGAGCAGGCGCTCATGCATGTAAGAGAAGATTTTTTCGGTGATTTGCAGGCGCTTCAAGAAGGCCTCATCAGCAGCGCTTGCAGCGGCCTTTGCCATATCCAGTTGATTGGCCTGCATGATTTCATCATATGCGCTCAATAGCCGAGCAGCCATTCCCTCGATTGCTGACTGCCGTACGGCGGCCGAAGCCACAGACAGCTCTAATGCCGCCACACGGGCTTTCTGACCTGTCTCTTTTAATTTCTGACGTATACTCATGGAAGGAACAACCCCCTGATTTCAGTTTTTTCGACAATACAGAACGCAGTAACATTCGCTTGAAGCTATCCTCGCAGAACAAATGCAGCCCTGTATAAAATAATCCGTTTACGAAGAAATGATAATGTGCGAAAGCTTGTAATAGAAAGCTTGGAGGATGAAGTAAGAGTGTAGGGTACATAGAAAGCTTGGTGTGCGCCGACACCTGCAACCCTTTTTTAGGTGAAAGATTTTTATGGACGATGGACAGGGACAAAAAGGATCTTCTACGACCATGTTTAGTCTATGCGGGTTTATAGGTGCCAGCCATCCTAAGTCTTTTAGTGGTTAAAAATCAACCAATTCGTTGCAAAGCTGATTTAAGGATGACCGCAATCATCTGTCTGTATTCTTCCTCCGGGCCGAGTTCCGAGGGATGGTACAGTGAAAAAATCTGGGGGCTCCAGCTTTTGACCGGTTTCAGGCCGGGAATCCCATTAATTTCGATCACCCGCAGCTTTCCATCGGCACCGATGCGCATATCGATACGGACGTGGTCCCGGCAATTGGTGGCAACTGTCGCCCTGCGTGCCAAATCAATGGCTTCTTCGGCATGTTCAGTAGGAATGGAGACTTTGGTAAGTCCGACTCCACGCAGATCGCTGCGCAAGATGCGATATTTTCCGTAATGCTCTTCACTGACACTGACTTTGCCGGGAAGAATTTCTTGCAGCTCCCCATTTCCGATGACCAGTACAGTATATTCATCGCCAGGCAAGTATTCTTCTATGAGCACTTCCCCGTTTAATTCCTGATGCAGTCGTGCGACCTGCCGTTCGAGAGCATCTCTGTCGTGGCAGACGCTGCTGTCACTGATCCCGATCGAGCGGGACTCACCATTGGGTTTGACAAAGGCCGGCAAAGGACACTCAGGCACCGTTTCCTCTGGAGAAACCAGATGATGCACCGGAACCCGAACCCCGGCTGCAGCCATGATCCGGTGAGTCGTATATTTCAAGATCAGACTCTTTTGAGTCGTAGCATCCGGACCTATATAGGATATCCCCTTCGCATCCAACAGATCAGCCACCCAAAGAGCATCGGCCGGCATGCCGATGATATCCTCACGGCTGCTCAGATAATACAACGCGCTCCAGACCAGATCATACGAATACCGCGCCAGAACCCGCTCGAAATCAGCAAGCGTTTCCACCCAGCCAATATCGCAGTGCACACCAAGGGATTCAATAGTTTTTTGCAGAGACTGCGTCACGGCCAGATTGCCCCAACCCTGGGCATCCCCGCCAGGACCAGTCAAAAGAAGCAAGCGCTTTCCCATAGAATGCCTTTTCGTGTCTTTTCGTGGTTAAAAAATCCCTTCCGGCAACATAAACAGCGCTTCATCGCAGTGAGCCTGCAGCAAGGCTTCTGAAAGTTCCGGGACAATGCCTTTAAAAAACTCCGCAAAAAATTGCATTTTTGTCTGCGGCATTGGAAATCGAGAAAAAAACTCTACTTTGATTTTCGGGTTGCCGGCTTGTTGCAAGCAGGATTGCAATTCTGGCTGGTGCAAGATACTTGCATTGGGGTTCAGCAATTGTGGTTCCTGTCGAAAACGGCCCGCAAACTCCGTCTTCCAGAGGGTTTCCGCATAACCGAAATGCGTGCAGCACAACGCGAGAGCCAATGGCGTGTCTGCCGGGATCATTGCCTCAGCCTGTTCGGCTGCTGCGGCAATTTTATGGCGTACGGCAGGACTGTCGAACCCGTCTTCGAGAACAGTAGCCAGCCCCGGACAGGCCAGCGAGGCCAGGCGTTCCGCCGAAATGCCGGCCTGAATCAACTGATCCGTATATATCCCGGAGCGGATCGTAGTATCCGTACCCAGAATCAACAGCCGCAATTCCGGCCGGCAGCGCATAGTCTCCGCAAAGAATTCGCTAGCCGGACGCACCATTTCGATCACCGGGAAGGACGATGGTTTGACAGCAGCAATTTTGCGGTAAACAATCGACAAGGTATTGCAGGCGATCAGGCAAAAGTCCGGATGAAAGCGTGCCACGCCTTCGAACGCCGCCGTAAAAACCTGGCTGCGTTCCTGATCATTTTTCAGCTGATTGTAACCGCACTGCGGATGCGGCCAGGCATTGAAATAAATCAGCCGGAAGGCACCATCCCCCATGCTCCGAATTTGCTCGATCAGCCTAGCGGCAATATCCAGGCCACCCAGCCCCGAATCACAGAGAAGAATTGTCTTCATAACCCTTTCTCCGTAAAATATCGTTGCGCAAAGGCAATATATTCCGCTTTGGCATTGCAGATGCTGCCATCGACAATCCGGTTCAGGCCGTCGTGCCAATGCCAGTAATGCTGAAGAGTCAGCAGACGGTTTCGCAACATCGCAGCCCCCTTGCCCGGCGACTTCTCCCATTCCTGTAAAATCCGGCCTAGTTCTTGAAAATAACCCAGCTCGCCATAATATGCCAGAAATCCATGCCAGGCATCAAGAACACCATCTGCACCGGCCAGCGGCAACGAGAGTTCTTGGAAAAGCCGGGCAAATTCATCGAGCTGAGCACCCTCGAGCAAAGCCAGCCCACCGGCATGGATGGCGTAGGGAATGACCTCGAGGCTGACCAGACCGCTGCGTCCGGCAGCAATCTTCAGCATATAACCGAGCTTGCGGTATTTCAGATCCGTTTCCTGGTAAAAAGCAAAGTTGCCCAGACTAAAACAGAGCGGCACCTGATTACGGATGCACATGCCCTGAGGCACATGCGGATGATGACCGATCACCACGTCCGCCCCGGCGTCCGCAAAACACTGGAAGGCCTCATAAACATAAGGCGGCGGAAAGGGAATATATTCCAGTCCGCAATGCGCGATAACGATGATCAACGCAAAATTGCCGCGCTCTCTACGGATCGTTTCTACAATCTTTTCCGGCTGCCAGCCATGCACGCCGGCCTTGTCGCCGAGAGCGGCAGTTTCATCTTCACCCTCGGACAGATTGAACAAGGCGATACGGATGCCATTCACCTCGAGCGGCAGAAATGCAGAGGCTTCGGCTTCCGAGCACCCTGCCCCCAGCGTCCGGATTCCGGCTGCATCCAGCAATGTTCGGGTTTTCAGAAATCCCTCGATGCCGCTGTCGAAGGTATGGTTGTTGGCCAATGTCGCCACCTCGAAGGGCACTGCCGTCAGAGCCGCAAGATGCTCTGCTTCGCCATGAAAGACCGTTCCGCTTTTGAGCGCAGGAGTCCCGTCGCTCAATGGAGCTTCGACATTTACAACACGCAAGTCTGTTGAACGCAGGATCGGCAACAAGTCTCCGTAGATGGCTTCTGGCTGCCCCGCCATAACCGGCGCAAAAATCCGGATCGGCGCCCAGTCCCCAGCCACTATCAGCGACGCAACTATCTCTTCCGAGGATTTTCTGAATAATAATGGTGCCCTGTAATCCATCTTCGTATCACACCCAACTTCTTGTTTTTTGCAGGACTTCAATGAGAAGAATAACTCAGACCCTTATTGAACCGTGCGTACAGATTTCCAGTACACGGCTCTCCCTATATCCTCGGCGCAAGACACTACGCAGGACAGTCAGCAGTGCCCCTGTTTGGATGTTGCCATGGTTTCCATCCCAAGGTGCCGGAGAAGGTTTTTGAACCGTTGCAAGACGAACCAGTCAAGACCACGGAAACATTTGCGCGGCACCCATCAGACGAAACACAGGCGTTTTGACATTCTGCGGATGGCGCCAGTTCTATGGCGGCACACACCAGCGCCACACCTTGCACCCCCCTACACCCCATTCGAACCTCCTCTACATATTCTTGGGGTCCAGTTCTTCAATTGGAGCCGCAGCTGCCTGCACAAGCATGAAAAAAACGGCTCTTCCATCGACAACACACAACTGCGATCTCAAAACGCACATAGCATGACAAAAAGCTTGCAAAGCGATGCGCGAATAAGTTTGATTATAACTTACATCAGAGCATCGATTTCCTGTTTCATGCGCAGGGCGTCATCTTTGTTGAGCGAAGCAGCGGGAAAAGCACATGTCCCCATATTGAATCCCTGGAATTCCAGATATTTTTTAAGAGCCTGAAAGCATCCGTATTTGAGGATGACCTGAATGATGGAGGTAATCTGAAACTGCATGGCGCGTGCTTCTTCCAGCTTGCCTTCCGTGAACAGGGAATAAAGCCTGGCGTATTTGTCGGCCATGATATTATAGGTGGAGCCGATACCGCCATCGGCACCCATCATCAGACCGCAAAGCAAGGTCTCGTCGGGACCGTTGATGATATTGATATTGCCATTGTTCAGCTGGCGCAGCTGCCACATCTGATAGTAGTTGGCCCGGGTGTCCTTGATACCGATAACATTGTCAATCCTCAGTAATTCTTCCATCATCTTGTTGATTTCAACGCCTGCCATCATCGGTACGGCGTAAAGAATCAGTGGCAGTCGTGTGCAGCCTGCCAGACGTTTGTAATACTCAATGACTTCTGAATATGAATATTTGAAATAGAAATTGGGGGCGACTGAGGAGATGGCCGTGGCGCCTGTGTCTTCAGCATGCCGTGCCAAGTCAAAGGCCTCGTTAGAGTCAATAGCGCCTACGTGTGCGATAACGGGCACGCGTCCGTTGACTGCCTCAACAGCGGCCTCCATCATAATACGACGCTGCTGCCCAGACAAAATTGGCCCTTCTCCAGTTGAACCACAGACATAAAATCCGGCGGCCCCCTTGCTGATTTCCCAATCGATGAGTGGCTTGACGGTTGATCTGATGACTTTGCTGTTGCTGTCCAGAGGTGTCAGCAAAGCGGGCATTGTTCCTTTGAAGATGCGTTTGTTCATAGCTTGTTCCTAAATCCGTGAAGTAACCTCCTGAAAAAAGTAAAAAAGCTGACAACCTGCTGATTTGCAGTATATTATGTTGTAGCTACAACATAGTAATTCCACTCGCCAACGAGGTTGCCGATGATTAAGTTAATGCAGGGTCCAGAAGAAATCAACTCGAACGGCGGCCTATCCTTTGTCAAAAGACCGCTGGACGGAAATGCCGCATAGTGGATTGGGATGCCAAGCTGCCTGCGGCAGCCTCGAAGAACAGCCGTACCATAGGCTACAGAGCACGGTTCCCAAAAATAGCTAACTCCGTCCCAAAGTATTCAAGCGGCATTTTATCCGCAGATTACACAGATGTACGTAGATTTTCAGGACAAGGCATCGAGTGGCAGCTCCATTTAATAGATTTGTGCCGTAAGACCTTGACTATGCATTATCCCGGTTTTTAGCCCGATTGACGATTTTTTCTGCCGATAAGCAGGAGCGTTCGAGTTGCTTTGCCTATCCTGCCTGCGGCCTCTATATCGAGCGGGGAAAAAATAAAAATTGAAAATGGCCTTTTGAAAAAACGGTTCTACCAAGCGCAAAACAGGGTTAAATATGCTGTTTTCTGCCGCCTATGAGATGACTGTGTTTTCGAAGTAATATAGCCAGACTGCGAGTGCAGCCATTGTCCTTCCCTTAATGTTATCCTTTGAGTACTGCCATCGGCGTCAGGCGAACAACCGGTTCGACCAAGTCGGCCTCAGCTGCGATGACCTCGTCGATTGGCTTGTATGCCTGTGGTGCTTCGGACAGGTCCAATCTATCCTTGTGACGCTTGTCAAAGCCCTTGTACTTGCTCCAGCGCTCAAAGACGATTCCTTCCATTGCCGCGTCGCATTCCTCTACTGTCAAATTTGTGCTGGCTGCCGTACGGCTCATCGTGCGTCCAGCGCCATGCGAGCAGCTCATGAACGACTCCGGATTGCCCAATCCCCGAACGATGTAGCTTGCTGTTCCCATGGACCCTGGAATGATTCCCGTTTCATCCTCTTTTGCACTAGTTGCGCCTTTGCGGTGTATATATAAATTCTCTCCGAAATGCCATTCCAGCGCTGCGTAATTATGGTGGATATTGACTTCCTGCAAGAATTCCGTTTCCGGAACTGCCTCGATCAGTGTTTCTTTGAACACGCTCATCATCCGACGGCGATTTTCAAGTGCATATTCCAAGGCAAATGTCATGTCACGGAAATAATCCCGACCCTCCTTGGTTTCCATGGGCAGGAAAGCCAGCACCGGATTAGGCAGCTTGACGTTGAATGCCTCATTGAGTTTCTTGGCCTGCGCCTGATAATGCTTTTCCACACGCTGCCCCAAGTTGCGACTTCCGGAATGGATCATCAGCCAGATGAAGCCTGAGTCAGATTTCTGCAGTTCGATAAAATGGTTTCCTCCGCCCAACGTGCCAAGGTTGCGTCTGTCCAGCCCACTTGGGAAATCACAGACCGTGCCGTTGGTGTCAAGGTAGCGCTCAAAACCTTCCCATGCCTGTTTCTGTTGATGCGCCATGCCTTCTCCGACAGGAATTCGCGCCTTCAACTTTTCCTGGATGGCGCGCCGCGCAGAAAGTTGGGCGAGCCGCTCTGCGGGAATGTTGGTCTGCACAGCTATCATCCCGCAGCCGATATCCACACCTACTGCACTTGGCAGTACGGCATTTTTGACTGCGATGACTCCACCTATCGGCATTCCGTAACCGACGTGGCAGTCCGGCATCAGAGCCACATGGTGCTCGATAACCGGATGACGCGCCAGGTCCATTGCCTGCTGCAACGCCCCTTCCTCAATGGGTTCACACCAGCTCTTGATGGGCACACGCAATGTTTCATCATGCTTGACCCACTTCATTTTTGTACCTCCATTTCACAAAGACTATCTGACATCTTCTTGAAGTCCACTTTCACATCCAGGAATCTTCTGATAACTTGACGGTTGCTTTCAGCATGCAGAGTCGGGCGGCCTGTCAGATAATTTCCTCCTGCTCCCAAGGCCAGGGGCAGCATTAGCTGGTCTGCAAGGTGTTGCCCCACCACCCAGCCCTGTCCAATGTATTGCTTAACCAGACTGATGGCGCTTTTGGCTACGCTTTTCCTGGATAAGCCATACCTTCCGCAAACACTGAAAAGCTCTGTCAGGTTTTCGTATGCGAGTTCGGCAAAGAGCACATTGCCGGAACCGCTGGATTCGACATCCCTGGCAAGCGCCTGCCAAGGCAACACGCCTGCCAGCCCAGCCTGAAAAATCTTCAGCTCATCAGTAAGGATGGATTGATCCAGACCGCTGCCAAGGGCAGTCACCCGTGCTTCCTGAAGTTCCCCGCGCTCGATGAGCGAAAGCTGCCTCCAGACCCGGGCAGGCTTTACGGACAGTACGACCATGCCGCCTCCGGCAGGATAAAAACCGGCGCGTTCCATGCTGACCTCTATCTCTAATCCCATTTTGTGCAAGCAAGGCAGATAGACACGTTCGAAGAAATCGAAGATCGGCGCCTGCATAGTATGGGTTCCACCTTCCAGCACAACCCGGGATGGCCTGTCCGCAAACAGGAGCACTGGGAGAATCGCCTGCGCCAGCAGCAGCGTACTGCCTGCACTGCCAATGATGAAGCGGTAATCGCCTCCCTGAATCATGCCAGGCTTCAGGGTTAATGCCTGGGAGTTCAATTCCGCACCATCCAGTTCGCCGTGACAAATCTCCGCTACGGCCTTTACACAGGCAAGATGCTGGCGCATCAGACCCGGCTTCTTGCGATTGGCGCGAATATTCTCAATATGCAATGGCTGCCCTGTTATCGCTGACAGACTAAGCGAAGTGCGAAGAATCTGACCGCCGCCTTCGCCAAAAGAACCGTCAATGGTTATCATTATCTGCTCCTGTAAAAAAAAGTATCTGAATCGGTTACAGCAACATACATGCCAACTTTTACTTTTCAAGAAGAACAGCAAGCTCTCCGCTAGATT
>JAAZKR010000086.1 GCA_012799725.1 Oligosphaeraceae bacterium | reverse complement strand
GGGGATTATTATTATGCAGCCATTCGGGCTGGAAGGTGCCACTGTATTTTCACAAGTCAAATTTCAGCAATATGATTTTTGCCACACTTAAATTATTGGTCAATAGTTGGATGAAGAAAAAATAACGCTCGTTTTTTTGAACCTGGGGTTCAGTTGTCTGAATTTCGTTTGTAGCCGTCTTTGGATACAGGGAACAGCTAAGGGTTGTATAACAATGCGCGTCAAAGATGGTCTTTGACAAAGACAGGCACGGAAAATGTTTTGTGGAGGTCAGGAGCACTTGTTTGTATTCTGAAAATATTTATCTTTAAAGGCTTGATTGTTTATAGCCCCATTCCACCAAGCGTTGTGCCAAGTCGTTACGAAGCTTGGCACCATTGACTGCGGTCACCCCCATAACTATGACCATGATGCGTTTTTGTTCGCGTTCACAGGTCACCACGATGCAATGTCCGGCTCTGTTGGTCATGCCGGTTTTCATGCCATTGACGCCGGGGCAAGTGCGCAGTAGTGCATTGGTCGAGTCCAGATCGAAAGGTTTGCTATTTTCGCGTATTCTTTCACGCCGGGTTGCGGTCCATTTCATCACTTCCGGAAAACGCCAGAGATATTCAGTTAGGTAGGCTATTTCCAATACGCTGCCAAGATTATCCTGACTGCCTTCGGGCAGGCCATGTGGGTTGATGAAGAAAAAATTCTTACAGCCCAGCTCTTTGCCGCGTCGGTTCATCCGGGCAACAAAGTCCTCCGGCTTGCCATCACTCAGAAATTCAGCCAGCAGATAGGCGCAGTCATTGGCGCTGCGTATAAGCACGCTTTTTAAGAGCTCGTCTATGCTGAAGGTCTCGCGTGAATCCAAGTAAACGCCGCGTTCCAGGCGTCTACTGACTTTAGCTGCGCTGAGACTGACTTTCACCGGCGTGTCTAAACTCAGGTTGTTATTGTCTGCGCGTAAGTCGTCCATGAGTAACAGCACGGTCATCAGCTTGGTAATCGAGGCCAGCGGGTAGGGCTGGTCTACGTTTTTGCCCCATAGCAGCATCTTGCGTTCCGGGTCTATGACAGCAGCTGCCCTGCATTGGCTGCTAAGACGCAGCAATTCCTGATCCAGGTTGAGACCGGCATTGCGGTAATAATTATCGGAATAAAGCGGGAAGCCAGGGGCACGGTTTGTTTCTGCTGCACTTTGGCTTTGGCTTCCAGCTGCATCACTTTGCTGCACAGCAGGCGGTGCTTCGCCATCGCCCCGTTGCTTGTAGACCGGATTGTTCATAAACAATACAATAAACATCAACAGGTGTATGGCGATGATTATACCATAAAGAAGGTATCTAAACATAAGAAATGCCTATCTGAGATTGTAAGTGACAAACTTAAACTTATGCAGGGCGCTAAAGGTTTGGCCTTCCGCTCCTGGGACGATGCTGCAGGAAACAATGGAATTCAAGCGGCTTTCCTGCGTAAAAAATCATTGCTTTCGTGTGTGCTTGTTTTCTGGGAGCTTTTTCCGCCGTTGCGGCCTGCGTTGCTTTTGCTGCGCTTGCTTTTCGTCATCTTGGTTTCTAAAGACCGCCTCGGGTAATTTTTGCAGCAAGGCCGTGTCCCAATTGTAGTATGCGCAGAGATATTCCAGCAATTTGCGTGCATATTTGTACTCATAATGCCGCAAGGTCTTGGGAGCAGGACGTTTGACCAAGAGCCGGGGCAACAGGAAACAGATACTGATGACACGCTCCTGAAAGTAATTGGGCAGGGAATAGCCCTCAAAAAGATTACGCAGAGTTTTTTGGGCCAGCTGCCGGGAGGCATCATTGCGCTTCCAGTCAAGCTTCATGTCGTCGCCGCCTAAGGCTGCCATTAAGTAGGGCAGGCTGGCGCAGGACAGTGACATGGCCTTGGAAAGATGGATTTTGCCCTCTTGCAGCTCGCGCCCCTGTTCTTTCAGCAGGAATCTGGCTAGCTGCCCCTCTTCTTCCTCCCAGGACTGTGCCAGTACAGGCCAAAATTGCAGCAGCAGGCCATATTCTTGCAGACAGTCCAGGATGGCTTCGGCCCGACAAGTGGAAAGTACTTTCAAAAGCTCCTCGAAAAGCCTGGAGCGAGAGGCCAAACTCAGGTTGTCCCTCTGCTGTTGCAAAGCCCGGGCCAGACTTTCTTCCAATTTGAAGCCGAATTGCCCGCGCAGCTTCAAGGCGCGCAACATGCGTACCGGATCCTCGGCAAAACGTTCGACCGGATCGCCTATGGCACGAACCAGCTTGTTTTTCAGATCCTTTTGGCCGCCCCAGAAATCAATGATGCCGCGTCCACCACAGATATCGTAATATAGGCTATTGACGGTGAAGTCCCGTCTGGAGGCGTCCTCTTCCAGGCTGCCGTATTGGTTGTCATTCCAGATCATCAGGCCATCATCGCTCTTGCGTCCTCGCCTTTCTTCGCGACTGGGGCAGCGCCTGAAAGTGCTCACCTCATAGATATTACGATTCATGAACACATGTGCCAGGCGGAAACGGCGGCCTATGATACGACAGCGACCGCGCCCGAAAACAGCGCGTACTTCTTCGGGCGAGGCGGAAGTGGCGATATCGAAGTCTTTGGGCTGCACGCCTAAAAGAAGATCACGCACTGCCCCACCTACCACATAAGCTTCATGGCCGGCAGCATGCAGACGCTGCACAATTTCTGTGGGGGCTTTTTCTATGGTTAAAGTTGGAGGCATGGTTAATTTAGGAAAAATCGAAACTGAGCTGCTCCGGAGGAGGAGAAATGATGCGGGCTACCGGAGCGAAGCTGCGGCGATGTGCCGGACAGGGGCCAAAGTGTTCAAGCGCTGCCAGATGCGCAGCGGTGGCGTATCCCTTGTGACGGTCGAAACCGTATTGAGGATAAAGCTCATGCAGGCGCAGCATAAGCCGGTCACGGTGTGTCTTGGCCAGTATACTGGCCGCAGCAATGCTGGCTGAAAGACGGTCGCCCTTGACTAGAAAACGAGCGGGGACAGGGAAGTCTTTCACCGGCAAACCGTCCACTAACGCAAGTTCTATTTGCGGCAGCATGAGCCTGGCAGCCTGACGCATGGCTAGCTGCGTGGCAGCCAGAATATTGATCTCATCGATGCGGCGGGCACAACACTCTACAATGGCATAGCGTAGACCCAGTGTTTGCCGCAAGGCGTAGGCCAATTTTTCCAGTTGGACGGCATGCAGTGTTTTGGAGTCGGCTACCGCAAGCTTGAACTCGCTTTCAGGCGGCAGGATGACTGCGGCGACCACGACCGGACCGGCCAGCGGCCCGCGCCCGGCCTCGTCTATGCCCGCAACGCTGCCTGGCGCACAAGTCGCATAAGCTTGGCGTTCGTACAAAAACATGTCGCAGGATTGAGCTGGCATTGTCAGACTTTGAACGACTCCTAAGGCTTGAGCTCGAATTTAACGAAAAAGAGCCTGACAAATTACGCTGACGCATAATTTAGCAGGCTCCTCGTTTGTTGACTGTCCAACAGGGCAGGCAATGCTGTGTCGGCTTTAGACTATGCGCTTGGCCTTTACCCGGGCCGCCTTGCCGACTTGTCCGCGCAGATAGTAGAGCTTGGCGCGGCGCACGCGACCCTCGCGCACTACTTTGAAGCCGACGATGCGCGGAGAGTGCAGGGGCAGCACGCGTTCCACTCCCTGGCCGGAAATGACTCTGCGCAAAGTGACGCTCTCCGAGACTCCGCTGCCGTTTTTAGCGATAATCGTACCGGTGAAAGCCTGTATGCGCTCTTTATCTCCTTCGACAATCTTCACGTCAACCTGCACAGTGTCGCCAATATTGAGAGCCGGCAAGTCGGTTTTCAGGTTCTCGCGACGAATCTTTTCAATAACATTCATGGGAATTATCTCCATCTTTTATACAAGATAAAACATTATTTTCAAACAGGTCCGGCCTTCTGGAAATGCTGCGCAACAGGCTCTGTCGGCGGCGCCAGTCGGCGATGGTTTCATGGTTTCCGGAGAGCAGTACCTCGGGCACCGACATGCCTTCAAATTGTGCCGGTCGAGTGTACTGCGCATATTCAAGCAGCTGCGAAGAGCCGAAAGTCTCATCTACGGCGGAATCCGCCGAGCCAAGCACCCCGGGCAAGAGACGCAGAACCGCATCAGCTAGTACTACCGCAGCGATGGCGCCATTGGTGAGTACATAGTCGCCCAGGGAGACCTCCTCATGCATCAGGCGCTGCCTGGCTCGCTCGTCTATGCCTTCGTAATGTCCGGCTACCAGGATCAGATGCTCAATCTCAGCCAAGCGCCGTGCTTGGCTTTGATCAAAAGGTTGCCCTTGTGGACAAAGAAAAACGATATGTGAACGCTCATCAGCCAAGCTTTGCAGGCATTCAAAAAGCGGAGCAGGGCTCAAGAGCATGCCGGCACCACCACCGTAAGGGCGATCATCGACACTGTGACGTGGATCATGGCTGAAATCGCGCAGGTCTATCAAATTGATTTCAACCAGACCGGAGCGCCAAGCCCTGCCAATGATGGACTGGCTTAAAGCGGCAGAGCAGATGCCCGGAAACAGGCTTACTATGTCCAGCCGCATAAAAACACCATTAGTCGTTTAGTCTAAGACGTCAACACTGACCCTCAGCCCGCTGCGACCGGCCGCACTGGAAACCAAGGAGCGTATGGCGGCGATGGTTTTGCCGCTTTTGCCGATGATCTTGCCTATGTCGCTCTTTTCACAGCGCACTTGAATGATCGTGATGCGTTCCTTTTCCACGCTTTCCAAGCTTACCTTTTCGGGCGCATCTACCAGAGCTTTGACTACGTACTCGACAAAGGCTTCCAGCCCGGACAGATCGACGGCGGGATCGCCGGCTTCACCGGCGTTGTTGCTTGCAGCCTGCGAGCGTCTCTGCCTCTGTTTTTCTTTTCGCGTTTCGGCTTCTGAATTGCGTTCCTCGGAGTCGCCTCCGAAAATCCTCTTAAAAAAGGAGATAGCCATTTAATTTTTTCCGAATCTTACTCAGTGCTTTCTGCCTGAGTCTCTGCTGTTTCTTCCGCTTCTGCTGCGGGGGTCTCTGCTTGAGCTTCCGCAGCCGCCTCGTTATTGTCGGTTTCTTTTTCAACCGCTACCGGAGCCACGCTTTTCTTGGGCTCGGGAGGCATCATTGGTTTGCCGGCTCTGGCACGGTTAATGATAGCCTGCACCGTTTCGCTGGGCTGTGCCCCGCGTGGCAGCCAATAGTCGACACGTTCCAAGTCGATCTTTTCATTTTTGTGTCGCGGATCATAGAAGCCGATGTTTTCGATGAAACGCCCGTCTCTGGGTGAGCGTGAGTCGCATACCACTATGCGGTGACAGGCGGCATTGCGCTTGCCGGTGCGGCGAAGTCTGATCTTGACTGACATTCTGTCTTCCTTAGCTGTTCGTATTCAAATTTTATAAAATTGCGTGAAACGTTAAATATAGCGCCAAATTCACAAGTAGCAAGCCGGACGTCATTTCCTGCATCCGTTTTACTGATCCACTTTGTCGCCGTCGGCAAGTTCCCGGCGGCTTTTTCATTTCCCTTTTAAGCTTTTTTAGCTTTGGCTTTTGCCTTTTTAGCACCTGCCTCATGTGCTTTGACCGGTTGTTTGCGCAGATGCCAGTAATTAACAATGGCAGTGGCAATGCAGATAGAGGAATATGTACCTACAATCAGTCCGTAGAACATGATGATGGCGAAGTCGAAGATGACGCCACCGCCCATGACTAGCAGGGCGAGCACGGCCAGCATGGTGGTGACCGAGGTCATGATGGTTCTTGAAAGGGTTTCATTGATGCTGAGGTTGATAAGCTCGCTGTAACTCAGCCCTTTTATGATATGCTGGTTTTCGCGGATGCGGTCGAAAATCACGATGGTGTCATTGATAGAGTAACCAATGATGGTCATTATCGCGGCCACCACTGTCAAAGAAAGCTCGCCTTGGTGTAACAGGAAGAAAAGTCCGGCGCAGACTATCGCGTCATGCATGACGGCGAGCACCGCTGCAAGCCCGTAGATGAATTCAAAGCGGAAAGAGATGTAGATGATGATGGCTATGAAAGAGAGCAGCGATGCTAAGAGGGCATCATTGCGGAACTTGGTGCCCACGCTGCCACCCACAGAGTAGGTGGAGCTGATGGTAAGCTTGCATTCCGGGAAGGCCTCGTCCAAAGCTTGGCTGAATGCGCCGGATTCCATGTCCATCTTTGCCATCACTACTTCCAGTTCGCGATCACCGCCTTGTCCGCGCTTGTAGCCTACGCGGACGCGGTCATGCCCCTGATCAGCAAGCCAGCCCCGGATTTTCTCCACATCTGGCGGCTCACCTTCGCAAGTGTAAGTCAGCTGCGTGCCGCCTGAGAAGTCTATGCCCAGGATGGTGTCCCTTCTGGCCACGACGGTAAGTATGGAGATCAACACCATGACTATGGAGAGGATGATTACCTGCCGACTGTATTTGAAGAAGTTAATGTTTTTGTTATGCAAGAACTTGAATGAACGCATGGGCAGGGTTTTCAGCAGCTTTCGTTCTATTAGCAGATCGAAGATGGCTCTGGTCATGAATAGGGCAGTGAACATGCTGGCGGCAATACCGAAAGACAAGGTAACGGCAAAGCCACGCACGGAGCCGGAGCCGTATTTGTAGAGGAAGAAGCAGGTAAACAGTGTGGTCAGGTTAGCGTCCAGAATACAGGCAAAAACGCGCTTATATCCGGCTTCAACCGCGCCAGCCAGGGATTTGCCTTTGAGCAGCTCCTCGCGGATACGTTCAAAGATCAGCACGTTGGCGTCTACCGCCATACCTATGGTTAGCACCATACCGGCTATTCCTGGCATGGTGATGGTGGCCTTGGTGATGGCCATGGTGCCGATTACCAGCAGGGCATTGACCACCAGGGCGGCGACCGCAATCAGGCCGGCGAATTTATAGTACCAGAGCATCATCACAATTACCAGGAAGAGACCCAGCATACCGGCCACGGCACCGTTCTGAATGGAGTCTATTCCCAGGCTGGGCTCAGTGCCGAACTCACTGGTTATCTGGATGGAGACTGGCAGGTTGCCTGAGGCGATAACGCCGGAGAGACGCTTGGCCTCTTCAAAGCTGAACGCGCCACTGATCTCGGCCTGTCCGCCGGTAATGGCTTCGCGGATATTCGGTGCGCTGTACACCCGGTCATCCAGTACGATGGCCAGGCGTCTGCCTACATTCTTGCCGGTGACATCGGCGAAGGCTGCTGCGCCACGCGCGTTGAAGCGCAGGCTGATGGACCAATGCCCGAATTGGTTGACATTAGGAATAGCGCGATCAACATCGTCACCTTTGATCTGTTCCGCCGCTTTTTCTATGAAGACCACTTCGCTATGCAGTTCACCATTACGTTCCTCCTCGATTTCCTTGCGCAGCAAGTGTATCGGGGTTTGGAAGCGGCGCGGGTCGGCGTGATACTGACTGACCAGCTCGTTGTTATTGATTGCCACTAAGTGAAACTGCAAGCGGGCGCTTTGACGTATAGTGCTGCGTATATCGCTTTTATCAGCCTCATCCACACTGGGCATGCGGATGGAGATGGAGTCCGAGGTGATAGCCTTGATTTCAGGTTCAGTAACGCCCATGTTGTCGAGCCGGTTGCGCAATATTTCCAGTACGCGGTCACGTACTTCTTCAGCACGGTCATTTGGCCCCAGTTCACTGCTGTCGAAGCCGACGATAAACTCGGTGCCGCCCTTTAGGTCCAGGCCCAGATTAAGCTTGCCGGCTGATTTAATGCGTATATAGCGCAGAATGGTTTTATTTGATGATTTGCCTTGCAACGGCACCTTAACAAACTGGTTCAGGCTGATGCGATAGTTTTCTGAATCGCCGTTAGCAGCGCGTTCCAGCGCTTTATAGCCGGATATCTTGCTGTCCTGCTCCTGTATGTCGGCGACCCTCTGCATAAGCTCTTGGTAGTCTATCTTAGCTTTCAGGCTATCGGCACCGGGCAGCTTAGCTTGAGCTTGATATGCTTCTGAATTCTGCAAGTCTTTGAGCTGCTGTTCAATCGCCTTATATTCTTCGCTTTCCCTGTCTTCCAGCTCAACCAGTTGTTTCTTTAAGCCTTCAGCCTCTTCCAGGGCAGGGAATTTCTCAGCGGCACGCATGTGCTTGTTCACCTGCTTGGCCGAGAGCTGCCTGAAGCGTTCCAGGTAGTCAGAATCCTGCAGCGGGAACATGGACCAGGTCCATGCAACAACTACAAACAGCATGATGGACCAACGAATAAGTAAAGATTTTTTCATAGACCGTAACCTTGAGAATTGCCTCGGTACGCAAACCGTCTTGTTTTTGTCATTTTGTAGTATATATCCGCCGTGCGTTGCTTCCAGGCTTATTTGCTCGAAGCCGGCTTGTCTGCCTGTTCGGCATTTTCGTTTGTTTCCGCTTCGGGGTCTTTGATGATGTCGGCTACCGCAGAGCGTACAAACTCGATTTCCACCTTATCCGCCAGCACGATGCGCACGGTTTTGTCGCTTACTTTGCTTATTGTGCCTAGCATTCCGCCACTGGTCATTACCCGATCACCTACCTTTAGCTTGCTGAGCATCTCTTGAATCTGCATTTGCCGACGCTTCTGCGGGCGAATAAACAGAAAATACATCAGCCCGAAAAGAGCCGCCATAAGAAGCAAGGAGCCGAGTGGGCTGCCACCGGTAGCGGCACCGCCGCCGGCCTGAGCTAGACAAAAAGCCGTAGTTGAAGGTGAAGACACGGTAAACTCCAATTGTGATAGTCGAAAAATAAAGATGAAAAAGTTGATTGGTGCGAATCTGATAACGTAATCGTTTTTTCAACGTTTTCAATTCGTTACAGAAATATTTATCAGAGAGTGCCTCCAACAACAAAGAATCATACCTTGAATCTATGCCTGGCGGCATCTGAACATTTTTTCCACAGTCATCCCATAAGCGGTAAAAAACGGCATAATTGGTTCAATTTCACGCTTAACAAAACCGTTTTTACCAAAAGGCCATTTTCGATTTTTAATTTCACCGCCAAGGTCGCCAAGCTTCTTTTTCATCCCCTTTTCCTGGCGTTCTTTGCGGTTCTTTGCGTTCTTTGCGGTTCTTTGCGTTCTTTGCGGTTATCTTTTTTCTTTCACCGCCAAGCAAAGGGAAAAAATGGCAAAATCAGGACGATGTTGCAGATAATTCGTTTTTTTTGACTTTTGAACCATTGGCCTGCCCGGCAACTCTGTACATTACATCATAGTCTGTGGGATGGCTGTACATTTTTTCTGTTTTACGTCTCCTGAATCAGAACATAAAATCTCCTGGATGTGTTTTAGTGTTTTTTTTATGTTCAGAAGCAAGGCTTGTATTTTTGCTGTAGTGGGTCTGCATATAGTTTTATTGGAGCAAGCCGATTTGCAGTGCCATTTCCAGAGCTCGCGAGCGATGGCTGAGCTGGTTCTTACATTCTTCGGAAAGCTCCGCAAAACTTTGCTCATAACCATCGGGTATGAAGACCGGATCATACCCGAAACCGCCGTGCCCTTTCGGCTCGAGGGCGATGCGCCCGCGCACCTCGCCTTCTGCCGTACCGACAAGCCCCTCTGGGCCGGCTACTGCCAGCACGCAGACGAAACGAGCTTGACGGCAGGTGATGTCCTGCATACAACGTAGTAGCTTCGCAGTGTTTTGCTCATCGCTGCTGCCCGGGCCGGCATAGCGCGACGAGTGAACCCCGGGTTCACCGTCCAAGGCCGCGACTTCCAAGCCGGAGTCGTCAGCAAGTACAAAACAGCTGCTGAGGCGCGCTCCGGTCAATGCTTTTTTGACTGCATTGGCTAGAAAGGTGTCGCCATCCTCGTCTATTTCAGGCATCTGTATCATTTCGCTCAAAGGGCGCAGACGTACGCCACTGTCCTGCAAAATAGCCTGCATTTCAATGAGCTTATGGAGATTTTGGCTGGCTAAAAAATATGTGGGCATTTTTGTGTGTCGGGGCAAGGGGCCGGAAAATGAAAATCGGGATAGGCATCGACAACCGTGAATATATATCAAAATGTAATAAGGGGGAAGCCGATTTGGGGTAAATTCATTTGAAATTTTAGCAATGATGTGCAAATTATACGTATGTCCCAAAAGCTGTGTTAGTTTTTGGAAGGAATTCACAAAACATTAGTCTTGGAGGTATCCGAATGGCCGAATTGAAAGGCAGTCAGACGGAAAAAAACCTGCTTTACGCCTTTGCAGGCGAATGCCAGGCACGAGTCAAATATGAGTATTTTTCCAGCAAGGCCCGCAAAGAAGGTTACGAGCAAATTTCCGCTTTTTTTGATGAAACCTCGCGTAACGAAAAAGAACACGCTGAGCTTTGGTTCAAACTGCTCAAAGGCATAGGCTGCACGGCAGATAACCTGAAGGCTGCCGCCGCAGGTGAGAACGAAGAGTGGACCAAAATGTACAAAGAGTTCGCTGAGGTGGCACGTAAAGAAGGCTTTACAGAAATAGCAGAAACTTTTGAAGGCGTCGGCGAAGTAGAGCGCAATCACGAAATACGCTATCTGAAGCTGCTTGAGAATGTGAAGAACGGGAGCGTCTTCAAGAAGAGCGCGAGTACAGTGTGGATTTGCCGTAATTGCGGCCATCTGCATACCGGCGATGCAGCTCCGGACATGTGTCCGGTATGCCAGCATGCCAAAGCTTACTTCGAAGTACATTGCGCCAACTACTGAGTGGTAGAAACTCAGTTATGGCATAATTCCTGAAAACGACCCCATTCGAGCCAGTCTTCGGATGGGGTTGTTTATACATGAACCAATTCAAATATAACAATGTGAGATGACGAAAGTCGCGGCAGCGATTTTACAGTCAAATTGTCCCACAGGTTTAGCGATGTCAGAAAACACCATGCCAAATAACAACGAAAATGCCCCGGTAGACTTTATACGCGCTATCGTTAACGAGGACATACGCAGCGGCAAATACAAGCCTGAGGAAATACGTACGCGCTTTCCACCCGAACCTAACGGATACCTGCATATCGGGCATGCCAAGGCTATTTGCATAGATTTTGGAATCGCTGCTGAATACGGCGGCAAGTGCTACCTGCGGATGGATGATACCAATCCGGGCAAGGAGGACATAGAGTACGTACAGGCTATAGAGGAAGACGTACGCTGGCTGGGATTTACATGGGATGGACCCACACGCTATGCCTCAGACTATTTTCAGCAGATGTATGATTATGCCGTAGACATGATCAAGTTGGGATTGGCCTATGTGGACGAGCAGAGCGCCGAGGAAATTCGGCAAAGCAGAGGCAGCCTGACTGAACCGGGACAGCCTAGTCCCTGGCGTGACCGCAGCATCGAAGAAAGCTTGGATTTGTTCGAACGCATGCGCCAAGGAGAGTTCCCCAATGGCAGCAAGGTACTGCGTGCCAAAATAGATATGAATTCGCCTAATGTACATATGCGCGACCCGGTCATGTATCGCATCCTGCATATGGAGCATCACCGCACCGGTGATCAATGGTGCGTCTACCCAATGTATGATTGGGCACATGGGCTGGAGGATTCTATTGAGGGTATCACGCATTCTTTCTGCACCCTCGAATTTGAAATACATCGCCCACTTTACGAGTGGTTCCTGGAACCGCTGCCTGTGCATAAACCCAGACAGATCGAATTTTCCAGGTTGAACCTGACCTACACCGTGATGAGCAAGCGCAAACTGCTGCGCCTGGTAGAGGAGGGCAAGGTAAATGGCTGGGATGACCCACGTATGCCGACGCTCTGCGGCCTGCGCCGACGTGGCTATACCCCGGAATCCATACGTGACTTCGTGCAGCGACTCGGCATCACTAAATTCACCGGCATTACCGAGGTGGAGATGCTGGAAAATTGCCTGCGTGAAGACCTGAATATAAATGCCGACCGCTATATGGCAGTGCTTGACCCGCTGAAAGTCACTATAACCAACTATCCTGAAAGGCAGGTGGAATGGCTGGAAGCGCTTAATAATCCGGAGAAGCCCGAGCTGGGCAGCCGCAAAATCCCCTTTTCTCGCGAAATTTATATAGACCGGGATGATTTTCGCGAAGTGCCGCCACGCAAATATCACCGCCTTTCCCCTGGAGCTGAGGTGCGTCTGCGCTGGGCGTACTTCTTAACCTGTCACGATGTAAAACACGATGAGCAAGGCAATGTCTGCGAACTGCTCTGTACTTACGATCCCGAGACCCGCGGCGGCGCGGCACCGGATGGACGCCGGGTGAAGGGAACCATACATTGGGTGGAAGCCGGCCACGCCGTTTCGGCAGAGGTCAGGCTCTATGACCGACTCTTTGTCTGTGAGAATCCTGACGATTGCGAAGAAGGCCTGGATTATATGTCCAATTTGAACCCGGACTCGCTGACCTTGTTGAAAGATTGCAAGCTGGAACCGGCGCTGCTGGAACTGCCACCGGAATCCCGGGTGCAGTTCGAAAGAGTGGGCTATTTCTGCAGCGACCGGCATGATCATATACCCGATAAGAAAGCAGTTTACAATCGTACCGTGGCGCTGCGCGACAGCTGGGCTAAAATTGAAAAGAAGCATAACTGAGGAGCGGTTGCGGATGCGCCAAGACAAAAGCCCGAAGCGCGACCGCAGCTCTGTAGTTTTATTTGAGGCTGTGGATGATTAAGTTTGATTTTACAGGACAGATCGCCATCGTCACCGGCGGCACTCGCGGAATAGGCGCAGCAATCAGTACGGCGCTTTTGTGTGCTGGAGCCAAGGTAGTTGCTACTTACGCTAATAACCAAAATGCGGCGGAGCAGTTTGCCGATAGCCAAGGCGAGCTGGCTGCCAATTTGCAGTTGCGCCGTTTTGATGTGGGCGACTTTGAACAGGCCAACGCCTTCTTCGAGGATTTTGACCGACAATACGCGCAGCTTGATATCTTGGTGAATTGTGCCGGCATACGTCAGGATGCGGTTCTTGCCATGATGCCGGCACAGTCTTGGAGACGGGTATTGCAGGTCAACTTGGATGGCGCTTTTAATATGGCCAAGTTGAGCGCTTTGCGCATGCTGCAAAAACGCTATGGACGCATCATTTTTCTCACTTCCCCCATGGGAAGAATGGGTTTTGCCGGTCAAGCCAATTATGCCGCCTCGAAAGCAGGGATTTTGGCCATGTGCAAGTCCCTGGCCAAAGAATTAGCTAAGCGTAAAATCACGGCTAATTGCGTCTCCCCCGGATTTATCGACACTGACTTTATCTCCGACCTGTCTGACGAACAGCATAAGGCCTATAAGGCTATGGTTCCCATGGGACGCTTCGGGCAGGCAGAGGAGGTTGCCGCAGCCGTGCTCTACTTAGCCAGTGCCCAGGCTGCCTACGTCACAGGTATCGAGTTGGAACTCTCGGGCGGTCTCTGATACATTATAATTCAACGTTTCTATCTGCTTATTTAACATGTAACAAAGCCGAAATCAGGACATAAGTCTTGACTAGTAAATCAAAAAGGAGACAGGATGCGTAATTTTTTTCTCGCTGGTATTTTTCTGTCAGCCGTTCTTTTGCTTACTTCCTGTTGGAAGCAGCGTCAGGTTTTGCATCTCTACTGTTGGGCTGATTATGTTTCGCCCGATTTAATCAAGGCTTTCGAGCGGCAATTCGATTGCCGCGTAGTGTATGACACCTTTGATTCCAACGAGCAGATGTATGCCAAGCTCAAGGCCGGAGCCGGCGGCTACGATCTCATAGTGCCCAGCCACTATATCGTTGAACTCATGGTGCAGGATAAAATGCTTATGCCTATGGATCATGCATTGCTGCCCAACCTGAAGAATTTGGATCAGTCCATCCTGCAAATGATGCCCGATGCGAAATGTGTTTACTCCGTGCCTTATATGCTCAGCTATACCGGTTTAGGTTACAATAAACAGAAGCTGCCGCATTTTCAGCCTAGCTGGAATATGCTTGAGGACGAAAGTATTAAAGGACGTATGACTCTGCTGGATGACCAAGTCGAGGTCATTGGAGCGGCTTTGTTTGTGCTTGGTCAAGACGCTAACAGCGTTGATCCTGCTGTGCTTGAAGAGGCCAGGAAGCTGGTCATGAAATGGCGTGCCAACGCCGCCAAATTTGAGAACGAACAATATAAGAATGGCTTGGCTAGTGGCGAATTTCACTTGGTAATGGGCTATTCAGGTGACGTTATGCAGGCGGTTGAGGAAAACCCGACAGAACTTGACTTCGTTATTCCGGAGGAGGGCAGCATGCTCAGCTGCGACGTCATGGTTATCCCGGCACTAGCCGGCAATCCGGAATTGGCGCATCAGTTTATCAATTTCCTGCATGATGGCCAAAATGCCGCTGATAATACCGAGTACTGCTACTACAGATGCCCGAACCAAGCCGCATACCCATTGCTCAGCGATGAAATAAAAAACAACAAGTCTATCTTTGTGGACGAAAAGCTTCTGGAAAAGTCAGTCTTTACTCGTGAGCCTGATGCCGCCGGAAAATTACTGCGTAACGAGATATGGAGCAAAATAAAAGCCGGCGCAGAATAAGCGTTTTTCCTAAAAAACAGTCTTCAAATTATTGATATACAAGTTCTTTTCTGGCAGTTCAGATGATAAGCCGGAGAAATCGCTTGTTTCATCCGCAGGTTACGTAAATTTACTAGAATACACCGTGAAAATCCATGTAACCTGCGGATGATTTTTTACTGGACTATTCATCCTTAAAAAAGCAGTTGACTTTTCCCCTTGTCCGTCAATCAGCACCTTCTTCCAATGCGGACTGAAGCCAAAAGGCGACTGAGCCCTGACAAGGGCTGCACCATGCATAGCCT